>JASJBD010000016.1 GCA_030066665.1 Gammaproteobacteria bacterium
GATCCGCCGGCAGTTCACTAATCTCATCGTCCATGACAATATCGATCGCCTGCGCCGGACTCGACCACACCTCTACCAGGCCACGCCACGCGTCCAGCCGCTCCGGCGACGCCGCCGACGGCAGTACGGCGACAATGTCGGGTTCGCCGAACACCTGGCCAATCGACGGCGCAGTCTCGCGCGCGTCGAGTAAACGGAAGACATCGAACTGGGGATCAATGCTCAACAGCATCGGCGGATTGCGAGTCGTGAATTCGAATCTGGTGGATGCATCGCCGGTAATAATGAGTTCCAGCGCCGTGCCATTGGTCGTCGTAATGGCCACCGGGATTTCCAGTTCGAATGGGCCCTGCGGCTGCTTTTGCAGCAGCCGACCGCTGATCAAATAGCCCTTGCCGCCGCGCGTTACCGCAACGTCGGTAACTTCGAGATCGGCCGCGCCCGGCATACCGACCCATTCACTGAAGAAACGTTCCAGGTCGGCTTGCGCGACGGTTTCGAATTCATTGCGGACATCCGCAAAGCTAGCCTTGTTGCCACGCTGTTTGCGATAGAAATTTGCCAGGGTCTGACGAAATACGTCGTCGCCGAAGCGATTGCGCAGCATGTGGAAACCCATCATGGTCTTGCCGTAGCCAACGGCCTCGGTTGCCGCGCTGTGCCGTGATCGGAATTCGCTCAACGGAAAGTCGCGGTCTTCTTTTACGAAGTCGCGGTATTTCTTCAACACGTCGCGCCGGTATTCGGCGCCCTGGCCCGTCTGTTCCTTGAACAGGTGATCGGCCATGTAAGCCGTCAGCCCCTCGCACCAGTTGCCGGTCTCGTAGTCCACGAACACGGAATTACCCCACCAGTTGTGAAGGATTTCGTGCGGATACGATGACGTGAGGATGAACGGGAAGCGGATGATCTGCGGCCCCAGCAGCGTGAACGATGGCATGCCGTAACCGGTTTCCCAGAAATTCTCGACCAGCGCGAACTTGCCGTACGGATACGGCCCGATCAGGCTGCGGTACATCTCAATATAACGTGCAGTGGCCTCGAGGTATTTGTTGGCCAGTGATGCGTCGGGATCGCGCAAATACACCTCGGCCAACGCACTGCCGGCCGACGCCTCGTAACGGGTGAGCGGCCCACCGACCAGGTAGATCTCGTCAACCGGGCCAGCGGAATCCCAATCGGCAATGCCATCGTCGCCACGCGAGGATCCGTCGCCCTGGCTGATCAGGTGCCAACCGTCCGGCACGCGCGCATGCAACTCGAAGCTAACGAGATCATTGCTGAAATACGGATACCAGAGCGTGCTGCCGGCCAGGTAGACGCCTTGCTCACCAATGACGCCCGGTGTCTCCCGGAACCCGCGCGTGTATTCCTCGCCCTGGGTTTCCAGCGCAAAATCGATCTTGCCCTGATACGTCAACGTGACTTGCGTCGAGTCGTCCGGCAGCGTCACTCGGTATCGGCTGACACCGTCCTGGCGCGACAATTCCACGCTGGAACCATTGATCCCCTGAAAGCCCTCGGCCCCGGCCTTTTTCAGGCGTTCCACCTTGGGTGACGATGCCTTGATCTGCAGCCCGGATGTCAGCAGGAACTCGACTGTCCGACCCGCCTGGTCACGCGGCAGGTCAACGACTGCATCGACGGAGAGGGTTCTATCGTTCGGGACGACGGAGATAACCAGGTCGTACTGCGCCAGGTCGTTGGCCGCAGCGACGCCGGCCGCCAGGACCAGCAGCCCGATCGTCAGTGCTCGCATGTCAGGGATGCTTCCGCCGAAACACCACTTCCTTTGTAATCGTCTCGTCTGCCCGGCCAATCTGCACCTCCGCACTATCACCCCAGTTGTAGGCCGCCATGATTTGTCGCAGCGATCCCAATGCGCCTACTTCCTGACCGTCAATACTTTCGAGAATATCGCCGACCCGCAAGTCGGCTTCGGCCGCAATGGAATCGTTGCCGACCTGGATGATCTTGTTTGGGTCCTTACCGATGCTACCCATGAGCGATACACCCAGCGACGGGTAGAGCGGATCACGGGTTGGCGGCAGACCCCAGACGAAATCCGCGTACGAAGCCTGTACTTCCGGGATTGGCTTGCCTTCGAAATCCACCACCGGCACCGGCACGACGGATGCGATGTTCCCGTCGAAGTCTGCCTCGATTTGCAGTTGCGACCCCAATCCATAGGTCACGTGGCCGGCCCCGATCAGCACCACCATGATGGCATTCGGACCGCCGTGCTCCCTCAGGGCCAGGACCGCGTTCCAGCCCATCACGGCATCCCAGGTCGCCTGCGCGCGCAACATACCGTCCAGCGCCTCTTCGCTGATGTCCGCATGCAGGGAATCACCGGACTCGAACGACGCCTTGAACAGCGTGCGATGCTCTTCGCTGTTCGTCACGACTTCGCGGGGGATATGCTTGCGGTCTTCGTCCGACAGGCCATCGAACCCCTGAGTGCGAACGGCTTTTACGACATGTCGCGGTGAATTGACGGCAAACATTCGCAATTCATTATCACGGGCATAGCGAAAAATGTCGGCGTAGTATTCCCAGCGATACCCCCAACTCTCATACCACTTGGCGGCCGCGAGGAACGCCGTTTCGGTTAGCTCCCCGTCCGTCCAGCGATCGAGCTCGGGCTGGCGCGTGTACGGAAACATTTCCAGGCCGATGAAGACTTCGCGGCCTGCCTGGTGCAGGCTGCGAATCAACTGCGCCTGCGCCCGGTGAAAATCCATGTCTGTGTGGTTCTCGCCGAAGAAGACCAGCTGAACGTCCGCCAATCGGTTGACGAGCTCCGCCGTGCTGATCTGCTCGTTGGCACGGGTGTCGACTATGGTGTCGACGATCACGGGCGCGGTCCTCTGACGACGCTCGGGGTCACCAATCGGCAATCGGGTGGTATCGGCCGCGAGTGCCGAGGCGGTTAGCAGAATTGCCGCGGCCAGTACGCTGAGCCCGTTGAATGCTCGCTGTCTCATGGATGCGCCCGTTTATCGAATACGTGTCGTGGCGACCCATCGACGGTAGCAAAGCCGCTACGACGCATCAATTCGCCGCACCTGCGCGCCGCGTCGCAGTTCCCGGTGCTGCGCTTGCAGGGACAATGCAGTATCCTCGACGAGCCGGCTTGGGAGGCCGGGTCGGGGAAGTCCCACTTGGGGGAGGCTTGAGACATGAGATTTCGTTCGGGCTCGCTTTGTCCCTTGGTAAGCAGTCGTGTTTCCGTTTTCTTGATCGTTGCGTGTTCTACGGTGTCGGTTGCGTACGCTCAACAAGGTCCGACTCGCGATGACGTGCTGGTCGAAGAAATCATCGTTACCTCTCGCAAGATCGAAGAGAACCTCCGCGACGTGCCGCTGTCAATTACGGCGTTGACCAGCGGCGAAATCGAGCGAGCCAATATTCAGGGCCTGGATGATATTGCGGACTTCACGCCCGGCCTGAGTTTTTTCAATCCTATCGGTGAATTTCTGCCGACGCCGGTCATCCGCGGTATTGCGCCAACCGATATTTTCGGCGGCCTTAATGTTTCGTCGTTTGTCGACGGCGTATTTGTTGCCGGTCGGGAAGGTCTGAATTTCAGCCTGCTCGAAGTGGAACGGATCGAGATTGTCAAAGGCCCGCAGTCGACGATGTACGGCCGTAGATCGTTTTCCGGTGCGATCAACTACGTCACCAGACGGCCCTCGAACGAATTCGAGAGCAAGGTCGACGTCACGGCCGGAAATGACGGGCGGATTGCCGGCAAGGCAATCGTCGGCGGACCGATCATTCGCGACGTACTTGCCGGGCGCATTACGCTGGCTTACGACGACTTCGACGGTTCCTACGACGATCCGCTGGGCGGTAATGATGTGGGTGGACGGGAATACAAGACGGCGATTGGCACGTTGAACTGGACGCCGAACGAAGATCTCGATCTGCTCTTCAATCTCTTTTACTCAGAGGACGAAATCGACATCGGCGCAACGACATCGCTGACCACGGACTGCGAGGACGTATCGACGCTGGATCCCGACCCCGCAACTAACGGGGGCGCGTTTAATTTCACCGACACGCGTTTCGGTGCCTATTGCGGTGAAATTCCTGATGTCGGCCAGGTCAATCAGGATCTAGGCATCAGCGACGACAAAGTAATCCGCAAAGCGGTCGGCGCAATCGGCGAAGAACGGGAACTGTTGCGCGGCAGCCTGAACGTCGACTGGGACGTAGGCGATGGCACGCTGACTTTCCTGACGGGGTATTCCAGGACCGAGCAAACTTCGGTAGACGACGGCACGCGTAATCTCGGCAACGACCAGGCCTTCGAGTACTGTCAACTCAATCTTGGCAGCCAGAGCCTGTGTACTACGCCGTTGATTACGCGCACCGGCCAGCTGCAGCCAAATCTCGGTGACGACACCGAGGAATGGAGTCAGGAAATCCGTTTTACCAGCAATCTGGAAAATGAATTCCGGTATTCGATTGGTGGCTATTACTTCAACACCGAGTTCACGAGCGCCGACGGCGGCGTGATTCACACCGTGCCGCCGCCCGCGACCGCACCCGGTTCCCTGGGAATTGCGTATGGCCCATTCATCCAGATCGGGCCCGCTGGACCGTTTGTTGCGATCGGCACGGACGCTTTTGCGCCCTGGTTCCAACCCGGCGGTGATCTGGCCGATAACGTTGTATTCAATACCGAAACGGACGACGAGGGCTGGGCCATATTCAGCTGGGCGGAACTCGACGTGGCAGAAAAATTCACGTTCCGCGCAGAACTGCGTTACAGCGATGTCGAGTCCGAAACGCGAGACACCCGAACCGAATTCACGCCAACGGGCACTTTGGTCGATATCGACACCCAAAAAGGCAGCTGGGACGAGGTTACTGGCAGGTTGAGCCTGCAATACCGCATTTCAGATGAATGGCAGGTTTACGGTTCCGTGGCAAACGGCACCAAGCCGGGTGACTTCGATATTTTGTCCGGCGACATTTCCCTGGCACCCGGTGATCCGTGTCCCTTGGATCCGAACGATCCCGAAGTCAATTTCGCCAGTTGCTCGGTCGCGCGCAAAGTCACGGTCGAACCGGAAGACTTGGTGATGTACGAAATCGGCGCCAAGGGCGCTACGTTAAACGGCCGACTGCGCCTGGATCTTGCGATGTATTACGGTGACTGGCAGGACATCGTGCTCCGCAACACTCTGGAGAGTGACCCGGTTACCGGCTTGCCGTTTGACCAACCCGAAGGTACGCGATTCAACGGTGGCGATGCGGACGTCTGGGGTTGGGAAGCCAGTGGCCTCTTCGTAATTAGCGATAACCTTACCGGGTCTCTTGGTCTGTCGTTTACGGACGCCAAATGGGGTGCCGTTCAGAACGACAAATACGTTTTCTTCCCGTCCTATGGCGACGCTTCCTGCCGGAACACGACGCCGGGCCAACCGCTACCACCCCAATGCGGCAACATCCAGGGCAACCAAGTGTCGCGCCAGCCGCAATGGCAGGGCAATCTAAGCCTGACCTATAGTCGGGCGTTCGCCGGCGACTGGCAGTGGTTCACGCGCGGCGACCTGACCTATCGCGACGAGTATTTCCCCGAAGATGACAACCTGGCAACACTGCCATCCCGCACCCTGGTCAACCTGAAGCTGGGGGTCACCTCAGAGCGCTACGACTTCGAAATCTGGGCCAAGAACCTGTTCGAAGAGGACTCTCCGAGTGCATCTTTCCGCGACGTATATTTCGGCAATACCAGCGACTTCAGCGGTACAGCGAACGGTGGCAGCCCCAACAATTTCTTCCCGTTCCGTTACACGGTCACCCACCCGACGCTGCGAACCTACGGCGTGACCGCGCGGGTGCGTTTCGGCGCCGCCAGATAGCGGGGGTTCATCTCCCCAGCGATCCTGCAAACCGGCGGCTGCTGCGGCGCGTCCATGCACGTTGCGAACCCGCGCAGGCAAGTTTGGACATAATGTGTTCGGGGACGCTGGCCGGCTGTAAGGCATTGATTCAGTTCGCTGAGTGGCGTCCGCGCCGGCGGTCAGTAGACAATCGTTGCAAATGCGGGCATAAACAGTAGTGTCTGACTGCTCCGATGACGCAAACGAGCGGCGGGCTCCCTGATCGCAAGGGGTTGGGAGCACTGCACAATTAGAAGAAAACAATCGGGAGTTCGATTCATGATTAGGTCTGCTTCCGTGCGAGCGACATCGGGTCGCGGTGCACGCATTTCCTTTTTCAGCCTGCTGCTAATCACCGTGCTGGTGCTGTTCGCCGGACGCCCGGCGAACGCGATGCAGTTCAACGCCGCGTACGGCTTTGGCGACAGCCTGTCCGACACCGGTAACGCTTTCATTGCCTCCGGTATTCCACCGTCACCGCCCTATTTCAATGGCCGCGTGTCAAACGGGCCGGTCTGGCTGGAGGTCGCGGCTGGCTTGCTCGGCCTCAGCGTGGATCCGGTCCTGGCCGGTGGCACCAATTACGCCACGGCCGGCGCCAGAACGGGGCCGATAGGCCAAACCACGCCACCGAGCCTGCTGGACCAGGTTGCGCTGTATCTCAGCACCAACTCGGCCGATCCAAATGCTCTGTATGTTGTTTTCGGCGGCGGCAATGACATTCGCGACCTGGCAGTGGCCAACACAGTGGCGAATCTCAGCAGCATCATTACTGATCTGGCTGACGCGGGCGCCGAACATTTCTTCGTGCCCAATCTGCCGGACGTCGGCAAGACGCCGGCTGCAATCGCGGCCGGTCCTGCGGCCAGCGCGTTTGCGACGTCGCTGTCTGTCCAGGTGAACACCCAGCTGGCGGCAGCGATCCCGACGCTGCGCGATGACCTGGGCGTGAATATCATCGAGTTCGACACCTTCACCTTCCTGAACAATCTGATCGCTAATCCGGGCATGTTCGGGTTTACGAATGTCGACGGGCAGTGCCTCGATTTCGATACCTTCATACCGTGCGCGAACCCGGACGAATATGTGTTCTGGGATGACATCCATCCCACGGCAGCGACGGGTCATTTGTTCGGCGAAGCCGCTTACAACACGATCATCCCGATACCGGCAGCTGTCTGGTTGTTCGGTTCCGCGCTGGGAATTCTCGGCTGGGTGCGTCGTCGCGCAGCCTGAGAGCAAACAACTCCCGATCCGAACCCGGCCGCGTGCCGGGTTCTTTTTTTATGCGGCCGGCGTAGTTGATCCGGCGACCGTGGCCTAATCAGCCGCTGGTGTAGCGGACTACTCGTCCACGCATTCACGCATCATCGACAAATGATCGCGCAGCGTGCGGATGGCCAGATAGCGTTCGTTCACGGTGTCTCCGGCCTGCTCGCCCAGCGACCGGCGGTACTCGAAATTGCCGAGTACCTGGCCCAGCGCGGCGACGAATTCGTCGGTGTCCTGCGGATCATCCAGCAACAGGCCATTGTCGCCATGCTCGATCTGATCCTGGAGCCCGCCGACTTTACTGGCGATGACCGCTTTGCGCTTCCACATGGCCTCCGTGAGCGTCAGCCCGAATCCTTCCTGCAGGCTTTTCTGCACGATCACCTGCGACTGCCGCTGCAGGGCATTGACGATCGCGGCGTTCTCGTCGACATCGACCATCGGCAACATGCAAAGGTGCACCCGGGCGCGTTGTTCATGCGGCAACGCGCACCAGGCATTGAACACCTCGCGGAAAACTTCCGGGCCTTCCGGATCGTCGGCCACGGACTGCACGGTCGGCCCGGCCAGGACGAGCTCGGCAGCCTGACCACTGCTCTGGGTATGCCAGCGCGCGAAACCTTCCATCACACCAATGTGGTCCTTCAGCGGATCCCATCGCGAGACCTGAGTAATTAGCGCCACATCCGCTGTAGGTGGCGGGCCACATCGGATCGTGTCGACAAACCGATCGACGCGCCCTCTGCTGCCATCGGCTCGTTCGAATCCCAGGTCGCCCACGGGTACCGGCAATCCTGCAAGCAAACCTGTGTGGACGAGGATGGCCCGCACGGTTTCCGGCAGCATCGGCTGATTTTTTGGCGTAAACGCGTCGATACTTGGCGCAACAATGTCCGACTTGCCGTGATCGAGGCGGTCCGGAACGTACTCGTCACGCGAGAACAGGTAGCGCGGTGCTGCCTTGAGGTACGGCGCGAGGAATTCCCAACCGGCATCGGCTTCCGCCGTCGCCTCGCTGCGCCCGATGTGACAGCGCCAGATGATCTTCGCGCCATGCTCGCTCAATCCCGGCGCCAGCCCAATCGTTTGCGGATCGTGCAGTACCACGATATCGCCGGGCTGCACGAGAGCCAGTAGCTCGGCGAGGTTTTCGCGCATGGTTCGGTCGTAAACCTCACGCGCCGCAGCATCGAACTGGCTGCCGTCGCCACGCTGACCGTGCAGCGCGTGATGCAGGCGCTTGGTCAGGCGAAAAAACTCGGGCGACCCGCTGATAACGAGCCAGCGCGCGTCGAGATGGAGATCCCGGCAGTAACCGAGCACCGGCGGCAACATCTCCGCCACTCCACCGCCCACCGCGGTGGAATTGATGTGCCAGATCACACCGCCATCGAGCTTCGCCTTCAGGTTGGCCGCAAGCTCGTTGACTTCGGCGACGCGCTCGGCACCCACGATCGCGACATACCGTTCCAGCGACAGCGTTGGCAATACAACTTCTTTGATCCGCTCCATAGCCTGCTTCCCGACCTGTTAACGGTTTGCGTGATGCTAGCAAACGCCCCCGCCGGCGCTACCCCAGCCCGCAACCGGGGAGTAAAATCAATCGCAGCGACAATTACAAGAATTGCCGACACCCGTCGGGCAGCCGAGGATCACAAAGTGTTCATCAATTTCTGGTATCCGGCCGAAGAAAGCGAGCAGGTGACTCGCGACCCGTTGAAAGTCCAAATGCTCGGATTGCAGTTCGTCCTGTGGCGCGACGAGAACGGCACGGCACACTGTATTTCCAACACCTGTACACATCGGGGCGGCTCGCTGGGCGACGGCAAGGTGGTGGGTAATTGTGTCCAGTGCCCTTATCACGGCTGGCAGTTCAACGGTGAGGGCCTCTGCGAGCGAATTCCGTCGCTCGGACCGTTGGACCAGGTGCCCGAGCGGGCGCAGATCGACGCCTATCCGGTAGAAGAACGTTACGGCCTGGTTTTTGTGTTCCTGGGTGACCTGCCGGAAAGCGAGCGGCCCACGATTATGCCGCTGCCGGAATATGGGCAGGACGGCTGGCGCGCGCTGCATACGCGCTACACCTGGAACTGCAATTACGTGCGCCTGGTCGAAAACCAGACCGACCCGTCCCATGTGGAGTACGTTCACAGCGGCATGGGCATGGGCGGGCGTGACCAGAACTACCGGGTGCCAAAAATCAATATCGAGGAATACCCCTGGGGCGCGGGGGCGATGGTGCAGTTCTACTCACCGGAGCTGCCGGACCAGGACATGAAGGACATGAGCCCCGAAGGTCGCGGTGAAGCAGGCTCTGGCTATCACGGCATCTGCTCGACCTGGACCCACGTGCACTTCAACGAGACCGATCGTTTCTACCCGGTCCTGTACACCGTGCCGCGCGATGAACTGACGCTGGAGATATTTCAGATTGCGATGCGGAACTGCATGCTGGACGATAAGTTCGACAAGAATTTCCGCGAAAGAATTGGCGTAGCGATCGAGGAAGACCGCATCGTCGTCGAGAAACTCGATCCCCCGATACCGTCGGAGCAGGAAATTGGCGAGTTTATCGTGCCGGCCGACGATGTCCTGATGCACTATCGCCGCGCCCGCAAGGAATGGCAGGAACGAGGCTGGCGCATGGATCTGAAGACCATGCGCGACAACCAGAATCGTATTGCGTACGCCATTCCCAGTCCGGCGCGACGCGAACGGCCCGACGACTGGGCGTTGACGCCGGTGCCGCTGCTCTGATTTGTCCGCGCAAAGACCTGCAGTCATGACGATCAGTCGCCGGGGTCTGTTGATTGCCGGGGTCGCGGTTGGTGGCGGCCTGGCAGTCTGGTACGGCAACCGACGCCTGGACGACGGCAACGCCAGCCTGAAATTCGGCGCATCCACACCCGATCTGAATACGCTGAACGCGTGGGTCAAGATCGACACAGATGGCAAGATCATCTGCGGTGTGCATCGCGCGGAAATGGGCCAGGGCGTCAGCACTGCCTTGCCAATGATGTTGGCCGAGGAACTCGATGCCGACTGGACGCAGGTCGCATTCGAGTTCACGCCGGTCGATCGCGACTATTTCAATTTCGGCATCATGGAAAACGGCCGACCGTTCGGGCCAATCGCGGATGACCGGATGGCGGCTGCCGGCACAGCATTGTTGCGGCGGGTCTTTCATGCCATGGGCATGGCCGTGACGATCAGCAGCACGAGCATCGTTGATGCCTGGGACACGCTACGCCCCGCGGGTGCCGCCGCTCGCGAAATGCTGGTCGCCGCCGCGGCGCGGCGGTGGCAAATTCCACGCGAACAATTACAGACAGAGAACGGGCGGGTCCTGAATCCGCTCACCGGAGACTCGCTTGGCTACGGGGAACTGGCCGCCGCGGCTGCCACGGAGCGGCCACCGCGCGACGCGATACCCAAAGATCCCGCGGACTGGCGCCTGTGCGGCAGATCGCCGCCCCGGCTCGATGGGCCGGACAAGTCCACTGGTCGGGCCACGTTTGCCGCGGACCAGCGTTTCCCGGGGATGCGGTTTGCAACGGTCGTGCAAAGTCCCGTCGCCGGCGGTCGCATCGAGGCGTTTGACGATTCCCGCGCGCGCAAGGTGACCGGCGTGGAGCGGATTCTGCAAGTCGACGACAAGGCGATCATCGTTATCGCGGACAGTTCGTGGACGGCACTACAGGCCGCCGGCGCAATCGATATCGAGACCACGCCCGGCAGCGGCGCCGGAAGTTTGAACTCCACGGAGTTGCTGGAAGAATACCGATCGCTGCTCGACGCTCCCGACGCCAGCGTTTTTCGCGATGACGGTGACATTACGGCAGCGCTGAAAAGCAGTGATCAGCTGGAATCCGATTATCAGCTCGCCTTCGTTGCGCACGCCTGCATGGAGCCGATGAGCTGCACGGCACTGCTGGAAAACGGCCGGGCGACCGTCTGGGCGCCAACTCAATCCAATTCCGTAACCCGCGATGTCGTCGCGGAACTGCTGCAGTTCGAACCGAGGCAGATCACGATCCATCGCAGCCTGATGGGCGGCGCTTTTGGACGCCGTGCGGAAATGGACTTCGTCGAGTACGCGGTGCATGCCGCAAAAGCGATGCCGGGCACCGTGGTGCAATTGATGTATTCCCGCGAGGAGGACACGCAGCACGATATGTATCGGCCAGCCGCCGTAGTGAGAGTGCGCGGCGGGCTCGACGAATCCGGCCGCGTCAAAGCGTTCGATTTTCACGCGGTGACACAGTCCGTCACGGCCGATTACTTTCGCCGCACACCGACGCCGCGCGGGGGTGATGCACAACGCGACGGCACGATGGTCACGGCCGCCCGCCGGATGGTCTATGACATTCCGCATCTGCGCGTGACTGCGTTACCGAGGGATCCCGGTGTACCGATCGGTTACTGGCGCAGTCCCGGGTCGTCGGGCAATTGTTTCGTGGTTGAATCGTTCATGGACGAACTCGCGCAGGCGGCAAAAGTCGATCCGCTGGAGTTTCGACTGCGACACCTGCAACCGCTACCGCGGCATCGCCGGGTTCTCGAGGCTGTGGCCCGGGAGTCCGATTGGGGGCGCCCGCCGGGACCCGGACGCGGTCGCGGCATCGCGATGACGGACAGTTGCGGTTCGGTCTGCGCGCAGGTCGTCGATGTCACGCTGGACGGTTCGGCGTTATCGATCGACCGGATCACCTGCGTAATCGACTGTGGCCCGGTCATTTATCCGGATGGCTTGCACTCGCAGGTCGAGGGTTCCATTGTCGATGGACTGGCGGCAGCGCTGCACGGGGAAATCACGCTCGCGGACGGCAGGGTCCAACAGAGTAATTTTCACGACTACCGGTTCCTGCGCCTGGCAGAGACCCCGCCAATCGACATTGTCGTGCTGCCGGCCGCCGGCCGTCCGGGCGGTGCTGGCGAACCGGCACTGCCAGCCGTGGCGCCGGCATTAGTCAATGCAATTGCCGATGCCGGCGGACCGAGAGTCCGTGAACTGCCGATTATGCCGGCCCTGCAACGGCCAAGAACGTGGATCGTTGGGAGATCTCTGTGATGTGTGAACGAATCGTTGAAATCCTCAGGCTGAATCAACTGATAGCGGCGGTTGTTGTGATCGTCGGATCGTTTTCTCCCGTAGCGCTGGCCGGTCAGCATCATGCGCACGCGCACCATCAACTCACCGATGAGCAGTTTGCGGAGTTGCGGGAAAAGGTGCCGTTGTATCGGGAGTTCAGCGACGAGCAGATCATGGAAAACATGAGTCGTATGGGACCGAACCACCACGTCTATCTGAGTGATGTGACGCTGGTGGGCGATATCGGCGTGCTGGCGCTTGGTCACGGCTACAAGCCGTCCGGCAATGAGGCTTTCAAGGACGCTTACCGGCCAACCGCGGACCGGCACCCAACCGCCGTAGCTTTCGGCATGGCGATGATGAGCTCCGATCATATCCAGGCAGCGGTCGACGAACTCACGGCAGCAGGTGCCGACACGCTGCTGATCATGCCGGTGACCACGCTGAAATCCGGCGGCCTGATCGGTCAGTGGCGCTATATTTTCGGGGAACAGGCCGACGCACCCTGGATGTCCGTCGCGCGCGTGAAGACTGAAGCGACCGTGATATTCGGACCGACCCCGACCACCGACCCACTGATCTCAGCCATTCTGCTCGACTACGCCGCACAGCTCAGTCGCGACCCGGCCAACGAGGTCGTCACCCTCATCGCACATGGGCCCGACAATGCCCCGGCAAATGCCAGGGAACTCGAAATTCTCGAACAGCACGCCGCGGTAATCCGAAGTGGCCACCCATTCGCGGAAGTGCGGGGATTTACACTGCAGGACGATGCCCCAACGGCGATCCGACGGGCAAACGTCGAGCGGATCCGGAATTGGGTCAGTGATGCCGCGGATGCAAACCGTCGCGTGATCGTAGTGACGACGTTACCGGTGGAAGGCAACTTGCAGCGGAGGATCCGACGTGATCTCGAGGGTCTGGATTACGACTTGGTCGATAAAGGTGTTGTCGAGCACGCACTGTTCAGTGACTGGATCGACAGCGTCATCGCGGCGTCGGAGTAGCAACGCGTCTATACGTCTTCAGTCACCGTACATGTCCCAGAGCCAGTGCTTATTCTTGTCGATGGCCGTATAGGTCTTGCCGATCGTCGCGTCATCGTCGATCACGTCGACAATCAGGCCAGCCAGATCGGGCCGCGAAATCATGCCCATGCGTGTCGGATCCTCCGTCAGGATACCGTCGCCCGTCGGTTGGGCCTCGGTCAGCCCACCGGGCCGGATGATGGTGAAGTCGAGCTCGCTGGCAAGCAGATAATTCTCGGCCTGCTCTTTTTGTGCAATCGGCTCCTTCAGGATCCACTCGACGATCCAGGGCGTAGCGGCTGCGCTTTCGTTCGCACCAACGGTTGAGATCAGGATCAGCCGACGGCTGGCCGAATTGCGCATGGCGTCGACCAGGTTCTTGTTACCTTCGTAATCCGGCGGGTTGTCACACCTGTAACAGCTCAGCGTCGTGACGACGACGCGCCACGGCCCCTGGTCGATCGCCCGCTGCAAATCACCCGGAATCAGTGCATCGCCGGTGATGATTTCCACGTTCAGTGCGCGCAACGCCTCGAGATTCGACGTAGGGCGCGCGAACGCGACGACCGGCGTGCCGCGTTCCACCAGCAAGCGCGTAACTTCCAGACCGGTATTGCGCGTCGCGCCGACAATCAAAATGCGATCGGCCGCGGATTCCGTGGAGGCTGGCTGCGTCCCGCCAACTGTCGTCTGCAACAAGCAAAACAGCAGCAGAAACACGGTGCGGGGATGTTTCATGATCGGACTCCTGATCCGGCGCAAATTCCAATGAGCAAGCCCATGGACATGATGGATGAATGTTTTTAAAGCAACAGACTTAAACTGTCGACAGGCCGATAATGGCTGCTCTTCAGGCGCGATCAGCTGACAAAAACGGACCTGAAACAATGCCTTATGAATTCTACGCCAAACGCGAGGACCCGTCTTTCGAGACCTTTTCCGTGACGCCGATGAGCGGTGCCATTGGCGGCTCGATCCCGCGGTGGAGCAACCCGCCATCCGCACCCACCCGGAGACCGTCGCAAATGCATTTTCGTGAACGAAATGGTGACCAGTCGCATCGTCGGACTGGCAGACGATGAGAGTGACCTGATTCTCAAATACCTGTTCGACCACCTGAAAAAGCCGATCTTTCAATGCCGCCTGCACTGGGAGAACGGGACGCTCATGGTCTGGGATAACCGTTGCACGCAGCACCTGTTACTCCCGGATTTCCAGCCCTCCTATCGGTTGAATCACCGGGTTGCAATCAAGGACGACGCCCGGCCGGTTTGACTTAGCCAATTTGCTGGCGTTCCATGAACGTTCACGCGGCGCTCACGGAGCGCAGGGGATTGGGATGAACATCAGACTCCAGATTCTGCTGGTCGCTGTCTGCGGCTGGCTCGCCGGGCAACCAGTCGAGAGCATTGCCGCGGAGACAGGCGAAGTGCTGCCCCGCATCCTGATTCGCAATGTGAGTGTCTGGGACGGGACCAGCGACGCAGCAGACCCGGGCCGGGACGTGCTGATTGAAGGGCGGCTGATCAAGGCGATCGGCAACCAGCAATCGCCTGGGGATAATGTCATGGTCATCGACGGCGGTGGCCGTGTCCTGATTCCCGGCATTATCGATGCGCATACGCATCTCGCGCTGCCGGCCGCGCCAACCGAGATTCATCGACTGGATCCCGGTTACGTGACTGCGCTGTCGGTCAAGGCCGCCCGCGGTGTGCTATCACGCGGCTGGACCACGGTGCGCGATATTGGCGGCCCGTCGCAGGGTCTTGCGCGCGCGATAGACGAAGGCCATCTGGATGGGCCGCGCATCTACTCGTCCGCCATGTTCATTTCCCAGACCAGTGGCCATGGTGACTTCCGCGCGCTGACGGATCCGCATCCGAGTGTCGGCAGCGGCGCCAACGCGTTCGCGCAGCGCTATACACTGATTGCGGACGGCCCCGCCGAAGTCAAACGGGCCGTGCGTGAATCGCTGCGACAAGGCGCAACCGCGATCAAGGTGATGGCCGGCGGCGGGGTCTCCTCAGAGTACGACCCGATCGATACGACGCAATACAGCGTCGCAGAATTGCGAGCGGCCGTGGAGGCAGCCGCTGACTGGAATACCTACGTCGCGGTGCATGCGTACACGGACGCGGCAGTCCTCAGGGCGCTCGACGCCGGCGTGAAAGTGATCGAGCACGGCCATCTGATTTCCGAAAGCACGCTGAAGCGGTTGAAAGCCGATGGTGCCTACCTGTCTTCACAATCGTTCGGCTTTATCCGAACTTACCTGGCCAACCAACCCTCGTCGCGCGCCCGCAAGGGCATGCAGGTTGTCGAGGGCGTCGACAACCTGATGACCAACGCCAGGAAGCTGGGCATACCCGTCGCATTCGGTACCGACGCGTTCGGCTCGTTTCGCGCCTACGAAGCCGCGCCGCGTGAATTCGGCTACCGGCTGCGCTGGTTCAATTCACTGGAGATACTGAAGCAGGCAACCAGCCACAATGCGAAGCTGCTGGCGCTGACCGGACCCCGCAATCCTTACCAGGACGGCCCACTCGGCGTGATAGAGCCCGGCGCCTACGCGGACCTGTTGATCGTCGACGGGGACCCGCTTGGCGACATCCGGGTTCTCGAAGATCACGCCAACAACATCCGCATGATCATGAAAGACGGCCAGATCTACAAGAACACGCTGGACTGAATCGGCCGGTTAGTCCTGCGAAACAACGAAACTCACAATATCGGTTGACGTCACGATACCGACCAGCTCGCCGTCACTTTTCACAACCGGCACCGCATGCAGCCGTCCAGTCGTCAGAGCTCGCGCGGCATCGCGAATGGTGCTGTCACTTGGCACGGTTATCAGCTCGGTCTGCATGATCTGCGGAATAGAAAAATGATTGTCCAGGTATTCATCCAGGTCCGTATGTGAATCGCGCGGCGCAAAGCCGAATTCCAGCAGGTCCGTAGTCGTAATCATGCCCACCAGCTTACCGCCTTCGACGACAGGCAAGTGATGCACACGCCCGTCCGCCAGAATCGCGCGCACGTCACTGATGCGGTCCGTGATCTGGACCACGCGGGGGTGCGGGGTCATGACCTCCGCTACCGGGTTGTCAACGTCCATTTGCTTACCTCCATCTTTCCAGTTCCAGTTCCGCATCGCGCTCAGATCCAAGCAACATGCCGATCCACCGCGTGCTCTCGCTGCTCTCCACCGCCATCTTTACTGTCATCGTCAGCGGCACCGACAACAGCATGCCGACGGGCCCGAAGACCCAGCCCCAGAAGAACAGGCCGACAAATACGATCAGCGGGGAGATGCCGACGCCGTGACCGAGCAGCCGCGGCTCCAGGAAATTCCCGAACACGACATTGACCGTCGCGAATCCGGCCGCCGTGATCAGCGTCTCGCTGAATCCCAGTGTCACCAGGGCCAATAACACGGCCGGAATGGCGGCAAGAATCGAGCCAATGGTAGGAATGTAGTTCAACAAGAACGCCAACATGCCCCACAGCAGCGGAAAGTCCAGACCCACCAGCCACGTCAGCAGACCAATCAGCAGTCCGGTCGCCATGCTGATCAGTGTCTTGATGCCGAGATAACGGCCGAGATTGTCGAGAAAAACCCGGGTACTGCCGAATGACTCGTCATGCGCGATGTCACCACGGCCGAGCAGCGCCGCACTGACCTTGGTGGGCATGCTGGAAGCTTCCAGCAGGATGAAGATCACCGTCAGCACAATCAGGAAAATATTGGTCAGAACTTCGCGAACCGAATTCAGGATCATGGCGGCCATGCGCACCGCCCAGCCCGGATCGACAATGTCGCGCAGCCGTTGCAACTGCCAATCACCATCGAATCGCTCGCTGATGTAGTTCAAAAGCGTTGCGACGGCCGCATCGAAGCGGGCCTGGTACGCCGGCAGGGCGTCCGTGAAGTCGGAGATTGACGCGCCGACCATCGCGACAATGATCGACAGAAACAGCACGATCGCGATCACGATAGTCAGCACCGCAAGGACCGTCGGCACGCGCTTGCTCTGCATCCAGAGCATCGGCCGGACGGTGATCAGTGCGATGAAAATGGCCACCATGAACGGCACGAGCAGCACCTTGGCTGCCTGCATGCCGTAGATCACGACGACCAGGGCCGCGAGGCCGATGATGGCGCTGGGCCGATTGCCTGTGAATGTAGCCATTTGACACCCGTTCGCTGGCACAGACATTGGCCAGACATGGTTTAAAGTCAATAGGTGAATCCCGCAGACTGGACCGTATCAGCTCGGACGGGTTGGTTCCGGGCGAGTCTGTAGAATGTTGATACTGTAGAATTTTATGCAACAGAAAGAAGCCGCAGACCGGCCATGACCCAGAGCCTGATCAGCTACAGCCAGATCCTGCAGATCACTGGAGACATCCTGCGTGTTCGCGTGCCAGCCACCGAGTCCGGCGCCCGAGTGCGGCTCGCGGATCTGGCGGTGGTAGCCAACCGCGGCCAGCCCGATTCGCTGGCTCAGGTCATCGAGCTGGATCGCGACGTTGTAACACTGCAGGTACTGGCCGGCACGCGGGGACTGTCAACGGACGCCAGCGTCCGGTTCCTGGGCCACCCGATGCGGGTTCGTTATTCGCCAAATATTTTGGGCCGCGTGTTTCGCGGCACCGGCGACCCGATCGACAGCGGTCCCGACCTGTCGCAGGATCCAACGGTTGCGGTGAGTGGTGCATCCGTGAACCCGGTGCGGCGGGTACTCGCATCGAAAATGATTCGCACCGGCGTGCCGATGATCGACCTGTTCAATTGCCTGGTCGAGAGTCAGAAGATTCCGATCTTTTCAGTCGCCGGTGAGCCGTACAACGAGTTTCTTGCCCGAATCGGCACGCAGGCCGACGCGGACATCGTCGTCTTCGGCGGTATGGGCCTGGTTTTCGACGACTATCATTTTTTCCGCCGCAGCTTCGAAGATGCGGGTGTGTTCTCCCGAACGGTAATGTTCGTGAACCAGGCGTCCGACCCCGTCGTGGAGCGACTGCTGTTGCCCGACCTCGCGTTAGCCGTTGCGGAGCGCTTCGCTGTCGAGGAAGGCAAACGGGTCCTGGTGTTACTGACCGACATGACTGCGTTTGCCGATGCGCTGAAGGAAATCGGCATCGCGATGGAACGCGTGCCATCCAACCGGGGCTACGGCGGCGACCTGTATTCCCAGCTCGCCCGCCGTTACGAGCGCGCCTGCGACTTTCGCGGCGCCGGTTCCGTGAGCATTTTGTCCGTCACGACCATGCCCGGAGACGACGTCACACATCCGGTACCCGACAACACTGGCTATATCACGGAAGGCCAGTTCTATTTGCACGACGGCATGATCGATCCGTTCGGTTCACTGTCGCGCCTGAAACAGCATGTCATCGGCAAGCAAACCCGCGAAGATCACGCCCAGCTGATGAACACCATGGTGCGCCTGTATGCCGAGGCGGTGGATGCCGAACAAAAACAGGCCATGGCGTTCGAGCTGTCACCCTATGACCTGAAGCTCTTGAGGTACGCCACCCTGTTCCGCGAACGCTTCATGCGTATCACGGTCAGCATGGAACTCGAACAGGCCATGGACCTCGGCTGGGAATGTCTCGCGGAGTGTTTCGAGGCACAGGAATTGTTCATGCGGCAGCACCTGATCGACAAGTACTTCAAGCCACGCCACCAGAAACTACAGCAATCAAATACTGGCTTACATGGCCCGCCTACCGCTCAATCAGACCTCGTTGCATGACCAGTCGAAGCGGCTGGCCGCGTTTGAGCGCTTCCTGCCGTCCGTGGACCTGAAGCGCCGCCAACTCATTGCGGAACGAAACACCGCACGACGTGTCCTCAAGGAACGGCAGGCGCACCTGCGAGCAGTACGAGACCGGGTGGCCGCGGAGTTGCCGATGCTGGCTGGTTGCCCCGACGATCTGGCACAGCTCGTCTCGGTGCGCAGCGCGACCGTCCGCGAGGAGAACCTGATGGGGGTGCGCTTGCCCGTACTCCACGGAGTCGAGCTCGACAAGCAATCGTATTCGCTGCTCGCGCGTCCCCATTGGTTCGATCGCCTGGTCGATTTCCTGGCGGAAGGGCTGGAACTCGATCTGCTCTGCCGGGTCGACGCCGAACGACTGGCCCGGCTCGAGGAAGCCGTGCGCAAGAGCACGCAGCGATTCAATCTGTTTGACAAAGTCCTGATTCCCAGGACGCGCGCGAATATCCGCCGTATCCAGTTATTCCTCGCCGATCAGTCACGCGCGGCAGTCGTGCGCGCGAAGATTGCCAAGACACGGCAGCCGGAGAGCCTGGGCTGATGGCTATCCTGCCGTTACGTCGAATCAACGTGGTTGGTCCTGTCGAACTGAAGCGGGAAGCGCTGGCAGAACTGCAGAAGCTCGGCTGCGTGCACCTGATTGCATCGGTGCTGCCGACGACGGAAGACGACCAGCCGGCCGCACCCGACGAAGGGCAGGATGCGCGGGAGGCGCTGCGTTATCTCAGGGACTGCCAGGCACGTCGCAGCCAGGTGACGGATGCGGCTTCGTTCGATATGCGGGATGTCGTCACGCGGGGTCTCGACGTCAAGCGGAAGTTACGGGAACGCCAGGATCGGCGCGATTTCCTGTTGATGCGAATTAGTCTGCTGAAACAGTGGGGCAATTTCAGCCTGCCGCCCGGCGAGGATATAGAAGGTTACCGGCTCTGGTTCTACGAGGTGCCGTTGTATCAGATGGACAAGGTGCGGCAGTCGGACCTGATTTGGCAGGAAGTGAACCGAACCAACCGTTTCGCGTACATCATTGTCATCAGCGCCGAGGAGCCGCATGCGACTGCAATGCCGGTCCCGCGAACCCATACGGGCCGCGTGTCACTGGAGAAACTGCGCGACGAACTGCAGCAGGTCGAACTCGAAATCGAAGACCTGAATGCGGATCGTGAAGGACTGACGCGTTGGATCGAGCGACTGCGCGACAACCTGGACGCGGCCGACGATCGGGCGGCCCTGACCCGCGCCGTGGCAGAAACCTGGAGTGAACACGATCTGTTCATGATCCAGGGATGGGCACCGGCGGAGCTGGTTGACACGATTCGCGGCTTTACCGATGCAGCCGGACTGGCATTGCTGGAACGCGCACCCGCTCCCACGGAGTCACCGCCGACATTGCTGGACAACCCGGAGCAGCTCGCGGGCGGCCAGGCCATCGTGTCCTTCTGGCAACTACCGGGTTACCGCGACGCCGATCCGTCATCCGTGGTCGCGGTGTCGTTCGCGTTGTTCTTCGCCATGATCATGGCGGATGCCGGCTACGCGCTGGTGCTAACCGGCTTGCTGGCCATTTTCTGGCGCCGGCTCGGGGAGGCGCACGGCGCGCGACAGATCCAGTACCTGGGCGCATTGATTGCCGGTATGTCGCTTTTATATGGCGTGCTGTCCGGCAGTTATTTTGGCCTGGCGCCCGAACCGGGCACGCTGGCCGCGCGGCTGAAAGTATTCGATATTCAGGATTACCCGTCCATGATGCGTATTGCGATCATTGCCGGCGCCACGCATCTGGTGCTCGGCAACCTGATGGCAGCCTGGCGCAGTCGCGGCCGACATGTTGCCTGGGGTCAACTCGGCTGGGCGTTGTCGATCGCCGGGGGGTTGCTGCTCTGGCTCGGTTGGGAACGCGATCCCGCCGGCACGCTGAGCCGGACCGGACAGGTGGCCATGGGGCTGGGACTGCTCGCAGTTCTGTTGTTCCGGGGCGAGCAGGTCGTCCGTACCAGGAAAGACCTGCTGATGCGCCTGGCGCAGGGCGGACTGGCACTGACGTCCGTGACGAAAGCCTTCGGTGATGTCCTGAGCTACCTGCGCCTGTTTGCGCTGGGACTTGCCAGCGCGTCGCTGGCCATCACGTTCAATCAACTCGCCGGCCAGTTGAGCGATGCAACCGGACCCGCCGGACCCTATTTCGCGACCGTGCTGCTGTTGATCGGCCACACCCTGAATTTTGCGTTGATCCTGGTCAGCGCGGTCGTGCACGGCCTGCGGCTGAACCTGATTGAATTCTTTAACTGGAGCGTGATGACGGAAGGCTATCCGTTTCGCGCATTTCACAGAAGGAGTCGTCGATGAACGGGGTTCTATACGATGCGCTCGGCTGGATTGGAATTTTCTCGCCGGTCGCATTGGGGGCAATTGGTAGCACGCTGGGTTGTGCCGCAGCGGGCCGGGCCGCCGTGGGCGCACTGCTGGAGGTCGAGAGTCGTTATGGCCTCTATGTCGGCACATCGGCGCTGCCATCGTCGCAGATCATTTACGGCATCGTGATCATGTTCGCGATGAACCGACCCGTCACCCCGGATAACGCGGCCGGGCTGTTCGCTCTTGGTACATTGTCAGGTCTGGCGCTATTGTTCAGTGGCCTCTACCAGGGCCGTTGTTGCGCATCCGCGATCAACGTCGCGAAGAGCAAGCCGGAAATTTTCGCGTTGACTATTGCGCCGGCAGCAATCGTCGAGGGATTCGCCGTGTTCGTGTTTATTTTCGCGTTGGTAATCGGCGCCAACCTGCCGGCCGGCTGAGGAAGAACTATGGCCAACAATTCCAATGGTGATCAGCCGCGGCAGGCCGAGGCAACCGCATCCGGCGTCGAGGAGCTGATCCAGCGGCTGCGCAATGACGGTGTCGCCGCGGGCCGTAAGGAAGCGGAGCGCATCATCCAGGACGCCGAGAGCCGGGCGAACTGGCTTGTCCAGCAGGCCCAGGCCGAGTCCGACGAACTGCGCGCCAGGGCACAGCAGGAGGCCGATCGGTTCCGCGCATCCGCCGAAGAAGCGTTGCAGGTCGCAGCCCGTGATGCGGTTCTGCAGATGAAAGACCAGCTGACGCAGCAATTCAGCGACGAGATCGGCCGGCTGGTGCGTGGCGAGCTGGAACAGAAAGCCGTGCTCGAGCGGCTGATCCTGGAAATCGCCGGGCAGGTGCGAGAGCGCGCCAACCTCGAAGCCGAGAGCCGGCTGGAGATACTGCTACCGGAAAGCGCGATGGAACTCGCCGAGTTGCGCGAGAATCCGGAAGAGCTGCGACGCGGTCAACTGAGTCAGCTCGTGATCGAGGTGGCTGGCAATTTGTTGCGGGAAGGTGTGACGCTCGTTCCTGATGGCGATGTAAAAGATGGTATTCGCATTCGGCTGGTAGACGAGAGTATTGAAATCGATCTTTCCAGCAACGCCATCGCGGCCCATTTGCTGGAGCACCTGTTGCCACGTTTCCGGGCTTTGCTTGAAGGCATGGTGTACTAGGCGATCCATGCTCAACGCAGACTTCAAGTACCTCACGCTGATGACCAGCCTGCCGGCTCTGCCGAACCTGTTTGCTGCGCGGGAGCTGCCCATTTCAAAACTGCGGCTGAATGCGCGGCTCGGCATGCTGGATGAAGAGGACGCGCTGCTTATGCGGCGCATCGAGTCCGTCATGTCCTGGGACCTGGCCGACCCCGGCATTTCCGATCACAGTCTTGTTGAGGACGTCGGCACGTTGATGAACGACCTGGAGCATCCAAGCCTACGCCGCGTAATCACGGCTCACTTCGAATTGCTGAGCATCCTGGCAGCGATGCGACGACGGCGCCGCGGTGAGCCGGCGCCCGCGGTGGCAACGCCATGGGGTTACGGCACTGTGATCGACGTTATTCGGCTGAACTGGAGCCGACCACATTTCGCCTTGCGACGCCGCTGTCCGTGGATCGCGGAATTGCGTGAGCTACATGATGCCGGCGCCACACTCGACCTGGAAAAGGCTATTGCAAGACTGCACTGGCAAAGCCTGGTCGATACCGCGCGCGACCACGAGTTCGATTTCGCGGCTGTGGTGCTATATGTCTTGCGCCACCGGTTGATCTCGCAGTGGCTCGAACATTCGGCCGATGGCGCCAGGCTCAAATTCGATGCCCTGGTCGCTGCAGGCCTCGGGCAGCACGCTGCGCTGCTCGAGGAGGGCACGTGATGGAAGCCGCGCGCGATCAAATCCCTGACACCACCGCGCGCGTCCTGGCCGTGCAGGACGACCTGGTGACCATATCCGCCGCGGACAGTGCGAGGCCGCTAATCAAGAATGAGGTCGTGCTCATCTGCCCATCGGCGCCGGCCGAGGAATCCGGTACTCATCGCGAACGCCTGAAAGCCGAAGTGCTGCGGATCGAGGGCAGCACGGCTGTCGTGCAGGTCTTCGAGAACACCCGCGGCGTGGCGGTTGGCGACCCGGTCATCCAGACCGGCGAACTGCTCTCGGTGACGCTGGGCCCGGGACTGCTCGGACAGCTCTACGATGGCTTGCAGAATCCGCTGGAGTCGATCGCGGCCGAGCACGGCTTCTTCCTGCCGCGTGGTGTTGCCGCCGACTCGCTGGACCAGCATCGGCTGTGGTCGTTCACGCCGACTGTTCGAGTCGGCGACCGGGTGCGCGCCGGTGACGTGCTCGGCGTCGTACCCGAAGGTCGCTACGAACACAAAATCATGGTGCCGTTCGACCAACAGGGCGATGCCGAAGTGACCTGGATCCAGGCCGGTAACTTCAATCTACAGGTCGAGGTGGCGCGCATTCGCGGCGCCGATGGCCAACAGCGCGCCATGCGACTGGCACAAACCTGGCCCGTCCGCAGGAGTCTGACCGAACCGATGCTCAAGGGTCGCCAGTCGGAACGGCTTTACCCCGACCAGCCACTGTTGACGACCATGCGGTTGATCGATTCGTTTTTCCCGGTTGCGCGGGGCGGAACGGCCTGTATCCCGGGTCCCTTCGGTGCTGGCAAGACCGTTCTGCAGAATCTGATCTCTCGATACACCAAGGCCGATATTGTCGTAATCATTGCCTGCGGTGAACGTGCGGGCGAGGTCGTCGAAACCATCACGGAGTTTCCAAAACTCACTGATCCGCATACCGGTGGCTCGCTGATGGACCGGACGATCCTGATCTGCAATACGTCGTCCATGCCCGTGGCCGCCCGGGAGGCGTCGATCTACACTGGCATCACCATCGGTGAGTACTACCGCCAGATGGGCCATGACGTGTTGGTCCAGGCGGACTCGACCACGCGCTGGGCGCAGGCGATGCGGGAAATGTCAGGTCGCATGGAGGAAATTCCCGGCGAAGAGGCATTTCCGGCCTATCTCGACTCCGCGATTCGCAGCGTCTACGAGCGCGCTGGTGTCGTCCGGACCAACGATGGTGATACCGGCAGCCTCACGATGATCGGCACGGTGTCGCCAGCCGGCGGCAACTTCGAGGAACCCGTCACGCAAGCGACGCTGTCCACGGTAAAGACCTTCCTCGCCCTCAGCGCGGACCGGGCGTACAAGCGTTTCTATCCCGCGATCGAACCGCTCACATCGTGGTCGCGCTACCTGAAGCAACTCAGCCCGTGGTACGAGAAAAACATCCACGCAGGCTGGACCGCCCGGATCATGCGTTTGCTCGACTTGTTGCGACACGGTGATGAAATTCGGCAAATGATGCAGGTCACCGGCGAGGAAGGCATCAGCATCGCGGACTTCGTCGAGTACCAAAAAGCCACTTTTCTCGACCTGGTGTACCTGCAGCAGGATGCATTCAACGAGGTAGATGCCACTGTGTCCCTGGAGCGGCAGCAGCAGATGCTCGAGCTGATCGATGAACTGGTTACCAGGAAATACGAATTCGCAAGCAAGGACGCTGCGCGCGATCATTTCACACAGCTGACCAACCTGTTCAAGAACCTCAATTACGCCAGGGAAGACTCACCGGAGTTCAAGGATTATCTGGAGCAGATCCGGCGTCTTGACTAGCGGTTTCGTGGGCGTGGAATCAATTGGCCGCAACGAAATCCGACCAGCCCATCCACTCGCCATGCCAGGGCTGATAGCTGACCGTTCGGCTGTCCTCAGTGACCAGTTGCACCGTGACCGACCTGGCTGAAGCAATGCGGTTGATCTGGTCCAGCGACGCGCGCGTGACATACGACTGGTAGACCGGCGCGGTGACCGGATACGGCAGCGTGCCACCATCAGATTCCCATCGCGACAACGTGAAAACCATTGGCAGACCGTCAACAGTCAGGACCAGTTGCGTGGCCTGCGGGCGATCCTGGCCTGCCAACGCGCGATCGACCGTGCTGGCCATGCCGAGCCACAGATAGCGGTTTCGCCGACCCATTTGATTCATTTCCAGTGGCCCGACATAGATGTAGTCGCGGCCGGCGACGCTGACGCGCGTTACCGCACGCGCGACAACCACAGGTTCATTCAAGGCTACAAAGGTCAGCGCGCTGTCCTCGTCGAACCAGGAATTCACGGAATCAGTCGTACCGCAGCCCGCCTGCAGCAACGCCGCAACGGCGAGCCCGGCATATTTCGCACTCAGGGACTTCATGGTCAAAACTCCACCAGGTAACCCAGGTTCAGGAAATATGCAGAGGTCTCTTCATCGTCGACCACCAGGCCCGGAACCGTCGTCGGGACCAGTTCGCCGGTCGACCAGTTGCCACCGGCCTCGAATTCGAGCCGGTATCGGCGCCGCCAGCGATATATCAGGCGCAGCACGGGCGATGCGATCCATTGGTCAGCGTCACCGCCCGCAGACTGGCGGAACGAGAACGCGAGGCGGGGATTGATTCGCAAGCCGTCCGTGGCCGGATAACGCAGATCGAGAATCACCGTACTGGTGTCTGCTGTGCGTGTACTGTTGTACCGCAGGCCGACGATAGCCGTGTCGCCCGATCTGAACAGGCTCGAGCCGACCAGGTTGCTGTTGACGAAGAACTGAGCCCCGGTTTCCGGCAGCGCCGAAACGCCGCCGGACTCGACCGTTGCGCCGTACTCCGAATAGCTGAAGTCGGTATTCCAGTACCAGCGGTCACCGAGTGATGTGGAAAACCCTAACGATGCGGACTGCGTTTCGGCGGTTCGATTACGTGCCAGGCGACGCACCTGTGGCTCGGTGTAGATCTGCAACAACTCCTCCAAGGTGGCAACCGGCTGGCCAATGAGCGCATTGCGTGTCGTCAGGAACGGGCTGGCACCCACGTTCAAGCGCGCATTGATAGTCAGGCGATCGGTTGCCCGCCAGTTGCCGGCGACGAGCCATGAATTCAGCACGTTGTAGGACACGTCGTAATCGGCGACGCTCACCAGGCTCCAGTCGTCCAGGGCGAAGCTTGCCTCGGCGCCAATGGCCTCCCGATCGGAGATGCCGTCCAGGCGCTGCTGATGGAAAAACAGACTGACGTCCCAGTATTCGGCAAGCCCTTTGAAATCGACACTTGCGCCGTAGGCAACGTGGTCGGTATTCGTCACGTGTCGCGGCGAGTCGACCGGGAAGCCGGCTGTCAGGTTGACGATCAGGTTGGGTTTCCAGCCGTAGCTGACGTGCGCCCCGTCGAACCGGCCCAACACGCCGCCCGAGTAGCGCGTCTGGCGTCCCAGGCGCGCGGCAAAGTCTGTGTCGTTACCAACGATATCGACGTAAGCGTATGACAACAGACCCTGATCACCGGTGCCGCGACCATCACTCAACATGTCGTAGTAGTAGCCGGCGTTCATTCGGCCGAGCAGGTCGAAGCGTTGACCGCGGCGACGCACGACGAGGTCGGCCCGTGAAATCAACGCCGACTGGTTGACAGTTTCTTCGGATGACTCGTGAAACTGATTTACGTTGCGCCGATAGAACTGCGAAAACCCGCCGTATGCCTCCCAGCGGTCTGATCCTGCGCGGCTCAACTGCCGCAGTTGCCCGTTTTGCGGCCGGGATACGCCCACGAGTGCCGCGAGGCGCTGTTCTACCCGTGCGGCGCCGGGCGCATCGGCAAACTGTGCCAGGTACGCCTCGTATTCCGCTTTTGCATGGGCGAATTGACCTTTCTTTTCGCGTGCCACGCCCAGCAATTCCTGGGCCTCCGGACGCTGGCCATGGTCAGTGACCTCCAGCATTCGCGTGTAGATACGAATACTGCGGTCGTAATCCTGGTCCAGTAACGCCGCTTTCCCTTCGGCCATCAGCGCCAGCACCTCGTCCTGCGCCATCGCAATCGTTATGCCGGGAGCGGTGGCAGTCGGACCCGGCTCTACACCAAGCGCGCCGCCACGCGCGTCCCGCGCCTCGCCGTGCTCGTCCGGCGACGCCACGGCGATCCACGCATCCGGCCATTCATTCCGCAGGCCCGCCAGCGCCGCCTGCGCCGCGGCTTCGCTATCGAAAAAGCCGACGCGCAATTCCTGGCGACTGCTCCCGTTGATCTTCATCGGCCGCAGGTACGGCACCGCCTGGTCCGGGATGGCGAGCGCCGACAGCGGAACTTCTGCCTGCTGTTCGAGCGACGCCAGGACCAGCACGTAGTTGTCACCCGCCGTGCCGGGTGAGACGCGCCTGACCTGCATCGGCTCGCGCGGTGGCAGCGTGCGCGGGACAGCCGAGATTGCCGGTTCGGCAGACGGGACTGCTTCCGGCGCGACAAATTCGGCCCGCGTATCTATGCGCACCTGCACCAGGTTGCCCAGTCCGCGTTGACTGACCGTAAAACCAACAGGGCGTCGAAAGCGCACGGTCACCGTTGCTTCATCGAGACCCGACATTTCAAACTCGAGATCCTCGACCTGTGCGAGGTGCCCACCCGGCGGGCGTCGCAGCTCACTGCGCACACCTCCCAGCGACCGCCGGCATTCGGACGACAGTGACAGGCGTATGGCCAACTCGCTCCCGCCCCGGCGCGGCGCGTGATCCAGGTAGCGCATCGGGCACCCGAGCAGGATTTCAGCCGTGGCCACGTTGCCGCTCTTTGACAGCCGCACGTCGTCTATGGCCAGGTCGGCCGCCACTCCCGCGTTGGTTAGAGCACCCAGCATCGCGGTCAGCAATACGCGCACGATTGAATGCCCGATTCCGCGTGTTGCGTTCATGGCGTCCACGACAGGGTGTTGTGGCAGTCCTCGCAAGTATTCGGCGCGGGTATGTGGTTCGGCGGTTTGCCACTCGTCACGAAGCCGTTATGGCAGGAAAAGCAGTTGTCGAATATCCCGATATGATCAAAAGCGGCGGGCACCCAGCCTGTCGTCCGGTGACAGTCGTCGCATTGCGAAGAGCTCGGGATGTGTTGCGGCGGTTTGCCGTTTGCGCGCTGGCCGTTATGACAGCCGACGCAGGCGCCAACCGCTTCGAGATGGTCCATCCGTGCGATTGGTACCCAGCTTTCGTCCCGGTGGCAGGACTCGCAGTTTTGCGTGGTCAAGCCATGATGAGACGGCTGGCCGGTTGCCCGCACACGACTGGCCTGTGTATGACAGGCCGCACAACGCGTGGGCGTACCGACGAACATGCCGTCGGTATGACAGGCTTCGCAGTCCGCAAAACGATGCGCGCCCTCGAGGCGAAAGCCAGTCGTGAAGTGATCGAAACTCGAACTGACACTCGACTGCGCGTAGAGCACGCCGGCGCCGGGCAGCGCGAGCAGCAACAGGCAAACCAGCCAAAATGCCCCACCAACAACCAGCATGAGTTTGCGGTGGCGGACACGCATGAGTCAGAACCCCTCAATCTCGCTGAATGACGTCGTCGTGTGACAGCGACCGCAATCCGTCCCGAAGCGCCCGGCATGCGGATCGTCACGGCGATGACAGGATCCGCAGTTCGCCGACGCGCTCAGCGCGCCGTCCGTCGCCGGTCGGTCATGGCAAGCTGCGCAGGCGAGTTCAACGTGCGCGCCGGTCAGCGGAAATCCGGTCTGGCGCGTGTGATCGAATCGCCAGGCGCCCCAACTTGCCGGGTTGTGGCACAGCTCGCACTGCGGTCCGAGCGCGCCGGCATGGACATCGTCCTCCGCGTGGCAGGACTGGCAGTCGGCGGGCGCGTCGTGAAACGCTGCCGTCGCATGGCATTCCCTGCATTCCAGGGCCTGGTGACCGCCGACAAGCGGGAAGACAGCAAGTGCGTGGTCGAAACGCACGTTCGCTGTCCACGACGTTTCACCGTGACAGCTGCTGCAGTTGTTGCCCAGTTGTGCCTTGTGTGGATCGTCAGCGGCATGACAGCCACCGCAATCGCGCGGTAGCTCGTTGTTGACACTGGTGACATGACAGGCCTCACAGGCCAGTGCGCCGTGCGCGCCGTTGAGCCAGAAACCGGACTCTTTCCCGTGATCGAAGCCGACCTTGGCCCAGCTGCGCACGTTGTGACAGGCACCACAATTGGGGCCCATCCTGCCCTGATGCGTGTCGTCTGACTTGTGACAGTCATAGCAACCAGCTCCCTGCAAATCGCGGTGATCGCTGGCCTCGTGACACGACCGGCAGGTCAGGCCGGCATGCCCGCCGGTCAGGCGAAAACCACTGACATCAAAATGGTCGAAATCGATGCTCAACCATGACGTGCTGTCGTGGCAGGACTCACATTGGTCACCGTTGCCGCCCTTGTGAACATCGTCACCCCGATGACAACTGACGCAGTCGACCGACGCGAACCTGAATGTCTGTTCGGCGTGGCAGGCCTGGCAGTCCAGAACCGCGTGCTGACCGCTCAGAGGAAAACGCGTTTGCTCGTGATCGAACCGGACTTCGAGCCAGTCACTCGCCGAGTGACAATCACCACACATCACGCCCAGCCGGCCCTCGTGGACGTCTGCCTCGTGATGACACGCGAAACACGTGGTTTCGGCGGCGCGAAACGAAGCTCCCTTCACGTGACAGGACTCGCAGTCGGTGGCGACATGCACACCGAACAGCGGAAAGTCTGTCAATGCGTGGTCGAAGCTCTCGAGGTCGAGGTTCACCGCGACGAAATCCCGACCCTCGTGCTCTGTGTGGCAGGTCTCGCACTCGGTTTGTTGCGCCGCGGTGACGAGACCGTGATATCCCTGCCGGGTGCGAATATCAGCGCCGATCTCCTCGTGACAGGCGACACAGAGATCACGCTGCGGCTTATCCGACAACGGTGCATGGCACTGCTGACATTCACTCTCGATATCCGCATGGGCTTCAATGACCGGACCTGGCATGAGCAGCACCTTCTCAAGCGTGTCTGCTGAAGAACTGTGCGCTGTGCACAGCAACACTAATCCGACCGCGAGCCAACGCACCTCCGATGGCAGTAGACGAACCCGTGGTTTCTTCAATAGATATGGACCGCAATGACGTGAACAACCACTGACATGACCAGCAGAAGGAAGAACGGCAGGTGCACCTTGTGCCATAGCGAAAACAGCCGCTCGTAGGCACTGAATTCGGCGACCCGACGCACAGCCTGCAAATGGCTCGCGATGTAGCGTCGCGTGGTCTCGATGAGTCGATCCTGGTGCTTCGCCACTTCCGGCGACCAGGTGCCCTCGGCAATCAACCGATTTCGCGTGAAACGCATCAGCTGCCAGTACTGGATTCGCGTTCGAATCCCCAGCACAAAAGGTCCCACCATAACTTCCAGCCAGCTCGCGGGAGGATGCAAAACCTGCCGATCGAAGGCCGCAATCCGCTCCAGCAACTCCGGCACGAACGTGCCGGCGCGTACCCCTTTGGGACCATTGAGTCGCACCTGGGCCAGCAATTCCCTGAGCTCGGCCCGGCGACCGTACAGACCGTGGTGAATCTTCGTGTAGATGAAACGACCAATCAGCCCACTGCCGGCAACCAGCAGGGCCGAAAACAGCGCGATTCGGCTATTGAGCGAACCGAGCTGGAAGTTGCAGTGATAGAGCGCCGTGACCGGACCCAGGATGCCCATGGTCATGTGCAGGCGAAAGAAGTCTTTGACGCCGCCCAGGTGACGCAGGAATCGCCAGCGCTTTCGCAGGGGATACAGCAATAGCACCAGCATGCACAGGACGGCGACGATGCCGAGGAAATAGCCGAGGCCCTCCTCGGCCGTGAGGTACATGTTGTCACGCTGACGCCAGCCAATGACGATCAGCAGCATCGCCGTACCAAAGCCCAGCGCAGCGCGATAGCGCCGCACGAAACGCCACAGCGATCTGGCTGTCGACGTACTTCCGGGTCCTTCATCCCACAGATCTGCGGGGATATCCGGGGCTCTGGCTGCCATAAAAATTACCGAAGCCGGTCCGCGCCTGGCCGGTTTCCGTAGTAGATGGCCGCGAAGCTAGCAAGCAGAGTGTGAACCAGCAGCGGACTTGCGTCACAAAAGTCGCAATTGAACATTTTCGCGCCGCTGCGGCGCGGATAAACAAGAGCCGTTCATTCACTACGAAATCGCTGGGCTGCCACCGCGCGCGCGCGGCGTTTGACGTGGTTCACAACGTGACACAGCTCTCAATTCGAAAAATGCACGGCACCAAGTTTCATGGCCTTACAGCCATTCTTTTTGCTTATGTCAGGAAGCACCTTGAACGCCCGATCTGGCTGCTCACAGACTCGCCGCCAACGGACCAGTGCGCAAAGAAGTCCAATGTTTTCGGTACGCCCATGCGGATAGGGACGTTGCCATGGATGGGAGACAGTTGGTTGTGCGTTTGACGCGGGTCGTTGCCCCGACTCCCGTCGTTCGTCGTTTCCATTCATATCCTGACGCTCCCGCCGCGAATCATCACAGCAAGAACCTGGCGCGCGCAAACGCGCGACGGCGACGTCGCGCGCGCGTCTCGACCAAAGCCATCAGCAGGTACGAGAAACGTAGGGGTCTCAGGATGCTTGAACCAAAACAGACGTTTGTCCGAGTCGCCGGCATCGTGTTGCTGTCGGCCTTGATCGTGAACCTTGCGTCCGCCGGCCCGCGAGATCAGGCAAAGCGCATCCACGATCGGTTGACCGGTGTGCCGCCGTCCAACACCGTGCTGGACTCGATGACGAGCAAGGTCGAGGCCGGTGATGCCATCGGCGCTGCCGAGGAGGCCATGCAAAACCCGGCCTTCTACAACACTACGGTGCGCGAATTCGCGACGCCGTGGACAAACCGCGAACAGTCAGTGTTTGCTGATCTCAATGATTCGACCGCGACAGTCATTGGACTTATCCGGGATGACGTGCCGTTCGATCAGTTGCTGTATGACGATATCGTCTATGTCGGTGCGGCTAATGTTTCGCCGATCGCTTATTCGCAGACCGATAATGCGCACTACCTCGAACTCCAGGATAACCGGGTCGACCTGAGCGACCCGGACAATCTCGTTCCGGAGCTGCAGTCCGCCCAACCGGGCACGGTGCTGGCCGCGGCACAAACCGCCGGCATCATGACGACCCGCGGCTATGCCGGTGCGTATCTCATCGCCGGCACGAACCGTGCAGCGGTGCGCTTCGCGACGCTGAATTTTCTGTGCATGGACATGGAAGACTTCCGCGACGTGACTGCCTGGCCCGATCGCATTCGCCAGGACGTCACCCGCTCACCGGGCGGCGACAGCTCGATCTACCTGAACGACTGCCTGTCCTGTCACGCGGGACTCGACGGGCTGGCCGGTGCGTTTGCCTATTACGACTTCGATGAAGAAACACAGCAACTGGAATACACCGGCGGTACGGTGCAACCGAAGTACCTGCAGGATGCCGGTACTTTCAGGTTCGGCTTCGTGACCACCAGCGACTCCTGGATCAATTACTGGCGCTCGGGCCCGAATTCATTCGTCGGCTGGAACGGACCCGGCTCCGGGATGGGCGCCAAAAGCTTCGGTATGGAACTGGCGCAAACGCGGCAGTTTGCGGAGTGCCAGGTCAAGAAAGCCTTCGAGAAAGTCTGTCACCGCAGCCCGAACGGGGCCGCCGACCTCCAGGCCGTGTCGGACATTGCCAACATATTTGAAGCCAGCAACCGCAGCATGCAGCGCGTCTTCGCCGAGACCGCCGTGTACTGCATGGGCGACTGAGGAGAAAGGTTGTGACAAAGACGATTCTCAATGTCCGCCAGGGCCGCAGCCGAACCGCTGCGCCACTGCTGCGTTTGTTGTTCCTGGTTGTACTTGCAGCACTGCTGTCCGCTTGCGTGCGCACCGAGGATGGATTGTCCGGCGGTCCCACGGTTGCGGAAGGTACGGCACCGCCGGTCGGCGGCACACCGCCAGGGGGCGGGACCCCGCCCGGGGATCCGCCGCCACCGGTCGACCCGCCGCCGGGAGATCCACCGCCGCCTACCGATATGGCGATTTTCGAGGCGACACTCTATCCGCTGCTGCGTGACCCCGCCAATTTCTGTGTGGGTTGTCACGGCGCGAATCAAATACCGCAGTTCGCGGTGGCGGATGTCATGACCGCGTACAACGTGCTAATCAGTCAGCAACGGGTCAATCTGAATAACCCGGCGCAGTCGCGGATCTATTTGCGACCGGCCGTGGACCGACACAACTGCGGTGGTGATGCCAGCTGCGATCGCATCGCGGCCGACTTCCTGGCCGCTATCCAGGACTGGGCCGACCAGGCCGCCGCTGCGTTACCGCCGCCGGACCCAACCAACCAGCCGGTCGTCAGTGCGACCACCAGCCCGGCGGACGCGATCGAGGGCGGTAACGCCCGTGTCGATGTCAACGCGATCGCGAAGTTCACCTTCGACGAAGGCAGCGGCAACGTCACGATGGACAGCAGCGGCGTGATGCCGGCGATCACGCTGCAAATCGAGGGCATGGAATGGGTCGAGGGCGGCGGTCTGAGAAACATTTCGGGCAAGGCGCAGGCGAACGCGGTGGACAGCCGCAAGCTGTTCGATATGATCGAGCCCACGCGTGAATTCACCGTGGAAGCCTGGGTCGTGCCGGACAACGATGCCCAGGACGGTCCGGCGCGGATCGTCAGCTATTCGCAGGACACGGCCGTCAGGAACTTCACGCTCGGCCAGAATGCGATCTACTACCTGCTGCGCAATCGCAGTGCCGGCACGAGTGCCAACGGCACGCCCGCGCTGGAGGCGCTGGATCCGCAGGTCGACACTACGCTTACGCATGTCGTGACGACCTTCGACGAAAATGTGGGTCGCAAGGTCTATGTCAACGGCCAGCTCGCGATCGAGGAGAACACGCCCGATACGCTGGACTGGTCCGACAACCAGACTTTCGTGCTGGGCAATGAAGTGACCAACAACCGGTTGTGGCAGGGCATCTTCCGCCTCGTCGCGATCCACAATCGCGCGCTGACGGGCGCCGAGGTGCAGCAGAACTTCGATGCCGGCGCGGGCCGCCTCGTGACGCTGCGTTTCGACCTCGCGGCGAACCTCGGCCAGCCGGGCTACATCGACATGCAGTTCACGGAGCTGGATGGCATGTCGTACATGTTCGCCCAGCCGGTCATCGTCACTGATGCAAGCGCGGTGCGGGTCAAGAACGTCCGCATCGGCGTCAACGGCACCGTGCCGGTCTACGAGCAAGGTTTCCGGCGCGTCGATACCACCGTGCTGCAGTCAGGCCTGCAGCTGTCACCCCTGGGTGTAGTGATACCGATGGACCAGGGTCCGGCGATGGATACCTTCCATCTCGAGTTCGAAATTCTCGGCGGCCAGATCGGCCTCGCCGAGCCAGTGGCACCGGCGGCACCGCCGCCACCGCCACCGGACGTGCCGGAGCCGGATGCCGGCATCCGCTCCTTCGCGCAGATCAACGACACCATGTCGGCGGTTACCGGCATCGACCCGGGTAACAACGCGGTCCGGGATCGCTACGCGGAACTGCGCGATTCGCTGCCGCCGACATCCGACGTACTCGGGTTCGGCGCTACCCAGCAAATCGCCATCCAGCGGCTGGCCAAGACCTACTGTGGCGAACTGGCCAGCGACAGCGGCAGATGCAACGCGTTCTTCGGCGCCTGCCAGGTAGACGGTAACGCGAAGGACCAGGTGGCGAACGTGCTGTACGACCGAATCGTCGGCATCGGACTCGCGAATCAACCGGTGCGGGCCGAGTTCGCGACAGAAATCGTCCGGATGATCGACGATCTCGGCTGCGCGAACGGCTGTAACGGTGCGGCCGCGCAAATCGTTCTTCACGCCACGTGCACGGCTGCGTTGTCGAGCGCGGCAGTGACGATCAACTAGAGCCTTGGTGAGGTACACGTGATGGGCAGGTATATGGAACAGCGTCGCCGTGTCGAAGAGCGGCAGCGTCGACTGGAACAGCGCATTGCAGAAGAATGCCGCCGCAGCGGGCACGCGCGACCGCGAACCCGCCGCGACTTTCTCAATCAGGGCTTGATCGCCGGCGTGAGCACCGTGTTCCTGCCGAGCCTGGCAACCCTGATGCCGACAGCCGCGCGGGCGGAATGCGTGATTGACAACAACCCGCTGTTGGGCGCCGGCAAGATACCTTTCCTGGCCTTCGACCAGGGCGGTGGCGCGAATATCGCGGGCTCGAATGTCATCGTCGGCGGCGTCGGTGGGCAGGAGGATTTCCTCAGCGCCAATGGTTACGCAAAGCTGGGTCTGCCAGAAGCCATCATCCCCCAGAATGTCGGCATCGACCGGACGTTCGGTATGGCGATGCATCCGGACAGCGCGCTGTTGCGAGGTCTGCTGGACAAGACCAGCGCCGGTACGCGCGCCAACACTAACGGCACGATCATTCCGGCACGCTCGGAAAACGATACCGGCAACAACCCGCACAACCCGGTTTACGGAATCGCTCGCGCCGGCGCCAACGGCGAATTTGTCGCGACGATCGGTACGCGCAACTCCGATTCCGGTGGCCGCTCGGCCGCACCGAACTCGATGGTGCTGTCCGAATTCCGGCCCACGAAAGTCAGCCGGCCCAGCGAGGCAATCGGGCTGATTGGTGACGACATTGGCGACGGGTTTCCCAATGGCCGCATCGCCGAAGCCGCATCGATTATCAGCGCTCTGAAACTCGGCCGGATCGATGAATTGCAGGCGACCGAAGAACTGGTGCAATGCGGTTTCGACAAAGCTGTCGAAACGCTGAATACCACGGTGGTACCGCAGGATCTCGATCCTGAAGCAGACCCGATCCTGCAGAGCATCTTCCCGAACGGCGAACTCAACGATGGCGACTTCCGCAAGGCGGCCGCCGCGATGAAGGTTGTCGTCAATGGATACGGCGGAGCGGGGACCATTGAATACGGCGGGCGTGATTATCACCAGGACCCGCGGCCGGAAACCGATGGCAAGGACTTCGTGGTCGGCCAGGCGATCGGTGCATCGCTGGAATACGCGGCGCAGCTCGGCAAGCCATTAATGATCTACTGTTTCAGCGACGGTGCAGTCGCAGCCGATACCGGCAACCCGGAAGACGACGGCAACGGCGTGACCAAGTTCCGGTGGCGCTCCGACAATTCACAGACCGCGGCCAGTTTCATCCTGGTCTACAGCCCGAACGGCCGACCGGTATTGCGTAACGGGGACGCATCTCAGCAGCTCGGCTACTTTCGCTCGGACGGCAACGTCGAAACAGCCTCCAGTCCGTTCGCCAACAGCGTCACACAACTGGCGGAACTGGTGGTGCTCAACTACCTCGGACTGCACGGCGAGGAGGGCCTGTTTGGCATGGTGTTGAACAATCCCGGCCTGGGCACGGGACCGGCCGTATCACCCTATATCGCATTCGAGGCCATCGTCTGACCGCCGTTCGCCAATCCGACATACCCGATGCCGGCAGGGCGCGCGACGTACGGGTCGCGTTGCCGCTGGCTTGTCCGGCGTGTGGTGATGTCGAGCAAGCGCTGGAAAAAACGTTCGAGGCAATTACCTGTGAACGTTGTGGGACGCGTTTCCCGGTCTTTCGCAGCGGGCAGGCACAACTGCCCTGGCTGCTGGCGGACCCGCGCGCCAGCCTGCTCGAGTGGAAGGCTCGGTACAACGGGTTTCTGCACGAAAATGCGGGCGAACGAGCCCGCGTTTCTGATGCCCTGAATGAAAACGACTTGAGCCAGCGGACCCGCGATCGGCTCGAGCATCTGCTGCACGCGAGAGAACAGCATGCCGCCCAGATTGCCGAGCTGCTCGCGCCATTCGGTTTTGGTCGCATCGAGTTCTACGACGACGGCAGTCCGGTCGATCGTTCGCACATGAGGCTCGCGGCGAACCAGGGCCTCACGAGCTATTACCAGAACATCTTCCGTGACTGGGCCTGGAACAACGGGGAGAACGACGAGTTGCTCGGGGCGGTCAACGAGGTACTCGGCGACCATCTCGACGGCAACGCGCATCGCTTGCTCACGGTTGGTGCCGGGGCGGGGCGGCTGTCACTGGACGTGCACCAGTCATGTCGTCCGGAACTTTCCGTCGCGGTCGACATCAATCCGCTACTGCTGCTGATCGCGAGCCGCATGATTGGCGGCGAGTCGCTTTCTCTGTTCGAGTTCCCGGTAGCGCCGCTCGATGCCGAGTGTGGCGCCGTGCTACAGCACTGCGCCGCTCCCCAGTCCAAAACGTTGTCGGCTGATGACAACTTCCAGTTCATCTTCGCCGATGCCATGCACCTGCCGTTCCGGCCCGGCAGCTTCGATCTCCTGTTGACGCCCTGGCTGATCGACATCATTCCGGAGAACCTGCGCGAATTTGCACCACGCATGAACCAAACGCTGGCGCAGGGCGGTATCTGGGTCAATACCGGCTCGCTGGCATTCGCGCACTCGCAGTCGGCCTGGCACTACAGCCAGGACGAGATTCTCGACGTCATTGAGGCCGCCGGATTCGAAATCCTCGAGTCGAAACGCCGCACATTGCGTTATCTGCAGTCACCTGTCAGTGCTCACGGTCGGGTCGAGATGGTTTTCAGCTTCAGCGCCAGGAAGCTCCGCGACGTGGCGCCGCAGTCGCGTTTCAGATACCTGCCACAGTGGCTTTCCGATACGCAGCAGGCAGTACCGGCGCGACCGGAACACGTGGTTGTCTCCACTGATCACTTGCTGCGCGCCCAGGTCATCGCCGCCATCGACGGCAAGCGCAGCGTTGCCTCTATCGGGCGGCTGGTCGCCGCACAGTACGACCTGCCTGAGGACGAAGCTACGGCGGCGGTCAAGCGAATATTGCTGGAGGTTTACGAAAACAAGATGCGCTAGAACTACGACTAGTTGCAGCCCGACAGACTCTCGATCCAGGCATTGATCAGCGCAACGCCGATCGCGTCGGCCAGCGTGGAGCCGAGAGGGGGCATGCCGTGAGCATCACGGGATCCCATGCGCACGGGAATAACCGAATCCTCGGGAACGCCGGGTGCGATCAGACGTGCATCGAGCCCGATCCCCAGGTCACTGGAGGCTGGTGGTTCAGCGCAGGCATTCGTAGCCGATAGGGCCGTGTCGTAGCGCAAATCCATGTTCGACGGCGTCGGCCCGTTCGGTCGGTGGCACTGCGAGCAGTTGGTATGCAAGTAGGAGCGCGCGCGTTCATCGAGAGTTGCGCCGGTGTCGGCCGGATCGGGCAACGCCGGCAGAGTCGCAGCAGGACCAGGCAGCGGGCTCGTGAACATCGCGATGTTGTCCAGGGTGTCCACCTGGTTTGCATTGATGCCAGTCGACGGATAGATCAAATTGCCATTCAGTTGCGCCAGTTCCGGGCCAAGGCTGAAGCCGGCCGCACTCGTATGACACTGCATGCACTCGCCCTCGCTCGGGTAGATCCACGACTGGTTACCGACGAGGCGGGTACTGCCGCCAATAACGCGCGTTGCCGTGGTCACCAGGTCATCCCAGGCATAGGTGTAACCCGCCCAGATACCGTCCGGATGCCGCATCAGCAGGCGGGTTTCGATGAGTTGCGAATCCAGGTAGAAGTTCTTGACGATGACGGAGCGTTCGGGGAAGACCAGATCCTCGTCACCATCGACATCGATTGTCGTGCCGTCAGGGATTGCCAGCCAGCGGCTCTTGGCCGCGCCGTCCGACCAGAACGGTGCATTGATTGTGTACGGAATCAGTCCCTGGCCGGGCTGCGTCGGGTCATTGATATCGACACAACCGGTATCGACGAGATTATCCGGGATCGTGTCAGGGTTTCCGGCCCCGGCGGGGATCAGGCGCCGGATACGATTCATGCCACGATCCGCGAAGTACAACTCGCCGTCTGCACCGATCGCAAAGGCGGCGGGATTGTAGGGCGTGTTCACGATCAACTCGTTGCTGTAGCCGCCCTGACCGTCATCCTGCAACGCCCAAATCCGGCCTGAGCCCCAGTCGGCGAAAACATACCGACCAACCAGACCTGGAATCGCACTGCCACGATAGACGTAGCCACCAGTGATGGAGACATTGCCGAATGAGTGACCATACTCAGTGACCGGATCGATCAACCCGCCCGTCGGGCAGCCCTCCAATTCATAGTCGCTAAAGCTCTCTCGGCAGTCCCAACCATAGTTGCCGCCCCGTTCGATGATGTCGACTTCCTCCCATTGATTCTGGCCGACATCACCGAGCCACAACATGCCGGTGGGTTCATCGAAACTCCACCGCCACGGGTTGCGGAGCCCCCACGCGTAGATCTCTGGACAATCATCGTCGTTGATCAAGGTCGGCCCGCAATTATTCGGGCTATCGGCAAACGGGTTGTCCGGTGGAATTCGATAGGCCGGGGACGGAAACGGCACCCCCAGCACATCGATCCGCAACATGGCGCCCAGCAGGTTCGTGGTGTCCTGCCCGGTCTCCCACGGATCGCCGCCACCGCCGCCATCACCGAGGCCGATGTACAGGTAGCCATCGGGCCCAAATGCGATGTCACCGCCATTATGATTCGAATCGGGCTGGTCGACCGTCAGCAGGATCTGCTCCGTGTAGGACGTCGGTGAATCCGTATCGTCGAGAATGAATCGCGAAATGCGCGAGTGCCGCAGGCTCGCGGTTGCACCGGCGGTATAGGACAAATAGACCTCGGGCACAGCCGGGAACTGCGGATGGAAAGCCATTCCCAGCAAGCCCTCTTCGCCGCCATCGCTGCGCACATCGTCGATTATGTTCAGATAGGGTTCCGGATTCTCCGGGTCGTTGATATTGAGTACCTGCACCACGCCCTGCTGCTGCAAGACGAACCACCGGCTGCCATCACCCGGCGCCTGCAGGATCTTTGTCATGTTCGTAAAGCCCGGCGAACCCGCGATCGCAAGCTCGGTGTCAACGCTGGCCCCTCCGGTTGGCCGCGGCGGCGCTACACAACTCGGATTCGACGGACGTTCGGCCAATCCAAACTGACCGCTGTTCGGGACGCGGAAGATTCCCCAGTCAATCGTGCTGACATCGCAACTGCCATCGCCATTGGGACCCAGAGCGACGTCGATCGTGTCCCCGGCGGACAAAGTGCCAAACCCAATATCAAAACTGGCAGACGTCGATGGACCAATGACCCGGGTAGAAACCGTCGTGTTGTTCACCAGCACGGTGACCTCGACACCGTTACTGCATCCGCCCGACACCACGATGCTGCTGTTCACGAGATAGTAGGCACCATCGCTGGCGACTGTGTAGCGCGCAACAAGGTGGCGATCGCTCTGTTCACCCTCCTGGATGCCAAGACCGGGTTGCGCGAGATAGGCAGTGACATCCCCCCAGGTGAACACGCTCGCGGATGGCAATCCCGACGGGTCACTCGACAGGTATTGCGACACGCCGTCCCACTGCAAGGCGCTGTAGCCGCTTGGATCTCCCAATGGACTGCTCGCGTTCCAGAGATACGCCCAACCGGCGGGTGGCGCCGGTCCGTTCGTCCAGTCATCGAGAAAGTCCGCGATAACCGCCCCGTCCCCGGCCGACAAATCGGTATAACTCGCCGTCAGGATTTGAGCCGCAACGCCAACCGTGACCTGCTGTGCCGCCAGACCGCCAATCGACCAGCTGTCGAAGATGAACAGGCCCTGGTTCCCCGCCGCAATATCAATGTCTGCGCCAATCGGCAGTGAGAGCGTAAACGGCGTAGTACGGGCAACTCCGTCGACATTGATGACAAGGCCACTGGGCAAGGTCTCGAAGCTGTAATCCACTTGTGCCGACACGAAATAGAAATCCCAGTCGATCACGCTGATGTCGCAATCGGAATCGCCGTTGGGGCCCAGGGCAACATCGATCGTGTCACCTTCGGCAAGGGTACCGAGAATCCGGTTGAAACTTGCTTCAGCGACTCTGCTGAATCGCTCGGTTGCGACCGCAATATCGTTGATCAGAATGACGATCTCGATGCCATTTCCGCACGAGTCGTTGATCGTGCCAACATTGCTGTTGAGCAGGTAATAGGACCCTGCGCCCGGCACCGTGTACCGCGCGATCGCATAAAGATCACGAGACTCGCCCTGTTGCGTACCCGGTCCGGGTTGCACCAAATACGTTTTGGCGCCGAACCAATCGATGAAACTCAGTGCGGGCGAGCCCGATGGATGGTTCGCTACATATTGCAGAGCAGCCCACGGCAGATCGGAATAGCCAGACGCATTACCCAGCACATCATTTTCGTTCCACAGGTAGTCCCAGCCATCGGCAGGCGCTGGTCCGACCTGCCAATCCCGGCCGAATCCTGCCACGATGGATCCACCGTCCGGCGGCGTGAAGACCAGGTCCCAGTCGACGGCACTCAGGTCACAGGCGGGGTCGCCGGCTGGACCGAATGCCACGTCGATGGTGTCACCATTCAGCAGCGTTCCCAGGTCCAGGTCAAAACTGCCGACAGTTTCGGGGTCCACGAACGTCGTCGTAACCGGCGCATTGTTGACGAGTACGGCGAGATCCATACCAGTGCTACAGATGTTCTGCAGGATCTCAACGGAACTGTTGGCCAGAGAATAGTTGCCACTCGCCGTTACCGCGTATCGCACGATCAGGTAGCGATCTTCCGCTTCACCGTCATCCAATCCGCGCCCGGGACTCAGCAATTTCGTGCTGATGCTGGCCCAGGCGAATTCGAATGCGAACGGTAGGCCCGACGGGGTGCCAGATGCGTACTCCGCACCATCCCACTGCATCGGAACGTAGGCGGAGTCGTCGCCCAGCGGGCCATTCTGGTTCCACAGGAACTCCCAGCCCGCATCAGGTGACCAGTCGCGCATGCTGGCGACGACGACTTCGCCGGGCTGCTGCGACCAGGCAATGCCAGACGACCACAACAGGACCATCGCCGCAAGAAGGGCGGAAAGAAAGCTTGGTCGCATCAGTCCGTTGTTGCGCATGAGGCGTTGCCGCTGGCCGGACTGCTGGAGAACCAGTCCGGCTCGTTCTTGTTATTGTTGTCGTCGCAGCAACTTGATGGTACATCAATGCCGCTGTCGCCACGATTAAGAAAGGGTCACATGCAAAGCCGGTGGCGGCGGGGCTCCTGGAGCCGTTGGCTGAGGCGGTTTTTACATAATGCTTTGCGATGCAACAACCGGCGGATCCGCATCGGCCGACGCATCCGCGCGCTCCCTCGGGCCGACTTTCACCAGCCACGCCCGCGGGAATTCGTCTATCCAGTCATCCAGCACTGCCTGGGCATCCGCTTCAGTGTCGAAAAACCCCAGTCGCAGCCGGTACCAGGTTTCCCCGTCGATGTCGGTCTCGGTGATGTACAGCAGCTGATCCGACGGCACGTCGGTGGGCGGCGTCTCGATGGGTTCGAGTTCCGAATGCAGGTTGATCGCGTAACGACCAGTCGGAGTCTTCTCTTCAATGGCCGCGGCGGCTTGCTCGGTCACGGGTTGCGTCTCGCCCGGCTGATCAGCCATCGGCTCATCGATTACCGACTCTTCGGCGATTGCGGGTTCGGCCGGCTCATCCACTACCGGCTCATCGGCTACCGACTCTTCAGCAGTTGCGGTCGCAATGGTCGGCTCGACCGCTGGCTCAGCCGGCGCAGCCTCGGCCGGTGCCGGTTCCGCGGCCGGTTCCGGCACGATAGTCACCGGTTCGATTTGGTCAGCCTCCGGCTCAACTTCGGTATCCGCGACTGGTTCCGCGTCGACGACAGGTTTGACGACTGGTTCGTCGACCGGTTCGACCTGCGGCTGCGCGTCGGTCCGGTACTGGCCTTCGATGACCGGTTGCTGGGCACCGGTCTTTTGCTGCTCGGGCGGTTGCGGCGGCCAGAAGTTGTCTTCGATCGTCGCCTCGATTTCCGCCGCGCGATCCAGCATTTCGCTTTCGTTTTCGTTAAACAGGCGCTGCGACTCCTTGTTGAGCGCGACGACCTCAGGATCGAGCAGGCGCGGCGTAATGATGACGACCGTCTCGGTATTGAAAGTTGTTCGCGAGCGACTGGAGAATGCCCAGCGCAGGCCCGGGATATTTCCCAACACCGGGATACCGGCACGCGTCTCGGTCGTCGTATTGCGCATCAGCCCGCCGATGAAGATCGACTCGCCGCTCGACACCAGCAGCCGGGTCGTCACTTCAGTAGTAGTTTGCGACGGAATACCGTTTTCGTCGACGGTACCGGTGCTGACCTCCGGATGGATGTTCAGCAGGATCTGGCCACTTTCGTCGATCGTCGGCGTGACCCGAAGGATCGTGCCGGACTCGAGGAATTCGATCGATTCGGTCGTGACCTGGTTGATCGTGGTCGTGACGCGGTATCCCCGCCGATCACCGATAATGACTTCGGCTTCCTCGTTCACGACGGTGACGACTCTTGGCGACGCGAGATTGCGCACCCGACCATCGCTCTCCAGCGCACGCAGCGCCACCTCGATGTCTGAATCCAGGTAATTGAAGAAGAAACCGGCATTGCCGCTATTGCCGGGTGTCAGTAATCCCTGGATACCCAAGTCACCTTCACCGTTGCCGTTGGTGAACATGCCGTTCCAGTCGATACCGAACGACAGCTCATCGCTCAGCGCAATCTCGAGAATCTTCGCCTCGATCAGCACCTGCGGCGGGCGCTTGTCCAGCTCATTGACCAGTCGATTGATCCGGTAGACGAATCCCGGCTGGTCCTCGACCACCAGCAGTTTCCGCTCCGGCAGCGCGGTGATATTGCCGAAATCAGACAAATAGTCGCCCAGCTTCGTCTCCAGTTGCGCCGGATCGGCATATTGAATCGGCATGGACTTCACGACGGTAAAGCTGCTGCCAGGCATCTTGCCGGCCTGCTGTTCCGGCATCACGAAGTAAGTCTGGTTGCGGCGTTCGACGAAAAACCCGGCTGCGGCTGCAATCGAACGAATCGCTTCGTCGAGCGTCACGTCGTACAGGTTAAACGACACATCCGCCTCAACATTTTCCGCGAGCAGGATG
>JASJBD010000080.1 GCA_030066665.1 Gammaproteobacteria bacterium
CAAGACTGGCGTGCCGAAAGTGTCCTTGCCGACCTACTCCGCCGAACACTGGCAAAACGCAGACATCGATAGGGAGCGAATCCAGTACTTCGATGAGCACGCGAGGATCATCTTCTATGCGGACGGCCGCTTCGGTTGGCAGATTCTCGGCGCCCGGGGCGCCGGAAACATCAGTCGACTGCCGGACGAGCCGTTCTACCTGATCGCCGCGAAGAAAGTTCGACTTCACGTCAAAGGTGTCGTGAACGGAAAGGTACTGGTTTACTCCCCAGAGCGCATCACGATAGAAGACGATCTGACTTACGCCGATTCGCCGAACGCCAGTCAGACCGACAACTATCTGGGTTTGGTCTGCGACAAGAATATCGAAGTTGCGCCACCGCAATTTACCGGTCCGGGCGATCTGCGGGTCGAGGCAGCCATCTACGCGAGAAAGCGTTTCGTCGTTCGTGACTACAACGCTCGGACAAATGCCACCTTGTTCCTGCATGGCAGTCTGACGGCCGGCTCACTCTCGGCGACCGAACCCCGCTATCGTGTCCGGCAACGCTTCGATCGCCGTTTCCCGCAGACGCGGCCGCCGCAATTCCCGCTGACAGACCGCTACGCGTTCGAATCCTGGGACGCATCCTGGCAGTGAAATGGTGCGGCTTTAACGTCCGCGCCGTCTTTCGACACTTCAGGTAGACGGGTCCTGCTCGAGCAGTTTCGGGATGTGTCGTTTGAATGGAAAGAACCCGCGCCGGGCGTGCGGCCACGCATTCCGGTCCCACGCGCGTTGTACTTCCAGGACTCGAATATTTTCCGGCTCGAGTTCCCGGCCGAGTCGGTCCAACGCGTCGCGCACCGGCCCAGTCGGCGCGTAGCCGGTCACAATCGTCGACACATCCGCTTCCTTCGCCCAGGAAACAACTGACTGCGTGCTGGTCAGGATCTCCTTTTCCACCACCGCAACGCTCAGATGCTCGGCCGCGCGACGCACACCATCGCACACAGCAGCTGCGGCAAATGCTTTGACCTGTGGCGATACTGGCCGGCTGGCCCGTTCGGGCGTGCACGCAAAACCGGCCAGCGTGGCTATCCGGCCCTCCAGGTCGAGACTCTCCGCGTGCAAATCTTCTTCCGTCAGCAGCAGGGCACAATGATCACCCGAGGATGTGGTGATCGGCTGCGGAATGGGTTGCGGGTCCGGCAGTGATGCCGCGCGCAGCGGCGCTACGTCGAGTTTGAGTTGCCGCGCCAAGGCAAAGCGACCTACGGTGTATTTGTCGATGTTGTCCGGGCGCGCGACGTAGTGCTTGCCGCGTGTCTGCAGTCCGGCAACCCAGCGCCAGGAGAGCGTATTGGAGGCGGGATCGCCGTCGAGAAGGTGCCGGTAGAAGAAATCTGCGCCGAGCTGCCATGGCAGTTCGAGTGTGAAGATCCAGATACTGGCGAACCACATGCGGGCGTGATTGTGCAGATAGCCATCTTCGCGAAGCTCGTGTACCCAGGCATTGAAGCACTCAATATCGGTGTCGCCCGCCAGCGCTGCCTCATAATGCGACGCCAGCTCGGGATTCTTGGCGAGTTCCGTGTCGAATTCGGCTAGCTCAGCGCAGTACTCACGCCACACCGCCGGGCGCATTTCGAGCCAGCCTTTCCAGTAGGTTCGCCAGAATACTTCCTGCACGAATTTTTCCGCCGCGGACAGGGAGTGACGACGCAGCACTGCAGCGACAACTTCGCTTTCGGTTAGCAGACGGTGCCTCAGGTACGGCGACAACAGCGAAACGTTGCTGCGGTCCTGCGGACCGAAGTCATAGTTCCGCCGGCTGGCGTAGGCCCGCCCGGCCGCCGGCACAAATTCCGCGAGGCGCTCCAGCGCTGCGGCACGGGTCGGTTGCAACATGGAAGAGGGATGCTTCACCTATGCTAATTCGACCGAGGCACAGCTTGGATTTCGCGCTCCGGGCATCCAGAGCCTGTCAGCCTGCGAAATCCCGTGCATGATGGGCCGCCAGGTCTTCGAGATTACCTTCACATCTCGAATTCGAATTCATGCAGCTTCAGATACTTACAGATACTTCATCAAAAGTTGCTGCAACTCGTAGTCGACTCGAGAAGCGCGCTGCGCTGAGCGCATGCCTGGGACAGGCAGACGCCGACGAGGTCCGGCTCATCGTGCATTACCTGAGCGGCAGTCTGCCACAAGGACGCATCGGTCTTGGACCGGCGATACTCCGGGAACTTACTGACAAAGATACGGCTGCCGACCCCACTCTGTCGCTGCGGGATGTAGACCAGACCTTCGACCGTATTGCGGCAACGCGAGGCGCCGGGTCACAGACCGCTCGGCGCGAGCTACTCGGCAGGCTGTTTTCGCGGGCGACTGATCCCGAGCGGGCATTCCTCGCCCGACTGATTCTGGGCGAATTGCGCCAGGGTGCGCTCGAAGGTCTGCTGATCGACGCGATTGCCAGCGCCGCATCCCTGCCGCCAAGCGATGTGCGCCGCGCCGTGATGCTCGCCGGCGATGCCGCGACCGTCGCCGATGCGGCGCTCCGCGAGGGCGCCGCGGGCCTCGAGCGGTTTCGCCTGCAGCTGCTGTCCCCAGTGCAGCCGATGCTCGCGAGTCCGGCTGAAGACATGTCGGACGCGCTGGACTCGCTGGGCGAAGCAGCACTGGAATACAAGCTCGACGGTGCGCGCGTACAGATCCACCGCTTGGGAGACGACGTGCGCATCTTCTCGCGCCGCCTCCACGATGTGACGGCCAGCCTGCCTGAAATTGTCGCCGCGGTTAGCGAGTTGCCCGTGCGGCAATTAGTACTCGACGGTGAGGTGATTGCGTTACGTGATAACGGCAGGCCGCTGCCGTTCCAGGTCACCATGCGGCGCTTCGGTCGCCGCAGCGACGTGGCAGCAATGAGCACCGAGCTACCGGTATCGCTGTTCGCTTTCGATTGTCTGCACCATGATGGCGAAGACTTGATCGACCGGCCGGCCTCGACGCGTTTTCAGTCTCTTGCAGACGTGTTGCCCGAAACGCTGCGCGTGCCGCGCCAGGTGACCGGTAATCCGCAGACGGCCGAGACTTTCCTGCGCCGCGCACTGGCCGGCGGCCACGAGGGTGTCATGGCCAAGTCGCTTGACAGCGTGTACGCGGCCGGCAGCCGCGGCGCTGAGTGGCTGAAGGTCAAACAGGTACACAGCCTCGACCTGGTCGTGCTAGCGGCGGAATGGGGCAGCGGGCGGCGCCAGGGCTGGCTCAGCAACTTGCATCTCGGCGCGCGCGATCCCGAGACCGGCGGATTCGTCATGTTGGGTAAGACTTTCAAAGGCCTGACTGACAAATTGCTTCGCTGGCAAACCGAGCGATTACTCGAGCTCGAACTAGGACGCGACCGGCACGTGGTGCATGTGCGCCCGGAACTGGTCGTGGAGATCGCGGTGAATGATATCCAGGCCAGCCCGCAGTATCCCGCGGGCCTGGCACTGCGTTTCGCACGCGTTAAACGCTATCGCGAAGATAAGTCGGCCGACCAGGCGGACACGATCGACACCGTGCGCGCGCTGTATCATGAGCAGACCGGTCAGCAATAAGGCCGGATAAGCTCTGCCGTGTTTCAACAAGCCACCCACCGCTGGTTCGCCGACAATTTCCCGTCGCCGACCGAAGTACAGCAACGCGGCTGGGCCGAAATCGCGACGGGCCAGCACGCGCTGCTGGTTGCGCCAACTGGCAGCGGCAAAACACTGGCTGCGTTTCTGGCCGGCATCGATTCGCTGGGACAATTGCCGGCGGAAACGGCGCGCGGCGTTCGGGTGCTGTACGTATCACCGCTAAAGGCCCTGGTATACGACATTGAGCGCAACCTGCGCGCGCCGTTGGTGGGTATCGCCCGGGCGGCGGAACGCCTCGAGCTCCCATTTCGCACACCAACCGTCGCGGTACGCACCGGCGATACGCCACAACGCGAGCGGCAGCGTCAGGCCCGCGAACCGGGCGACATTCTGGTCACCACCCCGGAGTCGCTGTACCTGATCCTTGGCTCGAAGGCCGCCGACACCCTGCGCACCGTCGAGACAGTCATCATCGATGAGATTCACGCGCTGGCGCCGACAAAACGCGGTGCCCATCTCGCGCTGTCACTCGAGCGGCTCGCCAACCTGACCGAAACAGATCCGCAGCGTATCGGGCTGTCGGCAACGGTCAGACCGTTGGATGTCGTAGCGAATTTTCTCGGCGGCGATCGGCGCGTGTCGATCGTGGATGCATCGTCACCGCCGAATATGGCGCTCGCAGTTACGGTGCCGGTCCCTGACATGGAGCAGGTACCGCAGCCAACCGTGCCACAGACCGGTGGGTCCATTCTTGGAGAACTCTACAGTCGCGAAGTTGGCACACCGGCGGCCGAGCGAGGTATCTGGCCGGCCGTTTATCCGCAACTGCTGAGCAGCATCCAGGCGCACCGCGCGACGATTGTGTTCGTCAACAGCCGCGGCCTGTGCGAACGCCTCGCGCAGAAACTGAATGAACTGGCCGATGAGGAGCTGGTCCGTGCCCATCACGGCAGCATTTCGCACGAGAAACGTGCCGATATTGAAGAAAGTCTGAAAGCCGGTCAGTTGCGCGGCATCGTAGCAACCAGCTCGCTGGAACTGGGCATCGACATGGGCGCCGTGGACCAGGTTCTGCTGGTTGAATCGCCCGGCTCCGTCGCACGCGGCCTGCAGCGCATCGGTCGCGCTGGACATCAGGTCGGCGCGGTCAGCAGCGGCCAGATCTTCCCGAAATTCCGGGGCGATCTACTGGAATGCGCAGTGATCTCACAGCGCATGCTCGCCGGCGAGCTGGAAGCGCTCGCAATGCCGGGCAATCCGCTCGACGTGCTGTCTCAGCAAATCGTTGCCATGTGCAGCCAGCATGAGCAATCGATCGACGAGCTGCTGCGCATAGTTTCACGGGCCGCTCCGTATCGTGAGCTATCGCGCAGCGCGCTGGAAGCCGTACTAGACATGTTGAGTGGCCGCTATCCCTCCTCCGACTTTGCCGATCTAAAGCCGTTGTTGTCCTGGGATCGGGCGACGGATACGCTGGCGCCGCGGCGCGGGGCAGCGATGGTGGCGCGCATGAACGCCGGCACCATTCCCGATCGCGGCAGTTTCGCGGTCACGCTCGGCGAGGACGGCCCGCGGGTCGGCGAACTCGACGAGGAAATGGTGTTTGAGACGCGGCTCGGCGACGTGATCATGCTCGGCGCGAGCAGCTGGCGCGTGGAGGCAATCAGCCGTGATCGTGTGGCCGTGAGTCCGGCGCCCGGCGAACCCGGCCGACTGCCGTTCTGGCGCGGCGAAGGGCCAGGACGTCCGGTGGAACTGGGTCGGGCAATCGGGGAGTTTCTGCGACGTTTGTCGCGCCTGGGCCGCAGCCGCCGCGTCGACTGGCTCGAGACGCACACGCCACTCGATCGTTTCGCAGCCGAAAATCTCGCGACCTACATTGACGAACAGAAGACGCAAACCGGAACGCTGCCAACGGATCGCGCCATCACGATTGAACGGTTTCGCGACGAACTGGGTGACTGGCGCATTTGCATTCTGACCCCGTTCGGCGCACGCATTCACGCGCCATGGTCGATCGCCCTGCAGCAGGCATTGAGTGCGCGGGCCGGTTACGAAATACAGGTGATGTACACGGACGACGGCATCGTGCTGCGTTTCGCCGACACGGAAGAATTGCCGGACGTCGATACCCTCATACCCGACCCGGATGAAATCCACGAATTAGTCACCGACCAGCTTGCCGGCACAGCATTGTTCGCCGGACTGTTCCGCGAAAACGCAGTGCGGTCGCTCCTGCTCCGCCGCCGCGCGCCGGGCCAACGATCGCCGTTGTGGGCGCAGCGCCTGAAAGCGCAAAACCTGCTGGCAACCGTGCGCCAGTATCCGAGCTTCCCGGTCGTGATCGAAACCTATCGCCATGCGCTGGCTGATGTCTTCGACCTGCCGGCGTTGAAAACCCTGTTGCGTGAAATCCGCAGCCGCGAGATTGCGATCGACGACGTGCAAACCAGCTCCGCATCGCCTTTCGCCCGGTCGCTCGTCTTCGCGTACGTGGCCGCTTATTTATACGAGCAGGATGCGCCGCTGGCGGAGCGCAAGGCTCAGGCGCTGACGCTGGATCGCGCGCTGCTGGGGGAGCTGTTGGGCCAGGCGGAACTGCGCGAACTGATCGATCCGCAGGTGCTCGCCGAACTCGAACAAGAGTTGCAGCATGTCGCGGACGATTACCGCGCGCGCGATCGCGATGAGCTGCACGATATCCTGCGACGGCTCGGTGACCTCGATGCCGACGAGCTCGCGGAGCGCAGCGACAAAGATCCGCGACCCTGGTTGCAGGAACTGACGACTCAGCGGCGCGCGGTCGAAGTGACCGTCGCCGGCCAGCGGCGCTGGATCGCGGCCGATGACGCCGGCCTGTACCGGGATGCGTTGGGTGTGATCGCACCCGGGGGACTGCCGGACGCATTTCTCGAGTCCGTGGACCAGCCGCTGTCCCGACTACTGCGCCGGTATGCGCGGCATCACGGACCTTTCCTGACAGCGGCGCCGGCCGCGCGTTTCGATCTGCGGCCAGCGCAGGTCGAGCCGGTTCTCTTGCAACTCGAAGCCGCTGGCGAGCTGGTGCGCGGGGAAATCCGGCCGGGCGGAGCGGCTCTCGACTGGTGTGACGCCGAAGTACTCAGGCGCTTGAAGCGACGCACGCTGGCACGTCTGCGCGATGAAGTCGCGCCTGTAGACACGGCGACGCTGGCGACGTTTCTGCCGCGGTGGCAGGGTGTCGGCGACGAACGCCAAGGCTCGGCACGTCTGCGCGACGTCATTGCACAGTTGCAGGATCTGCCGCTGCCGTGGTCCATGTGGAATCTGGTCGTTTTGCCGCAGCGGGTCCCGGGCTTTCGCCTCGACATGCTCGATATGCTGGCGGCATCCGGCGCTGTGGTCTGGGTCGGTCGTGGCGCTACCGGTGCGCGTGACGGCCGCGTCGCGCTGTACCTGCGCGAGCAGGTTCGGGACCTGCTGCCGGTGGACCGCGACTACGAGCCGCCGTCACCGTTGCACGCGGCGATTCTCAACTTCCTGACGAACCGCGGTGCGTCGTTCCTGATGGAACTGCAGGACGGCGTACGCACCTCTACAACCGAAGCTGACGCTGCCGAGTTTGGCGCAGCACTGTGGGATCTGGTCTGGGCCGGTCAGATTACCAACGATACGTTTGCGCCGCTGCGAGGATTCGGCCGCCGGCCTGGGCGACGACGCTCTAGACGCGACAACATGCTCGCGGGCGGACGGTGGTCGCTGGTCAGCGAGCTCGTCACCCAGGACCCGGCGCCGACCGCACGTGCGGTTGCTCGCGCGAAACTGCTGCTGGAACGCTACGGCATTGTCAGCCGCGAATGCGTCGTCGCCGAGGATCTGCCCGGCGGCTTCACGCCCGTCTACAAAGTGCTCGCCGAAATGGAAGACCAGGGGCAGGTGCGACGCGGTTACTTCGTCGAGGGATTGTCGGGCGCACAGTTCGGCCACGTTGGTGCCGTAGACCGTCTACGTGTCTATCGCGCCGACGCCGAGGAACGCGACAGGCCTATCGATGTCGATGACATCCAGATGCTTGCTGCCATGGATCCGGCGAACCCGTTTGGCGCACTGGTCAGTTGGCCACGTGTCGCCGCTCCGGAGCAGGCGAAGCCCCGCCGTGTTGCCGGCGCGTGGGTGCTGCTCGCCCGCGGCCATCCGCTGCTGTACGTCGCACAACGTGGCCGTCGCGTGCTCAGCTTCCCGGACAATCTGCGCATTGCCGATGGCGCACTAGCCGCAGCGATCAGCGCATTGCGACGTTTGCCGCGCGACGGTCGCCGCGGATTGTTGTCGATCGAGCGGATCGACGGCGTTTCGGCAGCCGATTCGTCCTTCTTGCCGGCCTTTCGCGCCGGTGGCTTCGAGCTGGACTATCGCGGACTGATTGACATCCAGACGCCGGCCTCCCCGGTCGCGCGGCAGGCCTGACCGACTTCGTTATGCCGGAGGGTGACACCATTCACAAGCTCGCCGGCTACCTCGGGCCGCGACTCGAGCAACGCACCGTCGACCGACTGCGCGTGGCCGATCCCACCGCCGTGCGCCGTTGCACCGGGCGGCGCGTGCGCAGTGTATTTGCGCACGGCAAACACCTGTTCATCGAATTCGACAACGAATTGATGTTGCGCAGCCATCTCGGCATGTACGGCTCCTGGCATCGCTACAGCGAAGGCGAAACCTGGCAGAAACCGCGTCGCCAGGCATCGCTGGAACTGGTCACCGGTAATGACGTGTTCGTCTGCTTCAATGCGAAGGAAATCGAACTCGTGACGACGCCGAGCGTGCGCGAACGAATCATTACTTCGCGACTGGGCCCGGACCTGGTTCTCGAAGACACGCACGTTGCCGACGCGGTCGCGCGCGCGCGCGAGTTCTTGACTGGTGACACGCCGCTCGCGGATGTGCTGCTCGACCAACGCGTCGCAGCGGGTATCGGCAACGTTTACAAGTCCGAAGTGTTGTTTATCACTGGCTATCTGCCTCTCACGGCCTTGCAGGTTGTCGACGACGAAGCACTGCAGGTTTGCTACGTGACCGCCGCCGAATTGCTGCGCGCGAACCTCGGCGGCGGGCGACGCGTGACACGTTTCGAGAACGACCGTGCCGGCCGACTGTGGGTCTACGGTCGTGGCGGCCTGCCCTGCCTGCGATGTGACCGGCCGATCGACACGGCGCGGCTTGGTAAGGATCACCGCAACACTTTCTGGTGCGCGAACTGTCAGCATTGACGTGCCGATCTCTTCGGTTGCCGCCAACGCGTGCGCTATTATTGCAAAGATCTAATCCTGGGGGATATCTCATGTCACTGTCCGCCGTGTTTTTCGGTTCGATAGGAGTGCTCGCCGAAACGTCTGATATCCAGCGCCGTGCTTACAACGAAGCCTTCGTGGAAGCCGGGTTGGACTGGCATTGGGACGAACCAAGCTACCGCCGGCTGCTCGCGGATGCGGGCGGTCGCCGGCGCCTACGACAAATCAGTGCTACGACCGATGCGGGACTGGACGATGCCGCAATACTCGCACTGCATGCACGCAAAACCGAAATAGCCTGTGAACAGATTCGTAGCCGGGGCATCAACCTGCGACCGGGCGTGGCGGAACTGATCAAAGAGGCGCTGGGTGCCGGTATATCACTGGGCCTGGTTACGACCACCTATCGGGAAAACATTGACGCCATTGCCGATGCCGCCGGGTCGGCATTACCGCTGGATCGCTTTGCGGTGGTCCTCACGGTAACTGACGCTGAACAACCCAAACCTGCCGCCGATATCTACGAAATCGCGCTCGCTCGGCTCGATCTCGAACCGGCTGCCGCGGTTGCTATCGAAGACAGCGCGGTAAGCGTGGCGGCGGCGAAAGCCGCCGACTTGATGTGCATCGCTACCCCGGGCGTCTTCACGGCCGGTCAGGATTTCTCTGCCGCGGATGCGGTATTCACGAACCTGGCTGACACCGATGGCGGGCACCTGTCAGCTAACCTCGCCGTTCCGACCGGTCGCGTCTCCCTGGCATGGCTGCGGCAGCTCGCGGCGCGCTGAATCTCTCGTCGCGGTCTCACCTTGCCAGCCACTCAAACTCGGCGTCGGTCCGAGTTCCGACGTCGAATGTGTTGTCATATTGGGCTAATTGGCCAATTTTGGCGCCTTTGGGCCGAAAATTGGCTTAAATTTGTAAATACATATTATACTCATGCAGGTCGTGGAGCGGAGGCGGATTCGAATGAGCTTCAACGAAGAGCACCCCGATCTGCAGATCGCCAGACAGCGCACCGCGCTTCCTATCGGCGATGTCGCAACGAAGCTGGGCATACCGGGCGAGGCACTGCTTTTTTACGGATCCGATAAGGCCAAACTCAAGACACCATTTGTCCAGTCGTTGCAGGATCGTCCCGATGGGAGGCTGATTCTAGTAACGGGCATCACTCCCACGCCTGCGGGTGAGGGCAAGACAACCGCAACCATCGGACTGACTGACGCCCTGAACCGCGTTGGCAAACGCGCAGCAACCTGCATTCGCGAGCCCAGTCTCGGCCCGTGCTTCGGCATGAAGGGTGGCGCTGCAGGGGGCGGCTACGCGCAGGTGATTCCTATGGAAGACATCAACCTGCACTTCACCGGCGATATGCATGCGATCAGCGCCGCGCACAATCTCCTTGCGGCCATGGCTGACAATCACATTTACTGGAGCAACGAGCTTGGCTTCGATATTCGCCGTCCGGTCTGGCGGCGTGTCGTCGACATGAACGACCGCGCCTTGCGTCGCCTGGTTTGTTCTCTCGGAGGTGTGGGCAACGGCTTCCCGCGCGAGGCCGGTTTCGATATCACCGTGGCATCCGAAGTCATGGCGATTTTCTGCCTCGCCGAGAATCTCGCGGACCTGCAGCGCCGCCTTGGCCGAATCATCGCCGGCTACCGGCGGGATCAGACCCCAATAACAGCCGCGGACCTCGAAGCTCAGGGCGCGATGGCGGCGCTGGTGAAAGACGCTTTTCAGCCGAACCTGGTGCAGACGTTAGAAGGCAATCCCGCATTCGTCCATGGGGGTCCATTCGCCAATATCGCGCACGGTTGCAACTCCGTTGTCGCGACGCGCTCGGCATTGAAGCTCGCGGACTATGTAGTAACCGAGGCCGGATTCGGCGCCGATCTTGGTGCGGAGAAGTTCTTCAATATCAAATGTCGCAAGGCGTCGCTGCATCCGGACGCGGCCGTAATCGTGGTAACCGTCCGGGCGATCAAGATGAATGGCGGCGCATCTGCAGATGATCTCCATCGAGAAGACCGGGAAGTGCTGTTGAAAGGCCTTAAGAACCTCGAACGACACATTCGCAATGTTGGTCAATTCGGCGTTCCTACTGTCGTGGCCATCAATCGCTTCGATGCCGACTCGGCAGACGAACTGAAAGCCGTCGGCGACTTCTGCGGCTTGCATGGAGTCAAAGCCTTTATCTGCACGCATTGGTCTGACGGCGGCGCCGGCGCAACGGAACTGGCGGAAGAGATTGCGCGTTTGGCGGACAGTGGTGCTTCGCAATTCCGCACGCTTTACGACGATGACATGCCACTGTGGGAGAAGGCGAAATCGATTGCAGTGTCTATGTATGGCGCGTCCGACATTATCGCGGATCAAAAGGTTCGCGATCAGTTCAAGATGCACCAGAACGAGTTCGGGCACTTCCCGATCTGCATGGCAAAAACCCAATACAGCTTTTCATCGGATCCCGGACTGCGCGGCGCGCCGAAAAACCACGTAATACCAATTCGTGAAATACGGCTGGCCGGCGGGGCCGAGTTCCTGATCGCCTATTGTGGTGATCTGCTAACGATGCCCGGCCTGCCGCGCGTTCCCGCAGCCGCCCAGATCACTGTTGACCAGGATGGTCAAATTGACGGGCTGTTCTGATTGAACGACCAGCGACGCGCCGTGCGGCAGCTCGCAGCCCGAGTCGGCCCTACGCAGCGCGCCGGTTCGGCCAACTTCGTATCTCTTCAACCAGGTCGATGACGGCCTCGATTGGCATGCCGAAGTTCAGCAAATGTACCCCGTCGATGTCCAATTTCAGCAGCTTCGCGATCAGACTACGCGCCGCGGCAATTCCGGCTACGGCCAGGTCGTGATCGCTCTCAAGCGTGCGCCTGAAAGCACCGTCGACAAACACACCCGGCAGTTTCTGCAATATCTCGTAGGGGCGTTGCCTGCCGACCAGGGGCACCGACGCGAGAATCCGGCATTCCCGCCCAGGTTTGGTAGCACGAACTGACGTCAACCAGCGCGCAAAGATGTCCGCCTCCGTCACGATCTGCGTCTGCGTGAAATGGGCACCGGCCAGCAGCTTGTTGCGCAGACGATCGACGCTGACGTCCATTGGCGTCGTGTAGGGGTTGCTCGCCACTCCGATAAACGGAGCCTTGATGAAGCCCGACCCCTCGGCCAGGATATCGACCATTTGCAGACTGTCCATCGGGAACCAGTGGGCCGGATGACGTTCACGTTTGTCATGCGGGTTCCAGTCACCGGTCAAGGCCAGAATGTTGGCGAAACCATCCTCGAGCGCGGATGTAGCCTGGCGCAGGAATTCATCAGCTGCCTGATCCCGACCGCAGAATTGCACAATCGGTGGTACCCCGGTACGCGCCACGAGGCGTGCCGTTTCCAAAGAGTGGAGCGACTCTACTCCGCCAGCATTCGTGGTGGTGTTGATGCCGTCGACATGATGATCCAAACGCTTGACGATGTCGGCAATACGATCGAGGCCGGTACGATCTCGCGGCGATGTGATCTCGTAGGTAATGACGACTTGCCCCTGGCCAAAGCTCTGCGCTAACTGACTGGGCGGCGATGCCTCATCACCGGCCGCTACTCGGTAATCCAGTAGTTTCCGGGTCTCTCGGTCACGACCGGACAGGTAGTTGGTGAGACTCGACGAACCGACCAGCGCCGGATCGAACGGTGCATGCACCCCTTCTTCGCTGGCACTCTTATCCCGAATACGCAGCCACACACACGGCTGGTCAGGCAGCACTTCGCAGGCGCCATTCAGAGTACCTCCGCAGGGACCGTTGCGCAGGCCTTTCGGGCAAGTCATTGGACAGATGTAGCCCGACTGCGACAGCAGGCATTGACCGCACTGCTGGCAACCGAACAACGGCTCCTTGATCAGCTTGTCGAACAATAAAGGCATCGAGAGCGCTCGTCGCAAGACTGCAGTTGTTTTCGTGCAGTCGCGACCTTTCGATGCATCAGGCGCGATAGGTTTCGCGCGCCACGTCGGAGATCGGACACGGCGCAATGGTAGCGCGCATCTCGGTCTGCACATGACGTTCGACGAGCGGTTTTGCTGATCCCCCGTCAGGCTCACCCCACAGGATTTCCACCTCGCTACCGATGTCACCGACGCCCTCGTCGAGCAACGCCAGGGAAATCCAGCGCCGGAAATTCGACGTATACACCGGATAAAGGGAGAAACCGACCTGCTGGCCATTGTGGTAGACCGCGTCGTACGGATAGGTCGCATAGTGCGAAGCCGGAATGTCCATGTATTTATAGCGGTCACCCTGCTCGAACAGCGACGCAAAGACGCGAATTACGTCATCGTTGTTCCAAAGCAGCGTAACTTTCTTCTTATGCGGCTGTTTGGCCTTCTCCTCGAGCGCTTGCCGGCCGATGAAATCGTGATCAAATTTGAGTATGTGACTGTAGCCGATGTCCATTGGCGTCAGATACCAGTCCTCGATGTTATCGGACACAAAACTCCCGCCAAGCGATGCGTTCGCCTCAAAGCCGTTTCCCGGCAGCCACTCGCGGTAGCTTTTCATCTTGTCGCCTGAATAAATCGCCGGTAATTCGGAAGGTACCCAACCCGACTCGTGGGCAACCGTCGAGTAGGTCCGTGCTCCACCTTCGAGCAGTCCTAAGTCCTTGCCGGCTTCGAAAACCGCAGCCTTGATCTCGTCTTTTTCTTCGAATGGGCCCATCAGTTCGAGGCCGGGCGCACCCGCCATGCCGTGCCGCAGGGCTCGCACGTCGCGACCCGCGATCTTTAGTTCACCCATGTTGAAAAACCTGATGTCGGGCAGTTTTTCGCCGGTCGCCCTGGTCAGGATTTCCAGGGCGTTGGGACCCTGAACCTCATACCGGTACCGCTTGCGCCGGCCCGTGTGGTGCGATACGGATCGATGATCGACGTCGACCTCGACGTCGTATCCGCCGGTTTCGGCATGAAATTGTATCCAATTGCCCGCATTCGGCCGGTTCACAACGCTGAAGAGGTCTTCCTCGAAGGCGAACAGTATCGAGTCGCCAATGACATAGCCGTCGTAGTTGCAGACCACGATTTGCTTGGCCTTGTTGCGCCCGAAATTCTTGAAAGAATTGATGCCGAGGTCCTGAAACAGGCGAACGGCGTCCCGACCCCTGAAGTAGTGGTCGGTCATGTGATGGGACTGGTCGAAAAACACCGCGGTCTTGCGCCACGATTCTTGCTCATCGCGCCAGTTGGAGCACTCACTCTCGATTGGAAACACGTAAGGGCCAACTTGCGCGTTCCGGAGCAGCTCCACCGGATTGCCGGCCTGCTGGATCCTGTCTTCTAGAGATTGCTGAGACATGCGGAAAACTCCCTGCCCCGGTACCGGGGCTGCCAAACGGAGTGAACAAAGCCCTGATGAAAGAGCGTGCCACAGCACACCGCGAATTTCCAGATTTGTATTGACAATTTACGCGTGCAACAGTTCCGAATGCTGTTACATGCCGGCCATCATGGCAAAAGGAAGTTCCTGAAATAACTACGTTTTCCTGATATGGCGTTTCAACTTGTCAAGTCAACTGGCGATCGACTGCCCTCCGCGCCCTTGCCTGGCCGACTCGTCCGGCGGACCTGCGTAGCTTCAGTCGGGCTTCCGGCTGCGCCAGTCGCTAAGGATCTCGCGCGCCGCATTGTGTCCTGGCACACAGGACACGGCGCCGCCCGGATGGGTCGATGCGCCGCACTGATACAGGTTACGGATCGGCGACCGATAGTCCGCGTAGCCCGGCACGGGGCGCATCATGAACAGCTGATCGACCGCGCAATCGCCATGCAGTTCATGTCCGCCGGGAATATTCAGGATACGCTCGATGTCCGGCGGTACCATCGCGTCCATCGCAATGATGCTGTCGCTGAAACCGGGAGCAAAGTCTTCCATGGTGTCGAGCACGATTTGCACGAACCGGTCTTTCTCGGCTTCCCAGGACGTGCCCTCGAGGTCATACGGAGCCACACCGCCGTAGAGCGTGACCACATGTTTGCCGGCGGGTGCCAGACTGTCGTCGATAAGGCTGGGCGTGATAGGCGAAATAAACGGTTTACTCGAATAGCCACCATACTTTGCCTCGTCGAAAGCGCGTTCCAGATACGCCGTCGTCGGGCCGATATGGGCGTAGGCCGGCAATTCGATACCGGCCACCTGGGGATCGAAACCCCGATATCGGGGGGGTTGCTCCATGGCCAGGTTGATCTTGAAAGCACTGCCCTTGGAACGAAACCGCCCAAGCTCACCAAGAAATGTCTCCGGCAGATGCCTCGCGTCAATCAAATCGCGGAATGTGATACCAGGCGCCGCGTTAGAAACGACCACACGGGCGCTATACTCATCGCCATTCTCAAGCGCTACGCCCTGCGCGCGGCCATTGGCAATCCTAATCTCGGCAACTGGTGAGTCGGTGAGGATCTCCATGCCGCGTTGGCGCCCGGCGCTGGCAATCGACTCGCTGATGGCGCCAACGCGGCATGGAGATCCTCACCGACTCACCAGTTGCCGAGATTAGGATTGCCAATGGCCGCGCGCAGGGCGTAGCGCTTGAGAATGGCGATGAGTATAGCGCCCGTGTGG
>JASJBD010000081.1 GCA_030066665.1 Gammaproteobacteria bacterium
GGAGTTTGACAAAGCAGCAAATGCATACGGCCAGGCAGAGGTATTCAAACAACGGCTGCGCGCGCGCCTGGAGACACTGCTATAAGTACCCGAACATTGGTGTTTTCCCATATTACCGTAAAGGCGAGCGTTGGCTTCGGGCAACCCCACCTGATCTAGAAGTTGTAAGCTCAGTATTGGTTTTCGACGGTGTGGAAGCGAGCTCGGGACCGGGCTCTGCGGGACGGCAAGTTGCAAGAGCCGTACCGGTTCAACGACAGCCGGGCAAAGTCAGCAAGCGACGACGACAGCGTCGATAGAGCGTCGCAGCGGCTGGGGCACAAATCCCGACAGACTACCGAGTCGTTTTACGTGCGAACGGCCAGAAAGGTGATGCCGCTGCGATAAAATATTGGACAGAAGCCGTTTTATCAGACAGTGATACTGCAACGACCTCGGCAACTCGCTGTTTCGGAACACGCCCCGGTAGCTCAGCTGGATAGAGCGTCCGCCTCCTAAGCGGAAGGTCCCAGGTTCGAATCCTGGTCGGGGCACCAGAGCAGTCAGCCGCTGATGCCGCCCGTCAGGGATACTTTCGCGATCATCGTGATCAGGATGTAGATCGTCAGCACCAGCGCGATCATGGCGCGGAGGCCGCCGCTTAGCATGCCGTGCATCGGTTCATCGGCATGGCGATTTCGCGCGTAGCGAATGACGTCCGGCACGACGCTGATGGCGCACATCAACCAGAATGCGAGGTAGGCATCCCAGGCCCACGGCGCGCCGGCCAGTCCACCCCATCTTTCGACGACCATCAATCCCGTGAAAGGCGTAATGAACGCCATTGGTCCGGTGATGGACAGGCAGAGTATGCGCATATGGCTGCGGGCCCAGACGCCGAATTCCAATGGCATGTTCTTGCGGATCCGCAGGGACCAGATATTGCTGAAGAAGGTGTGCCCGACGAAACCGAAGGCCGCAAACTCGTGCACGATCAGCGTCGGAATGTACGGCGTGACGAGCGGGATCCGCAGGCCGAAGAGGGGCAGGGCGCTCACAGCCATGATCAGCAGGTAGACGGTAAACCAGAAGTATTTCCTGGGGTCTTCCTCGATCTGAGCGGTGGTAGCCGTGCTGTTCATGGTCTGGAGTGCCCGTTGCGCGCGATAAACCTGCCCTGTTCGTGGTTTTCATTATAATCGGTTCACGTTCATTCGATCCCGATTCCTCGAGCCAGTTGCGTAACGAAGCAAATCCTGCCGAATGAAAATAGATCTCATTCTCGATCCTGATCTGTCGCCTCAGGAAGTCACCGAACTGGGCTTGCTGGCGGAAAGCTATGGCTTTCAGTCCGTGTGGACGTCGAACTACCCGTCGTCGCGGGATCCGTTCATCACACTCTGTCCGCTGGCGCTCGCGTCGAAGACAATTCGGCTGGGACCGCTGGTGATTACGCCCTACGAGTTGCATCCGCTGAAGATGACCAAGGCCTTGTCGAGCCTGAACGAGTTGTGCAGTGGGCGGGCGAACATCCTGGTGGGCGGTCCCAGCGGCGTCATGGGCGCGATGGGCATTGATGGTCAGCGCATGGTGGGGTCGGTCCGGCAATGCGTCGAGATCCTGAAAGCCGCCAGCCCGGACAAGGTGCTGAACTACCAGGGAGACATTTATCAGGCTTGGAGCTACCAGCCGCGGTGGGCAATCGATGACCCGCCCTGGATCTACATCGGCGCCAACAAGGAGCAGATGCTGCACATGGCCGCCGGTCTTGGCGACGGTATCATGCTGGGGGACACGACCGCCGAGCGCCTCGATTCGAGTCTGCGCACCATTGAGCAGAATCTCGACTCGCATGGCCGGAACCGCAACGACCTGCGGGTGAGTTGCCTGATCGCCTGGCATGTCAAGGAAGACAAACAGGCTTCTTTCAGCGAAGCGCGGCGTCAATTGGCGTTGCGTGGCATGCTGGACACCTGGTTCCTGGAAACTTTCCTTGACGAACATGAGTGCCGAATCGTCGATGCGAACCGCGCCAATATCTTCAAAGCCTACAAGCAGCAGACTGACGTCATCGAGGGCGTTCCCGACGATATCGTTGCCAAGCTTATCGATAACCTGACCATGTCGGGTGACCATGACGATATTGATCGACACCTCCACACGTTGCGACGTTATCGTGACATGGGCCTGGACGAGGCGGCGCTGAAGCTCCACCGGGATCATGCGGCATCGATCAAAGCCATCGGCGAGCAGATTCTGCCAGCCCTTCGTTGATCGCGGTACACTATGAAGATGGAGAACCTTCTCGCCAAACAGTCGTTGCTGAGCGATCTGCAGCCGGAGCACGGTGACGCACCGACCCGGTTCGATGCTTTGCTGCGGGTTGGTTTTGACCACCAGGGACGGTATGACGATTTCGCCGAGTGGGCAGATGCCATCAAGTTCGCCTGTGGGCTGACGCGCACCGTGCGGACGATCGGCGACACATCCGTCGAAGTGCCAGAGGCCTGCACGGCGGACAATGAAGACCGCTTTTACGACACGGCGTTACCAGTGATTGCGTCCGTCGTCGATAGGGACGAGGCGTCACTGGAAACCGCAATTGTCAGCTTGCTGTACTGGCCGGCTGAGCAATAAAAATGCGCCCCGATAAACGGGGCGCGCGAAAAACTCGATCAGTTAGACGGGCGAGGCGGGTCTAGAACTCGTAGATTCCCTCCACGAAGAATTCGCGGCCGCGGTGGAAGGTTTCCTGCGTGAAGCCGAAGGAATCCTGGAAGTTACCGAACACGCGGTATTCCTCATCGGTGAGATTGGTTACACCCGTACTCAGGGCCAGGCCGCTGTCCCTGACGTCCCAGCGCACGCTGACATGCAGGAGATGCAAATCATCCTCGCGCAGTTGCGGATTCGGCACGCCGAAGGAAAGATCGCCGAAGCCTGGTGCGACTGGCGCACCGTCGCGCGGAACGTTATTGGCATTGGTGCCGTACTCGGAGCGGAATGACCATTCGACGCGCGGCGTCAGGAAGCCCCATTCACCGAGGCCGATCTCGTAATAGGCCTGCGCGTTCGCGGTCCAGTCGGAAATATGCTCGAAGCGGCTGTCTTCCGTGATGCCCTGCACCTGGCCACTGACCCGCGTGCGATCGGGTTCGTTGTAACCGAGGGCCCCGGTCAATACCCAACCACCGCCGGGCGTCAGCACTGCCTCGATCTCGATTCCCCAGATTTCGGCATCGCCGGCGTTGTCGACGAACGGTCCGACCCGCGACGGATCGGCAACGAGCAATTGCAGATCTTCGTACTCGGTGAAGAACGCGGCGAAGTTGAGCCGCAGACGATCCTCCCAGCCGTCGAATTTGAAGCCGATTTCGTAGGACTTGGCGAATTCCGGGTCAAAGTCCGGCAGGCTCGGTTCGGGCGGGAAGATCCGTTGTGTGTACCCACCCGATTTGTAGCCTTCCGAGTACGAGGCGTAGCCCAGGAGGCTATCGGTGAAATTGTAGGCAATATTGACGTACGGCAGGATTTCGTCGTTCTTGGTTTCGACAAACTCGAATGGCAGCACCCGATCACCGACCGCGCAAGGCGAGCTAGGTTCGGCGGGACAGTCGACCGGCAATGGGCCAATCGGGAAGAACTCGATGAATTGGTCCGGCCGGTAGTTCCGGGTGTCTTCGGTCCAGCGCAGGCCGACGGTTGCTTCCAGTTCGTCGGTGAACTTCCAGGTCGCCTGCCCGAATACGGCAATGGATTCGAACTCGTATTCGCCGCCGGACTGCAGGTAAACCTGCGAAAAGCGTACCGGGTTGATGTTGAGTCCTTCTTCTTCGTAGTAGTAGAAGCCCGCGATCCAGTCGAGTCGATCATCGAAACTACTGCCCAGTAGCTGGAACTCCTGGCTGATTTGCTCATGATCGTAGATATCGATCAGGTACGAGACGCGCTGCGGACCGCCATCCTGGTCGCCCTCGAAGTGGCCGTCGAACTCGCGGTAGGCGGTAATTGACTTGAGCGTCAGGTCCTCGGTCAGGTTCCAGTCGACGCTCAGGTTAACGCCCCAGACTTCCAGTTTCTGGAAATTTGGATCCGTACTGAAATTCTGATTTTTGCTGCCGTCGTCGATGTAATTCTGGTTGTAACAAGACCCGTTGTTGACGCTCGCGGTGAAGCACTCGTTGAAGTTGAAGGGGAACGGTGGGGGCAGGCCGGGAAAGCCGCCGGCCGGGTCGAAGAACGGGCCGCCGTTACCCGGCATGATGCCGCCATTTTCGAGCTGCGCCACGATGGTATTTTGCGCCGTTGTCATGGACGGGGCCCCGCCCGTGGCCAGGCCAAAGTTCAGCGGCTGGATGCCGGTAATCACGTACGGATTACCGTTCTCGTCGTCCTCGCTGTAGTCAACGGTAAAGTTGAATTCGAGGTCGTCGTTCGGCACCCAGCGAAACGCGCCGCGCAGGCCGTAACTGTCATCGTTGCCGAGGTCCAGGCCGTCGAAGGGCCGGATCACGTAGCCGTCCTGCTGGAAAACACCGAAGGAGAAGCGCCCGTAGAAGGTCTCGGCCATTGGAATATTGACCGTGCCGCGTACGTGTACCAGTCCGTCAGTGCCCGCCTTGAGCGCGAATTTGCCGCCGAAATCTTCATTGGGTTTGCGAGTCTTGATGTCCACTGCGCCACCGATGGTGTTGCGGCCGAACAGCGTACCCTGCGGACCGCGCAGCACTTCAATGCGCTCGATGTCGACAATATCGAGAATGCCGCCGACCGAACGGCCGAGGTAGACGCCATCGACATAGATGCCCACACCCGGGTCGAGCACCGGCACGAAGTCGTTTTGGCCGATGCCGCGTATGTACGCGGCCGCGTTGATGACGTTGGAATTGGTCGGCGATTTCCGCAGCACAAGGTTGGGGGTGATGTGCTCGATCTGACCAATGTCGGTTATGCCCCGGAATTCGAGTTGGTCACCGCTGAACGCGCTGACCGCGACGGGCGCATCCTGCAGACTTTCTTCACGCTTGCGCGCCGTGACGACGACGTCCTCGAGCAACACGGAACTCCTGCCTTCCTGTGCTGTGACCGGCAGCGGCAATGTCAGCGAAAACAAACCGAGAAAAAAGACAAACCGGGACGTAAAGCCCATCAGCGATCGCATATCTTGCTCCCCCTGTTATGGTCGCGCTTTGTTTTGTTGTTGCGCAAATGCGACAGTACGCGCTGACTTGATAATAAACCGGGAAACGTCGAAATTACAACGATAATTAAAGTCGCGGAGAGAACACCATATGCAGGTAAAACCCTGCGTTGCTCTCGTAGCAACCGGCTTGCTGCTGTTCTGTATTGGCTGTGCGCAGTCAATTGACCCTATCGAAGCGGCCGATGCCGTCTATCTGAATGGCCGGATCTACACGCTCAATAGTGAGACACCCTGGAGCGAAGCGGTCGCGATTAAAGATGGTCGTATCTTGTTCGTCGGATCCAACGCAGACGCGCAGACGTTCGTTGGCCAGAATACAGAGCGCGTTGATTTGCGCGGCAAAATGGCCATGCCGGGGCTTTATGATTCGCATATCCACTTTCTCCAGGGCAGTGAGGAAACGGTCTACGGCTGCCGGTTTTCCGAATCAGCGACGCCTGATGAGATAGCCGCGGCGGTGCAACGCTGTGTTGCCGACGGGGTGCAGCACACCAACGGCTGGATTGTCGGTGGCAATTTCGATTCAAGCCTGCTGCTGCAACCGGACAAGTTCAACAGGGCCGTGCTGGACGCGGTCGCGCCTGATGTGCCGGTGTTTCTCTGGAACAATTCGCATCACGACGCGATTGCCAACTCGACTGCGCTAGCGGCGCTTGGCATTTTGGCCGATACCCCGGATCCGGAGGATGGCCGGATTGTTCGTGAATCCGGCAGCCGCGAGCCCAATGGCGTGCTGATTGAAAAGGCCGCGTTCGACGCGGGTGCGGAACTGCCGCGCGTCAGTACCGAACAACTGGCAGCGGCGGCCGAATCGGTGCAGGCAAACCTGAACCGCTTTGGCATTGTCGGCCTGAAGGATGCCGGCACCACGCCTCACATTCTCGATGCATACAAATACCTCGACGATCGCGACCGACTGAAGCTCCGGGTCGGCGCGGCGCTGGTCTGGCAGTCGACTTTTCTCGGTGCCATCGACGACCCGAAGGGCTTTGTACAAGAGCGCGATCGTTACCGCGGCCAGCGTGTGAACACCGACTTCGTGAAGATCTTTCTGGACGGCGCGCCGCCGGGCAAGACCGCGGCATTCCTCGATCCGTATGTTGCCGATGAACTGACCGGCGAAGATTTCCGTGGCCAGATGATCGACTCGGAGCAGCTCAAGCAGGACCTGATCTGGCTGGACGGCGAGGGCGTGACCGTGAAGATGCATGCTGCCGGTGACGCATCCGTGCGTGCTGCGCTGGACGCGGTCGCCGCGGCCCGGGCAGCGAATGGCAATTCGGGCCTGCTGCACGAAGTGTCCCATGCGAGCTTCATTGCGGACAGCGACCTGGCGCGCTTCGGAGAACTGGGTGTTGCCGCGGAATTTTCGCCGGTCATCTGGCATCCGCACCCGGTGCTGGATTATCTCGCGAAATTTCTCGACGGTGGCCGGGTCGATCGGATGTGGCCGATCCGGGACCTCGTAGAAGGCGGTGCCGTTGGCATCGCCGGATCCGACTGGCCGACCGTCGGTGCGGCGCAACCAAATCCGTGGTGGGCCATCGAAGCGATGGTCACGCGGCGTCATCCGACCGGTCAGTTTCCGGGCGAACAAAATCCAACACAGGCAATACCGCTGGACGAGGTGCTGAAGATCTACACCATCAACGGTGCCCGCGCGATTCGAGCCGAAGACGAGAGCGGGTCGATCGAAGTTGGCAAGGCAGCGGACATAATCGTGCTCGATCGCAATCTGTTCGATATCGATCCTGATGACATCAGCGAGACCCAGGTGCTCACGGTGCTGCTCGATGGCGAGTTGGTGTATAAACAGGATACGGGGGAACAACCACAATGAGCACCGAACTCTGGCGCCTGGACGCCACCGATATTGCCCACGGTATCCGCACAGGTGAGTTCACGTCGCGTGACGCGGTGACTGCCTGCCTGGAACGGATCGACAAGGTCAATCCAGCGCTCAACGCAATAGTGGAAGCACGGCCGGAAGAGGCGCTGGCCGCCGCCGATACGGCGGACAAGGCTGTGGCCGCCGGCGAAGAACTGGGGTTACTGCACGGCGTGCCGGTCACGATCAAGGGCTGCCACGACCTCGGCGGTTGGGCAACCGTCAACGGCTGCGCGGCACTGAAAGACAATATTGCTGCCGAAAGCTCGCCGTGTGTGCGCAATTGGCAGGATGCGGGCGTTGTTGTACTGGGTCGAACCAACACACCTGAGTTCTCCTGTCGCTGGGAAACCACGAACGATTTCTATGGCGCCACCTCGAATCCGTGGAATTCCGAACGCACGCCCGGCGGTTCCAGTGGCGGTGCGGCGGCATCCGTTGCCGCCGGCATGAACCCGCTATCGACCGGCACAGACCTGGGTGGCTCGCTGCGCCAGCCCGCCCAGGCCTGTGGGGTTGCATCGATGCGACCGGGTCGCGGCCGGGTGCCGGATTACAACTTCACCGATCCGGCCGAACCCGGTATCGGCTTCCAGTTGATGAACGTGAACGGTCATCTGGCACGCAGCGTGCGGGATCTCGAACTCGGCTTGCGCGCGATGGCGCCGGGCGACTGGCACGATCCCTGGTGGGCCGGCGTGCCGCTGAACGGCAGTCCAATTGAGCCGCACCCGATATCACTCGTGCTGGATCCGGGTGGCAGCGAGATGACGGCACAGGTGCGAGACGGCGTCGAGCGCGCAGGGCGCATCCTCGCGGATGCCGGCTACGATGTGGAAGAAATCAATCCGCCGGATATCGCCGAGGCCTTCGACATCTGGCAAAAAGTCTGTCTCGGCGAACTGGTCACGCTGCTGGAGCCCGCCGTGAAGGACATTATCGGACCGACGCTGCAGAAGACCTTTGACTGCTATCGGCAGTTGATACCGGGCCTAAATGCGGAAATGATTCTCGAGGCGTTGGCCCGACGTCGCGGCGTGCTGCGCGCCTGGATGGGGTTCTTCGAGAAATATCCGCTGGTCGTCGCGCCGGTCGGTACCGAACCGCCGAATACCCGGGACGAGGATATTTCTAACCCGGAACGCAATACAGAGGTGATGAATTCATTTCGGATGACTGTCGTTGTGAATGCGCTCGGGCTGCCATCGGTTACAGTGCCCGTAGGCATCGGCGAGGGTATGCCGCAGGCGGTGCAAGTCATCGGTCCGCCGTTCGCGGAGATGTGCTGTTTGGCGGCGGCTCGTGCCATAGAAGCAGACGCCGGCGCGATTACGCCGATTGACCCGCGCTAGCGCGGCCGGATTCGGGACAAACGAGGAGAGTTACCGTGTCGGAACACGACCATAGCGCACCGCTGCCGGACGTCGAATTGCGCGTGCGTGCGCTGGAAGCCGTACTCAAGGAAAAGGGCTTGGTCGACGAAGCCACGCTGGATACGGTAATCGATCACTATGAAAACAAGGTCGGGCCACACATCGGTGCGCAGGTCGTGGCGCGCGCGTGGACCGATCCGGACTTCAAGGCACGACTGCTCGCGGATGGTTCCGCGACGATTGCCGAGATTGGTCACGCCGGGCTGGAAGGCACCCACATGGCCGTGAAAGAAAACACGGCGCAGGTCCACAATCTGGTCGTATGCACGCTCTGTTCCTGCTATCCATGGTCGACGCTGGGGTTGCCGCCAACCTGGTACAAGAGTGCGCCGTATCGGGCGCGCGCCGTGCGGGATCCGCGGGGCCTGCTGGAGGACTTTGGCGTCAAGCTCGACGATGATGTGGAAGTGCGCGTCTGGGACAGCACCGCGGAGCAGCGTTACCTCGTTCTGCCGGCGCGGCCCGACGGCACCGACGGCATGAGCGTCGATGAACTCTCTGAGCTCGTGACGCGCGATGCGATGATTGGCACCGGCATCGTGGCGCCACCCGCCTGAGGAAAAGCAGATGACCAACAGCGTTCACGACTTGGGCGGCATGGACAACATTGGCCCGGTGATCGTCGAGGAAAACGAGCCGGTGTTCCATAACGACTGGGAACGCCGGGTATTCAGTCTCACCCTGGCGACGCTGGCCGCGGGCTATTTCCGCACGGACGAAATCCGCCGGACGATCGAGGATATGCCGGCCGATGAGTATCTCAGTACCAGCTACTACGAACACTGGCTCGCTGGCCTGGTGGCGCTGATGCTCGAAAAAAATGTGCTGACGACTTCAGAACTGGCGAGCGGCAAATCGGAGCGTGACGAGGGCATGAGGTTGCCACCGCTACCCAAAGAAGCCGCCCAGTTCGCGATGACCAATCCGTTGCCGGCAAACGTGGACGCTAAAGTACAGCCCCGGTTCAAGATTGGCGACCGCGTGCACACGCGCAATATGCACCCGATGCATCACACCCGCATTCCGCGGTACGGCCGCGACAAGGAGGGCGTGATTGATACGTTGCAGGCAGTATTTCTGCTACCGGACACTAATGCATATGGCGGTCCCGACACGCCGGAGCACGTTTACACGGTCCGGTTTTCCTACCAGGAACTGTTTGGTCCGGAAGCTTCGCCGAAAGACTCGCTGTACATCGACATGTTCGAGAGCTACCTGGAGCCAGCGTGACGAGCCAGCCAGACCTGCACCAATTGCCCGATCTGCCCGTCGATGATGCCGGCCCGGTCTTCAAAGCGCCGTGGGAAGCCAAGGCGTTCGCCCTGGCCCTGCAACTGCAGCAGCAGGGCCTGTTTACCTGGAACGAATGGGCGGAAACGCTCGGCGCCACGCTGGCGGCCGCCCGCGACGCCGGGGACCCGGACACCGGGGAGAATTACTACGAGCACTGGCTGGCGTGCCTGGAAACTCTGGTGAAGGACAAGGGGCTGGCGACAACGGCATTGCTGGCGGAGCAAAAACAAAAGGCTCACGAAGCGCAGCAGGCGCTGCACGCGCACCGCCACACCCATTCCTGATCATCAGATTGCGCCGCTGGTGAGCTGTTCGTAAACGTAGTCTGCCTGGCGCAGCGCCAGCGCGACGATAGTCAACGTCGGATTCTCACAGCCGACGCTTGGAAACAGGCTGCCGTCAGACACGAACAGGTTCTCGATATCGTGGGTCTGCCCGAAAGCATTGCAAACGCTGGTTTTCGGGTTCCTGCCCATGCGCGCGGTGCCCATATTGTGCGTGGCAGGAAAGACGTCGATCATGTCGAAAACCCCCGTCGCGCCAACCGCCTCGTACATCTCGCGTGCCCGGTCCAGAGCGTGTCGCATCAGCTTGCGCGAATTGGGGTGCTCATCGTAATGGATCACGGGTACCGGCAAGCCGTACTGATCGGTTTCGCTCGGGTGCAGTGTGATGCGATTCGAAGTCTGGGCCATGTCCTCGCCGTGCACGAGCATCGCGGCCAGGTGGTCGTACTTTTCCATGACCGAGGTCAGCCGTTCGCCCCAGGCGCCTGGCATCAGGATCTTGCCGAACACGTCCGGCGTAAACGGCACTGTAAGATACAAAATGCCGCCGACGAAACCACGACTGCGATCGTTGCCGCGGTCATCGGTGACGACGCCGGCCTGGTGCGTGCCGCGATGCAGGTTCACGGGACCGGGCATGAGCCCGACCGCACCGGCCAGAACGTGGCGCATATAGTTGCGCCCGACCATGCCGCTGGAATTGGCGAGGCCATCCGGAAACTTCTTGCTCCGCGAATTCAACAGCAGGCGGCTGGTTTCGACCACGTTACCGCCGACACAGACCGCGCGCGCTTTCTGTTCGCGCAGCATGCCGTCCTGGTCGAGGTACGCGACACCACTGACTTTGCCAGTCGCATCATGGCGGATTTCCACGGCCATACATTCGGTGCGGAGCTCGAAATGCTCCGTCGCCTCCGCCGCCGGGATTTCGGTGTAGGCGGTGGACCATTTCGCGCCGATCTTGCAGCCGCTGATGCAAAACCCGAGCTGGATACAGCCCGGGCGACCATCGCGTGCCGCCGAATTGATCGCGACGTTGTTCGTGTTGATTTCCTGGTAGCCGAGTTTTTTCGCGCCAGCCTCGAAGACCTTGTAGTTATTGTTGCCAGGCAAGCGCTCGATGCCGTGGGTCCCTGTGACACCCATGCGGTCTTCGGCCTGGTCGTAGTAGGGCGCCAGTTCGTCGTAGGTCAGGGGCCAGTCGGCGAGGTTCGCACCGGGGATATCGCCATAGGTGCTGCGCGCTTTCATTTCGTGTGGCTGCAGGCGCAGGCTGGTACCGGTCCAGTGCATGGTCGTGCCGCCGACTGTCTTGCAATTCCAGACCGGGAAATTGGCCAACGTGTCACCGGTACCGATACGTCGGTCGAGCCAGGTGAACTTGCCGAACATCTCCGCTTCGTTGTTGGACATGTCGGCGAAACTGAGGCGCCGGCCGGCTTCCAGGCAGACCACATCGACGCTCCGTTGTGCCAGGCTGTTGGCGACGACTGCACCGCTGGCGCCGGAACCGATCACCACGACGACTGAGGCGTCGGTGCGGGCGAACTCGGTCATGATGCGGTCGCGTCGTCGGATGCGGGCAACCAGTCGATATCGTCGAAACCGCGATTCAGGTACCCGCCGAACTCGATCGATGAACCCTCGTAACCCAATTGCCGGTAGACCTCGGGGTCGCGATACAGTGTGTCGATCGTTGCATTCAGGATTGCCCCGAAAAACGGTTCGTCCTGGAGTTCTTCAAGCACCTGCAGTTTCTGATCCACGGAGACGGACTGCCAGCCGACATCCGTCAGTGCGTCCATGCGGGCGAGACCGGCCCGGATCAGCTCGAGCAGACCGGTGTCCCGCGTCGCCTGTCGCTCGAGCGCGGTCGCCACCCCGGCATACTGCGCATCGGTCACGAAATCGTGCGGTAGCAGGGCGCGTGCCATTAGCGCCAGCGTCTGCATTTCTTGTGGTGACAAGGCAGCCGCGTGACTTTCCGCGAGCACCGCGGGCAGTTGGGCGCCGCCGAGCAGGGCCAGCGACCTCGCACCAAGCGTCAGTTTCACGGCATCGGCGATAAAACGTCGTCTTTGCATGTTGGGGGTCTCGCTGTTCCGGTGTGCTTGCGGTTACTGCGCCTGTTCGACGAACGCAGGCAGCATCTCGACTGCGGGCCGCCAGTCCTCGCCATAGAGTTGCCGATAGACCTCCGGTCGATCCACGGATCCCTTCGCTACGCCGCCATTCCACAGGTCATAGCGGCGGTCGGCATAACGGGCAAAAAAGTCGATCAGCATACGATCCAGCCGTTCGACGACTGCTATATACGCCGGGTCGCTGGCGACGTTCTGTAACTGCTCCGGGTCCTGGCGCATATCAAACAGCGCCGGATCGCCGGTGGTTTGTAGACGTTTCCAATACGCGTAATCCCGGGTGCGAATTACGCGAGTCTCTTCCTGTTCGAAAAAAACCGCCTCGCGGAATGCTGCGGCGTCCGCCGGGTCACCGACATGCAGCCAGGGCTCGAAGCTTCGGCCCGGGGAGTTGTCGAAAGACACATCGTCGATGCCGACATAGTCGAGGAGAGTCACCGGTATATCGTACTGTCCGACAAGTTCGTTGCTAACCTGGCCGGCGGGGATCTTCCCGGCATGGCGGACGATGAGTGGCACGTTGATCGGTGTTTCGTACGGGCTCGACGGTTTCGTCACGACCACATGCTGCCAGAGACCATGCTGACCATAGAAGTTGCCCTGGTCCGATGAAAAGACCACCAGCGTGTTCTTCTCGAGGCCCAGTTCGCGCAGGACCTGCAGGACCCGGCCGACACCGTCGTCGACCATTGCGTTCTGGGACAGGACATTGGCCATCGTGGCGGGATCATTGTGCATTTGCAGGGACTGCAGCAATTTCCCCTTGATGAAGCTGTTCGTATTGGCCGGGTCCATTAGCTGGTCGACCTGGTTCTGATTGAAAGCCACGCGCGGGAACGAATCGAAACGCTTGCCGACATAGCCCTGATAGAAGCGGTTACGCGCCGGGCCGAGGTTTGTCGGCGGATTGAGGTACGGACCGTCGTAGTTCAGTTGTAGGTAGAACGGCTGCTCGCCGTCATACGCCCGGAGATAATCGATCGCCTTGTCGGTGAAGAAATCGACCAGGTGCTGATCGTTCACGCGGTACGTTCTGCCATTCTCGATGACGGTGTTGTCCCAGAAATCGACGGTGTGCCCCTCGGCAAAAGTGACCCAATGCTGGTACCCGAGCGAGGCCTGTTCCGGTTTGCCCAGGTGCCACTTGCCGATCATCGCTGTGGCGTAACCGCGGTTCCCGAGTGTCAGTGGCAGGGAGCGGAATTCGGCGACCGCGGACCAGCCAGCCGGCCATTCATCCAGCAATTCGTCATCCAGCCAACTGTGAATGCCATGTTGCGATGGCATGAGCCCCGTCATCAGTGTCGCGCGAGTCGGTGAGCACATGCCGTTGACGGCATACGCGTGGTTGAACTGGATGCCTTCGCGCGCCAGTTGGTCGATATGCGGCGTCTTTACGTCTGAATTGCCGTAGGTCCCGATGATCGACGCAGGCTGGTTGTCGGACAGAATGAAGAGGATATTGGGACGCGCGTTCTCCGCGCCAGCCGGTGAAGACAACAATAGACAAACAAACGCGTACTGCAGACTTGCGCGCACAAAACTCATGGGGCGACTGTTCAGGATTGCTGATATTGTGTTGTCGCCATCTTAGTGCACCTCACTATCTGCCTCAATGCGAACCGCGTCTGTGACTATCCGAGTGCTGCTGACAGTGGTCGTCAGTATCGGATTGGTTGCGCCAACGGTGTCGCAAGGCGTCGGCGACGGGCCGGTGCGGCTTGCCTGTCCCAACTATCGACCCGGCACCTGGGCGTCGGTGCATGCGGATTGCCGCAATTCCGATTTCTCACCCGTCAATACGCGGACCGACCTTGCCGTCGCATGGACAGCGTTGGACGGAGCCGCGTTGATTAATCCCGGCACGGTCGATGTCAATGGGCGCCACTTCGTCACCTCGGCGCGCGGTCCTGGCACCAGTCATTTGCACGCCTTCGACGCCCGGGGTCGACTGATTTGGGAAAGCGCCCCACAACGCAGTCTTGCCGATCTCGATTCCGCGGCAGGATTCAACGCGCCGGTCATTGATGCTGAGGGGGACATCTACGTCGGCGACATCGATCAGCTCTGGGCGTTTCACGCCGGCGGCGAGCAAAAGTGGGTTGCAAAACTGCCGGTGCCAGGAGAACCGTTCGTCTATCAGGTCATCACAAAAACCGGGCATGTTGGCGGCATCACGGTCGGTGGCGATCTCGCGCTCTACCGGCGCGCGGACGGCGAACTCGCCGTGCCGGTGTTCTCATTGCCGCGCGGCGTAGCGCCGACGCACGGTCCTGATCTGCCCGGTCTCTGGGGAGGCGCTTTAATGGACGACTCGGTGCGCGAGCTTTTCAAGCAAATCGCATTCGGCTACGGCGTGCAGGTGGCCAATGCGCCGGCGGTCGATCCGGTCAGTGGCAGGATCTTTATTACGGCGGCTGGACCTCGTACCGAGACTGGCCTGTCTGGTTATCTCTACGGTATCGACGTCGGCAATGCGGGCGCGAGTATTGCCATCGTCGTGCCGATGAGCGGCGGCAGCGGTACCAGTCCCGCGCTGTCGCCGGACGCGCGCGTGGTCTACTCCGCCGGCGGCGGCGGCGACATGTTTGCCGTGGATACGCAAACCGGCGCGATCCGCTGGCGATCGCGCGGCGAAGGCTTGTTGTCGCCGGCGATCGGGCCTGACGGCACCATCTACACCGGCGACATTTTTGGTACCCCGACGGTTATCGCGCTGCACCCGGCCGATGGCAGCCAGCGCTGGGGTGGCAATTACGACGACTACGCCGCGACACGGTTACCGCGACTGCCCGCGGCACCTCCGGCAATCCCGACGGGTGAACCAATTGCGCGCCTGGTCAGCGTTGTGAGTGTCTCGGCCAATGCGGTGTGGGTCGGGCTGGCGTTTGGCTACGAGTTTCGCCAATCCGGTTCCGGCCTGTCACTGATAATCCCGCACCAGAACGCTGTGTGTGCATTACAGCCGAGCGACGGTCGCCTGATCAACTGCGTGACGGTGCGCGATTCCCTGGAGGCGATGATCGGTATCGATGCCAGTGGCCGCTTGTTTGCCAGTCATGCCGCAATCTTCTCGTCGACGTTTTACTATGGTTTGAACAAGACACTGCCGGCGCGATACCGGCTGCCAGAGCCGCCGGCCGGCGGGCTGTCGGTGTTGTCCGCAGAACAATAGCGCCCAGAGGATTTCGATGGCTAAACGACTCACTTTCGTTCTGGTGCTCAGCGCAGTGACCTTCC
>JASJBD010000082.1 GCA_030066665.1 Gammaproteobacteria bacterium
GGCCCTCGTTTACCAGACCGCCGATGGCAGCGTGTCGGGTGCATGGGATCAGCGCGCGCGTAACTGGGTGCCGGTTGGCAATGAATTCAAGAATCAGATCAAGATGGGTCTGCAGATTGCGAAGAAACAGGTTGCACCTGATCTCGTGATCCTGCCCGTCAGTCCAGCGGAGGCAGGCTGATGCGAGTCACAATAACCAGAATTCTGCCGTCGGCTGTTGTCGCCGCCTGCCTGCTCGCTCCCGCCGCCGCATCCGCGCAGGAGGCCAAGGCGCTGTCACTGGATGAACTGCTGCGGCGCGTGGAATCCGGCCGGGTGGCCGAGAACAGGGAAAACCAGGCGCGGGAGCAGCGTTTTCGCGAGGCGCGCAGTGATCAGCAGCGCTTGCTGAACGAAGCCAGGGCCGAGAAGCGCACGGCGGAGAACCGCAGTGAAGCACTCGAGACTGCCTATGACGCGAACGAAGAAGATATCGCCCAGCTGACCGAGACACTGAATCAGCGCCTGGGTTCGTTGAAGGAACTGTTTGGCGTGATGCAGCAGGTGGCCGGGGACGCGCGCGCCAACTTCGATGCGTCGCTGACCAACGTGCAGTATCCTGATCGTGGCCAGTTCCTCGAGGACCTGGCGAAGAAGATCGGCGGCAGCGCGAAACTCCCGTCGCTGGAGGAAATCGAGCGGGTCTGGTTCGAACTGCAGCGCGAAATGACCGAGAGTGGTCGGGTCGTGCGCTTCACGACCAATGTTGTCAGCACTGAAGGCACCGAGTCGGCCACGGAAGTCGTCCGGGTTGGCCTGTTCAACATCGTGAAAGACGGCAAGTACCTCAAGTTCGAGCCGACCACGCAGACCGTATCGGAACTGCCGCGGCAGCCGGAACAGGCGCGCTTCACGAACAGCACGTCGGATCTGTTTGGCGCGACCGAGGGCAAGGTCGGTTTCGGTCTCGATCCGACACTGGGTGGCGTGCTGAACTCGCTGGTCGCACGGCCCAACCTGCGTGAGCGTATCGACCAGGGCGGTCTCGTTGGTTATCTGATCATTTCACTGGGCATTATCGGGCTGCTCATCGCGCTGGAGCGGATGGTCGTGCTGGGTATTGCCAGTCGCAAGGTCACGGCGCAGCTGGGCAGCGACACGCCGAGCGACGACAACGCGCTGGGTCGCGTGCTGAGCGTCTACGACGAAAACCGCAATGTCGACACCGAGACTCTCGAGCTGAAGATGTCCGAAGCGATCTTCAAGGAGACGCCGGCCCTGAACCGGGCACTCTTGTTTATAAAGATCATCTCGGTCGTGGCGCCGCTGATGGGACTGCTCGGTACTGTGACCGGCATGATCAATACCTTCCAGGCGATCACGCTGTATGGCACCGGCGATCCGAAGCTCATGGCCGGCGGTATTTCTCAGGCGCTGGTGACGACGGTGCTGGGCCTGACTGTGGCCATTCCGATGGTCTTGCTGCACACGCTTGTTAGCGGCCGCAGCAAACGCATCGTGCAGGTGCTGCAGGAGCAAAGTGCCGGGATCATTGCGAAACATGCGGAGAAGCATGGCGCGACGACGACTGCCTGAAGGCGTTAACGGAGACCGCGACTGATGCAGTGGCTCATTGACGCATTCATTGCCGTCCGGGATTTTATGGAACTCGGCGGGCCGGTACTGACTCTAATCGGGTGGACCATCTTCGCGATGTGGATCATGATCGTGGAGCGCCTGGTGTTTTTTCAGACGGGTTTGAAGGCGCTCGGACAGTCGGTTCGCGAGAGCTGGGAAGCCCGCGCGGAACGCAAATCGTGGCATGCGCACCGGATTCGGGAAGCCATGATTTCCGAGTTTTCGATGTCTGCGAATGTCGGCGTGCCGATCGTGCAGACACTGGTGGCGCTCTGCCCGTTGCTGGGCCTGATGGGCACGGTGACCGGCATGATCGAGGTCTTCGATGTGATGGCGGCGACCGGCAGCAGTAATGCGCGTTCCATGGCCTCCGGCGTCTCCCGGGCCACGATCCCGACGATGGCCGGTATGGTGGGCGCGCTTTCCGGCGTGTTCCTGGTCACTGTCTTGACCCGACGTGTCGAGAAAGAGGTCGAGAGCCTGGAAGACGACCTGACGATGGACCACTAACGAGCTGGATTGAACGGAATTAGGCGATTATGTCGAGACTCAAGACACTGAGCCAGGCCCTGGCCGAGGGCGAGGAAGAGGCCGAAATCAACCTGACGCCGATGCTCGACGTCGTGTTCATCATGTTGATTTTCTTCATCGTGACCGCGTCCTTCGTCAAGGAGGCCGGCCTCGAGGCGAACAAGCCGCCATCGGTGCAGCAGCAGCAGGAAAAATCCGAGTCTATTACGATCAGGATTACCAGCACGGGCAAGATCATGATCGGCGGGCGGAGTGTGGACCCGCGGGCCGTCAGCGCGGTCATTACGCGGCGCAAGGCGGAGGATCCCGACGCGCCGCTCGCTATCCTGGCTGGCAAGCGGGCCAAGACCGAGCTGATCGTTGGCGTGATCGATGCGGCCAATAGCGCCGGATATTACGGTGAATCCATTCCGATCAGCCCGCTACCGGAATAAGATGGTAGGCGGTATACAAGCAGGAGCAACTGACTGATGCGGCGATCGATGTATCACAGCGCTGCGGAAGAGGAAGAGAGCGAGATCAATCTGACGCCGATGCTCGACGTCGTGTTCATCATGCTCATTTTCTTCATCGTCACGGCAACCTTCATCAAGGAAGCCGGGATCGACGTCAATCGTCCGGAAGCAGAATTGGCCCGGCCGCAGGAAAAGGCCAGCGTGTTGATTGCAGTCAGTTCGAATAATGAGATCTGGATCGACCGCAAGAAAACCCCGCCCCAGGCTGTGCGCACGACGATCGAGCGGCTGATGGCGGAAAATCCGGAAGGCGAGGTGGTCATCCAGGCCGACCGGGAGTCCTATGCCGAGGCCGTTCTGACAGTCATGGAAGCAGCACGTCTGGCCGGCGTGCAGAATATCGCTCTGTCGGCGAAACAGGACTGAGCGACAGGCGGAGGTTACGGAAAAGATGCTGGCACGATTAGGCATTTCTCTCGTCACTGGCGTCGTAGTGACCTTCGCCTTGCTGTGGCTCATGCAGATCCTGATTGCGACCGGTGAGAAGGCGATTCTCGAGGGGCGGGAATTCAAGTTCGTCGATTTCGTGCGGGTCGAGCGTGAATCGGCACTGGAAACCAAGAAACCCAAACCGAAGAAGCCACCTGAGCCGGACAAGCCGCCGCCGGATATGCCACCTCCGGATCTCGACAACATCGATCCTTCCGCGGGCAGCGTGAACATTTCACCGGTCAACGTGAACACCGACGTGAGTATTGGTGGCATCGGGGGTTTCGACAACGTCGACGGTGAATACCTGCCGATCGTCAAGGTCGCACCGATCTATCCGCGCCGCGCGCAGTCACGCGGGCTGTCAGGGTTCTGCATTCTGGAATTCACGGTTACCAAACTCGGCACCGTGGCGGATGTCCGCACGCTGGAATGTTCCAGTTCGCTGTTCGAGCGTGCATCGACGAACGCGGCTCTGAAATTCAAGTACAAACCCCGGGTCGTGGATGGCGAACCGATCGACGTGCCCGGGGTCAAACACCGTATCAGTTTCGAGATCGAGGACTGACACATGGCGCGATTACTCTTGGCATTGTTTACCGGTCTGGTCTTGTTGACGCCGGCAGCCGTGATGGCGCAGGAAGAAGAGAAACAACAGCAGGAAACCCGTCGGACGCAGGCCATGAGCGAAAAGGTCTATCGCAAGCTGGCCGAGGCGCAGGAGCTGACCGATGCGGAAGACTATGCCGGCGCGAGGAAGATCCTCGACGAACTGGCGGCTTCGCCAAAGCTCACCCCGTACGAAAAGGCCCAGCTGTATAACTTTTTCGGTTTCATTTACTACGCGCAGGAACGTTACGCGGACAGTATCCGCGCCTACGAAACCGTCCTGGCGCAGCCCGAGATTCCCCAGGGATTGGCTGATCAGACAAAATACACGCTGGCGCAGCTGCATTTCACGATGGAGAACTGGCAGAAAGCCATCGATCTGATTAACGACTGGATGTCGACGGCGCAAAATCCGGGGCCGGATCCGTTCATCCTGCTGGCTTCTGCCTATTACTCGATGGACCAGTTTGATCGCATGATCCAACCGATCGAGCGTGCGATGCAGATTGCCAGGGATCGCGACCAGCCCGTCAAGGAGCAGTGGTGGCTGTTGCTGCGCGTCGCGTACTTCGAGCAAGACAACTACCAGAAGGTGCGGGACATTCTCGAAATCCTGGTCGTGAACTGGCCCAAGAAAGAGTACTGGACGCAGTTGTCTGCGATGTACGGCGAGCTCGACCAGGAAAGGAAACAACTGAGCGCATATGCGTCGGCCTATGACCAGGGTATGTTGACGCGGAGCGCCGAGCTCGTGCAGCTCGCGCAGCTCTACCTCCAGGCCGAGGCGCCGTACAAGGCTGCGAAGATCATGGAGAAGGGAATCGAAGAAGGCCTGATCGACAAGAAGGCCGACAATTACCGGATCCTGTCCCAGGCCTGGATGCTCGCCGCCGAGGACCGCAAGGCCATCCCGGCGCTGAAGACCGCGGCCAGTATGTCCGACGACGGCGACCTCGATGCGCGCCTGGCCAACAGTTATCTGAACCTGTCCGAATACGACCAGTGCATCGAAGCGGCACGCAGTGGCATTCGCAAGGGCGGCCTGCGGCGTGAAGACAATGCCCAGGTCGTGCTCGGCATGTGCCTGTTCGAAAATGACCAGTACGAAGCCGCCAAAAAAGCCTTCCGCGCGGCGGCGAAGGACAAGCGCAGCCAGAAGACCGCGAAACAGTGGATTACGTTCATCGAGCGGGAACAGGAGCGGCTGAGACAGCTCGAACGCTCGCTGCAGCAGGTGCGCACACGCCAGGTCCCAGGCTGATTGCCGCCGACCGATCCATGCCGCAAATCGTCTATCTCACCCGTGACGGGGCACGTCACGCGCATGATGTTGATGTCGGTAGCACCGTGATGGAGGGCGCCATCGACAACGGCGTCGACGGTATCGTTGCGGAATGCGGTGGCGCCTGCGCCTGCGCGACCTGCCATGCTTACATCGACGAATCCTGGCTCCCGCGCTTGCCGGCAATGGCGGACATGGAAGACGCGATGCTGGATGCAGCGGCCGAGCGCCGGTCCAATAGCCGCCTGACCTGTCAGATCGAGATAACCCATGAACTCGATGGGCTGATCGTGCACGTGGCCGACAACGAAGCCTGAGCGAAGACCTCGCCATGCAACTCGTGACGATCGACAGCCGGGAAGTCGCCGGCCGGCCGGGCGTATTGTTGAGCGATGAACTGATTCTCGACCTCGTCGCAGCGCCCCGGACCCTCAGTGAATCGCAATGGTTGCCGCAGTCGGTCGTCAGCATTCTGGCGGCTGGCGACGACGGACGCTATCACGTTGCCAAAATGCTGGAAGCGGCGCGGAATCCGTCTGCTGCGGCGGATCTGACCACGAGCGGGGCGTTGTTACCCCTCGCCAGTACCGAGTTGATGGCACCCGTGCGGCGGCCCGGTCTCATGCTGGTGGCAATGGCGGCTTCGAATTCGCACGAGCCGGAACCGCCCGCGTTCATCAAGGGCCCGGCTACGGCCGCCGGGCACGGTGCGACCGTCACGATTCCATGGGCGCACGACCATGCGGTGCATGCGAGCGCGATGCCGGTCGCCGTGCTGGGCAGGCCGCTCTACCAGGGTGACGCTCAGGCGGCAGAGGACGCAATTGCCGCCTGGACCGTGGCGACCGACATCTCGATGCCCGAGCCGGCGCCACCGGTTGATGCCGGACAGTGGCGTAGCTACCTGGATAGCAAACAGTTTCCCGGTGCGTTTCCGTCAGGGCCGGCGTTATTGACCCGGGATGAAATCGACGGCACCGAAGCGTTGACGGTGGAATTACGCATCAACGGAGTCGCCGGCAAGCCGCGTTCGTTTTCCGTCAGCGATGCACCTGCATTGCTTGCCGCACTGTCCCGGCGTTATGGCTTCCGACCGGGTGACATGGTTGCGTTCGGCATGGCCGCCGCGCCGATCGATGACCGCCGGCCACTGCGGCACGGTGATCGGATTACCGCGCGATTCGGTGAGCGGCTGACGCTCGACACCGAAATCAGCTTTCCACGAACCGAACCTAAAGCACGCCGCTGACGTCGCCGAGCATCTTCAGCGCCGTAATCCCGAGAAACAGCGCGAAGGCCCGACGCAGGGGCGCGGGATTCAACGCATGCGCCAGTCGCGCACCGACCGGTGCCGTGAGGATCGTCGCCGGTACGATCAGTGCGAAACCGATCAGGTTGACATAGCCCAGACTGCCCGGCGGCAGCGCAGGCTGGCCCCAGCCGCCGACGATGAAGCCCAGTGTGCCCGGGATCGCGATTACCAGGCCAAAGCCCGCCGATGTGCCGACGGCACGATGAATCGGTACGCCGAACCATGACATGGCCGGCACACTCATCGCGCCGCCGCCGATACCCATCATCGCGGACAGGCCGCCGATGACCAGGGTGATTGGCCAGGCGAGCGCGCCCGTCAGCGTGCCATGGCTGGCCGGTTCTTTTTCCTGGCCGAAGCCCATCTGCGCGGCGACCGCCAGCGCGACGCAGGCAAACACGATTACCAGGATGTCGAAGCTCGACAGCGTGGCAATCCAGGTGCCGAGCAATACGCCGGCGACCAAGCCCGGCGTCCAGCGGCGGAAGATCGCGCGATCGAATGAGCCACGGCTCTGGTGCGCGCGGACTGATCGAATGCTGGTCACGATGATCGTTGCGAGTGAAGTCCCAACCGCAAGGTGCATGCGCACGGTTTCGTCGATCTCGAGGTAAGAGAACAGGTAATAGAGCATCGGTACGATGACGATGCCGCCGCCGACACCGAGCAAGCCGGCGAGAATTCCGGCCAGCACGCCGGTTGCGGCGAGCAATGGCACGAGCCAGAGCAACAGAGACTGGGCGTCGGCGGGTGTCATGAATCGATCGCGCTCGGGAGCAGGCGAGGCGCGGCATTGTAGCCGATCCGATTGCGCTTGCTATGATCGGCCCCATGGGAAGACAGTCTGTCGGGTTGGACGATCGCCTCCTGGAATACCTGCGCTCGGTGTCATTACACGAGACGCCGACGATGGTGGCACTGCGGGAGGAAACGGCCAAACTGCCGTATGCGCGGATGCAGATCGCGCCGGAGCAGGGTCAGTTTATGGCGCTGCTGATTCGCCTGCTCGGCGCGCGCCGCTGTATCGAGGTGGGTACCTTCACTGGCTACAGTGCGCTGGTGTGCGCCGGCGCGCTGCCGCCGGATGGTCGCCTCGTGGCACTGGATGTGAGCGAAGAATGGACTGCGATTGCGCGGCAGTTCTGGGAGCGCGGCGGCGTCGCCGAGCGGATTGACCTGCGCATTGGACCGGCGGAGGCGTCTTTACGCGCGATGTTGAGCGCCGGCGAGTCCGGGCGCTATGACTTCATGTTCGTCGATGCCGACAAGCAGAGTTATCAGACTTACGCCGAGCTCGGCCTGGAACTGTTGCGACCGGGTGGGCTGCTGGCGTTCGACAATGTGCTGTGGGGCGGTAGTGTCGCGGACCCGGCGAACCAGAAGGATGACACGCTCGCGCTACGGGCATTCAATCGTTGGCTGCATCAGCGCGAGGGACTTGCGATCTCCATGGTGCCAATCGGCGACGGGTTGACGCTGGCACGCAAGCCCGATTGACGTCTCGATCAGGCCGGTATGACTTCGATCAACTCACCGGCCACGCCGCGCACCAACTGGCAGGCGCCACCGGGTTCGTAGAGCTTGCCGCGGGCTGCGCAGGCTGCCGCGTCGGCCCGGCCCGCGAAGCTGACTATGGAGATTCCGGCCGGCAACTCACCGTCGATCGTCGCGCGCGCGTGCGCCTGTGCCGGCATCTGATCGACTTCAATCAGGCACTGCCCGGCGACCGTCAGGGCCGCAATCGGGTAGCGATGCTCGGGTGACAGGCCGAAAGCCGCCGACATGCCCTTGACCCGGGATTCGACCGCGGGCGCCCGCTCGATAGCAAAGGTTTCCGCCATGAACGACTGCAGCTCGTCCATCGCGGGTCCGCCGAGAATGACGATGAAGGTGCGATCCACGGAGCAGCGGGGCATAGGCACGGACAGGCCCGGAACTTCGCGCTTGAATTGCGTCAGGTAGAGCAGTTCCTGGCCGGGACCAAGAATCTGCATGGCGCGGATGTCGTCGCTGAAGGACAAATCCTGGGGTTCGCCGACAATACGAAAGGGTGAGTCGTGCAGACGCTCGGCCATCGCGTCGACATTCTCGACCATGAGTTCCGCGGCGTTCCAGCCGTAGGTAGAGAACGGCCGGTAATCCGAATTGGCCGGACCTTCGATGGCGCGGAAAAAACAATCCTCGGCAGCGGCCGGTGCTAACAACAGATAGCGCCGGCCTGCGACCCCCGGTGCCTGCCACGCATCCGCCAGGTCCGCATCAATTTCACCATCCTCGACAACCCGATAGTCGAGGTACGCGCTATAACACTCCCGGACGGCATCCAGGTCGGGAGCGGTAAATGTCACGCAGGTAATGGGACCAATGATTGGACCAGTGGTCGTTCCTCGCTCGCTCGCCGCCGTCATGTGATTAGCAGTGCATCAGATGATGCCAGCTTCGCGTAATCCCGCAATGCGCGCATCGCCGTAATTGAGCAGGTCGCGATACACCTCGTCATTGTGTTCGCCCAGTGCGGGCGCGGGCCCCCTCACGCCGCCGGGAGTTTCGGACAGCTTCGGTGCCACGTTCTGCATGTGCAGTTCGCCGAAAGTCGGATGCAGTGTTTTGATAATGGCGTTGCGAGCGCGAAACTGCGCGTCCTCGAGCATTTCCGGCGCGCGATAGATCTTGCCGGACGGAATGCCGAAGTCTTCCATCTTCTTTTCGAGTTCATCGGCCGTAACCGTGCGCGTCCAGGCGGCGACGATTTCGTCCAGCTCCTGCTGATTGCCACCGCGTGCCGAGTGTGTCGCGTAGCGCTCGTCCTCTGCCAGCTCCGGTTGACCCATCGCGTCCGCCAGCCGCTTGAATACCGTGTCCTGGTTGGCCGCGATCAGGATCATCCGGTCGTCACTGGTCGGGTAAATGTTCGACGGCGCGACATTGGGGAGGATGGAGCCCTGTCGTTCGCGAATATAGTCGGCCTTGTCGTATTCCGTGATCAACGATTCCATCATGTTCAGGACGGCTTCGTAGATCGCGGAGTCCACGACCTGGCCAACGCCCGTGCGTTCTCGGTAATGCAACGCGGACAATGCGCCCACGCAGGCGAAGGTCGCAGCCAGGCTGTCGCCGATGCTGATACCCATCCGGCTGGGCGGCGTCGCCGGGTCGCCGCAGACATATCGCAATCCGCCCATCGCTTCGCCGACCGCGCCGAAACCGGCGCGCTTTGCGTATGGGCCGGTCTGCCCGAAACCGGAGACGCGAATCATGATCAGGCCCGGATTGATCTTCTTCAGTTCATCGTAGCCGAGGTTCCAGCGCTCCATCGTGCCGGGGCGAAAGTTCTCGAGCAGGAAGTCAGCTTTGGAAATGAGGTCGCGCGCAACCTGCTGCCCCTCCGGCTCGCGCAGGTTCAGCGTGACCGACTTTTTGTTGCGCGCAATCACCGGCCACCACAGCGACATTCCATGCGCCTTTTCCTGCCCCCAATCGCGCATCGGGTCACCCTGGTTGGGTGGTTCTACCTTGATGACTTCGGCACCAAAATCGCCCATGAGCTGGCCACAGAACGGGCCGGCCAGCAGCGTGCCCATCTCGACTAAACGCAGATCGGCCAACGGTCCGCGACTGTTGGTTGTTTCTTCAGACATCGGGGTCTCCTTGCAGGAGTGCTACAATAGCGGATCTTTACGTTTTTATTAATCACAAAATGACCACTCAAGCAAAGCGGGTATCAATCATCGAAGTGGGTCCCCGCGACGGGCTGCAGAGCGAGCCGGAAATACTGTCAACCGAGACCAAGCTCGCGTTTATCGAGCGCGCAATCGATGCGGGAATCCGGCGCATGGAAGTCAGCAGCTTCGTGCACCCCAAGCGCGTGCCGCAGATGGCCGACGCCGAGGCCGTGATTGCTGGCCTGCCCCAGCGCGATGACGTGATCTATATCGGCCTGGTATTGAATCGCAAAGGCTTCGACCGGGCGCGCGACGCCGGCATCGACGAGATCGGCATGGCAGTCGTGGCGAGCGATACGTACAACCAGAGAAATCAGGGTGTCCCGACCAGCGAGTCCATCAAGGCCTGGCTCGACATTGCACGCGACGCCAAAGCGGCCGGCATTCGCGCGAACGTGATGGTGTCTTCCGCTTTCGGTTGCCCGTTCGAGGGCGAAGTGCCGTTGGCGCGAGTGCTGGAGATCGTCGACCAGGTCATGGAGGCGCAGCCGGTAGAGTTGGGCCTCGCTGACAGTATTGGCGTTGGCGTGCCGGCACAGGTCGATGAAATGATCGCCGCGGTACGGGAGCGCATTGGCGGCACGCCGATTCGCTGCCATTTTCACAATACCCGCAACACCGGTCTCGCCAACGCGCAGGCAGCGGTCACGGCGGGTGCCTCGTCCATCGATGCCAGTATTGGTGGCATTGGCGGCTGCCCGTTCGCGCCGGCAGCCACCGGCAATATTCCGACCGATGACCTGGTTTACATGCTGCAGCGTTCCGGTGTGGAAACCGGTGTCGACCTGGAGAAGATCGTCGCGACGAGTGCGTGGTTACAGGAACAGCTCGGTCGCAGCGTGCCGGCGATGTTGCCGAAGGCAGGCATTTTCCCGCAGGTCGCGGAACAGTACCGCGAGGCCAGCTGATTGCTCGTCAGGAGCGTTCCACGAGCTGCTTCGCAATTATGATGCGCTGGATTTCGTTCGTGCCTTCACCGATGCACATCAACGGCGCGTCCCGGTAGAAGCGTTCGATTTCGTACTCGGTGGAGTAGCTGTAGCCGCCGAAAATCCGCATGGCCTCGGTGCTATTCTCGAGCGCGGCCTCCGATGCGAATAGCTTGGCGCGACCTGCCTCCAGGTCACAACGCTGTCCACTATCGAACCGGTCCGCGGCGTCCTGCACCAGCAACGCTGCCGCTTCGGCGCGCGTCGACATATCCGCCAGCTTCAACTGAATGGCCTGGTGTTTGGCAATCGGTTTGCCGAAGGTCTTGCGCTCTTTCGCATAGGCCAGTGCGAGCGCCAACGTGCCGCGCGCCATGCCCACGCCGCGGGCCGCCACATTGATGCGCCCGAGTTCGAGTCCGCCCGCCGCTTGCTTGAAACCCTGGCCCTCGACCTCACCAATCAGTTTGTCTTTCGATACCCGGTAGTCCTGGAACACCAGTTCCGCGCTGTCGATAGAGCGGTAGCCCAGCTTTTCGAGTTTCTTGCCGACCGTGAAGCCCGGTCCCTTTTCGCACAGGAACATGCTCATGCCGCGGTGGGGTGGTTCGGCCGTCGGGTCCGTTTTCGTCAAAACCGCCAGGCAGTTACCTTTAATGCCATTGGAAATCCAGGTCTTCGTGCCATTGATGACGTAGTCATCGCCTTCCCGTTGCGCGACCGTGCGGATCGCCTGCAGATCCGTCCCGGCATTCGGTTCGGTCAGCCCGATGCCGCCGCGCAACTCACCCGTCGCAAACCTGGGCAGGTAATGGGCTTTTTGATCTGCCGTGCCGGCGCGCTCCACACAATTCGCCATGATCAGGTGCGAATTGAATATGCCGGTGGGTGCCATCCACACTTCGCAAATTCGTGCGACCACCTTGGCATACGTGCCCGCCGAGAGTCCCAGCCCGCCGTACTCGGTACCAATGGTCGCGCCGAACAGGCCAAGCTCCTTCATCTGCTCGACCAGTTCTTCCGGATAGCGGTCAGCCTGGTCGTACTCCCGGGCAATCGGCCGTACTTCTTTCTCGACCCAGCGATCTATCGCGTCCAGGATCTGCGTGTCGAGCTCCGCACGCTCGGCGGCGGCCTGCGCGTCGAGCAGGTGTTCGTTAGCTGCCATACGTTTCTCCACAAGGGATCGAACCGAGGTTTTCGAACCGCGAAGATCGTGCCCGACAGGGAATACGACTCACCTTGCGAAAACCTCGGTTCGACCCTAATTCAGACAACCATCGATGCATCACGTTTCGGGATCAGCATCGTGCGCTCGAAGGTACAAACCACGGTGCCATCCTGATTGCGCCCGATCGTGCGCACGCTGACTATGCCGGCATTCGGGCGGGACTTCGAGTCGCGCTTGCTGATCACTTCCGATTCGGCATACAGCGTGTCGCCCGGGTACACCGGGTGCGTCAGCGCAATCTCCTTCCAGCCAAGATTGGCGATGGCCCGCTGGCTCACATCGGCGACGCTCATCCCGACGATGACCGCCACCGTCAGCGGACTTGCCACCAGCGGTCGCCCGAATTCGGTTTGCCTGGCGTATTCCTCGTCGAAATGCAGCGGATGGGTATTCATGGTCAACAGCGTGAACCAGGCATTGTCCTGCTGACTGATCGTCCGACCCGGGCGGTGCTCATAGACATCGCCGATGGTGAACTCTTCGTAATACCGACCTTCGGCGGCCCGGTAGCGCTGCGGCGCCAGCTGTTCATCGGTGCGTGCGGTCATGGGAATTGGGTTGGGGATTTGTCCGGACAAATGATATCGTTGCGACTGTTGCAATGCAATTTGGCAAAGGTCCGTCGCATGCCAGTTACCAAGGATAAGGACGCGAAACCGCGTTACCGGCAGTTGGCCGAAACCCTGATGGAGGACATTCGCTCCGGCCGCCTGGCCGTGGGCGAACGGATGCCGGGTGAGCTGGAACTCGTGGAGCAATACCAGGTCAGCCGGCATACCGTGAGGGAGAGTCTGCGCGTGCTGCAGGAGCTGGGACTGATTCAGCGTCACCAGGGTTTGGGCACGGTCGTGCGTTCCAACGAGGCCAACCGATCCTACGTCCAACTCATGCATTCACCGGCGGAACTCATGCAGTACCCGGAGAACAGTCGTCTGAGCCTCGTGGAAACAGAGCCCGTCAGAACGTCGCGGTCGCTCGCGAGACTGCTGAAATGCCCGGTGGGAAGCGAATGGACACGGATCGGTGCGGTGCGCAAACTGGCCGAAACCGGCTTGCCGATTTGCTGGACGGACATTTATGTGTTGCCGGAGTATGCGGGTGTCGCGCGCAAAATCGGTCGCAGTCGCCGACCGGTCTACGAGATCATCGAACGCACATTCGATGAAAAAATCGAGAGTGTCGAGGTCGATTTCAGAGCGAGCGCAGTGGACGAGAAGGTTGCTGCAGCCGTCGATGTCGAGCCCGGCACGTCATCGCTGATTCTGGTCCGCCGCTATCTCGGTCGCGGTCAGCGTCAGTTCGAGATCTCCGTGTCCGAGCATCCGGCGGACCGCTTCGAGTTTTCACTGACGCTGAAACGCGGGTGGCACTCGGACAGTGGCTGGACCGAGGGCTGATTCCGCTGGAAGACGACGCAACCATTGGCCTGCGAAGTATCCTGTTTGCACCCGGCAATCATGCGCGCAAGCTGGACAAGGTCTTCACGCTGGGCGCCGACGCGGTGATCCTCGACCTGGAGGATGCGGTGCCGCCCGCAGAAAAGGCCGCAGCCCGCAATGCGGTGGTTACCGCGATGCAATTGCCGCGTGAGTGTCGCGGGTATATCCGCGTTAACGCTCCCGGCACCGGGTATTGCCGGGAAGACCTCGCGGCGATCGTGGGGGCCGCGCCGGTCGACGGCGTCGTCCTGCCCAAAGCCGAATCCGCGGCAGACATCGCGACCGTGGATGGCTGGATTGCCAGTCACGAACAAAGCCGGGGGTTGCGCGCCGGCGCAATCGAACTGATGGCGATTATCGAGTCGGCCGTGGGCGTCGAGAACGCGCTCGAGATTGCCGCCGCATCGCCGCGGCTTGGTCGGCTGGCGCTAGGTGGCGCCGACTATACCGTCGACCTCGGCTACGACTGGACGCCTGATGAAGAAGTTTTGGCGTACGCGCGCGCCCGGCTGACGCATGCGACCCGCATCGCGGCACTCGCGCCGGCAATCGATACGGTCGTGCTGCAGGTCAGGGACGAGCAGCGATTCCGGGACTCCGCCGAGCGCGGCCGCCGCTTTGGATTTGGCGGCAAGCTTTGCATTCATCCCAGCCAGGTTGCGATTTGCCACGAAGTCTTCACGCCGAGCGCGGCTGACATCGAGCAGGCGAGGGCCGTCGTGGCCGCGTTCGAACAGGCCGAGGCGGGCGGTTCAGCAGCGATGACAGTGGGTGACCAGTTCGTGGACTATGCGGTGCTGAAACGAGCGCAGCAGCTGCTGGCGCTGGCTCGCCGAGTTCAGCGCTGACCAGCGTGGTTCCGCTATAATGTCCGGACATTTAGGCTAATTTCGCCGCGGTCGCAGCCGCCGCGGCCATGTCGGGAGCTCACAGCATGAGTGCCGTAATCGAATCCGCCAGTGACCTGGGATCTGCCCGGACTATTTCACAACGGCTCGGAGACTATGCGCAGGACTTCTCGCTCGCGGCGGTACCCGACGCCGTGGTTGATTACGCCAAGCTGTGCGTGGCCGATGCCATCGGCATTGCCTTCGCCTCCCATCACTACGATTTTGCGCCGAAGAGCATTCGCGCCATCAGCAATCTGGCGGGCGATGGCGAATGCCCGGTCATCGGCACACCCCTGTTGCTGCCCCCGCGCGATGCGGCGCTGCTGAACGGCTTACTGATTCACGGGCTCGATTTCGACGATACGCACAGCGGCGCAGTGATCCACGGATCAACCAGCGCTGTGCCAGTGGTGCTGGCCGACGGCCAACGCCGCCAGGTTGACGGCGCGACCGCGCTAGCGGCCTACATTCTCGCCATCGAAACCGACGCACGCATTGGTCAGGTTGCCGAGGGCATGTTCCAGAAGATCGGTTTTCACCCGACCGGGTTGATCGGCATATTCGGCTGTACCGTGGCGGCCGGGTACCTGGGACGCCTGAATGGTCAGCAGCTTGCGCGGGCGCAGGGTATCGCCTTGAGCATGGCCAGCGGCAGCCTCGAATTCCTCGACGATGGCTCATGGACCAAGCGACTGCACCCCGGCTGGGCCGCCTGCAACGCCATCACAGCCGCGGCGCTGGCCGCTGGTGACTTCAAGGGCCCCTTGAACGCGTACGAAGGCCGCTACGGCCTGTATTCGCTGTACCTGCGTCGCGACGACGTGGACGTCGCGGACCTGGCCGACGACATGGGCCAGACCTGGGAGATGATGAACGTGGCGATCAAGCCGTACCCGGTCTGCCACTTTAACCACGCGTGCATCGACGCC
>JASJBD010000078.1 GCA_030066665.1 Gammaproteobacteria bacterium
GGCTGTAGTAGTGTGCTTCTCCCGTCTCGATCGTTCGGGCAAGTGCCTCGGCGTTCATGTAGCCGTGCATCAACAGCTCACCGCTGGCGTAGTCCGTCGTCACGGCCGGAATCAGGCCATGCTCGTCGAACTTGGGTGCCAGCTCGATGCCTTCCTCTACTTGTTCAACGCTCTTGCGCGCGCCGAAAATCTTCGCCGGTTCCACGCTGAGTCTCCTGTCTGGGCCGCCCGGCACGGCCGGTCGGCCTCCGGGCCCGGATCTGGGATTCACCAAGGCTTGCTATTATAGCGGGCTTGCCGTGCGCCGACGCGCCAGACCGGGTTTCCATGAGTATCGCGTTTTACAACACCCTGAGCCGCCACAAGGAGCCATTCGAGCCCCTGGATCCCGGGCGCGTCACGATGTATGTGTGCGGGCCGACGGTTTACAGTTATCCGCACATCGGCAACGCCCGGCCGGCAGTCGTATTCGACGTGCTGGCGCGTTTGCTGCGCTCGCGGTACACGCTCACGTACGCGCGCAACATCACCGACATCGATGACAAGATCAACAAGGCGGCCGCCGACGAAGGCGTGCCGATCGACGTGATTGCGGCGCGCTATTCAGAAGCCTATCACGCCGATATGGACGCGCTCGGCGTGCTGCCGCCCGACATCGAACCACGGGCGACTGACCATGTGACCGAGATCATCGCGATGATCTCGGCGCTGATCGACTCCGGCCATGCCTACGCCGCCGAGGGCCACGTATTGTTTCGGGTGGCATCCTTCGCAACCTACGGCGCGCTGTCGCGTCGGGATCAACGGGAACTCATCGCGGGCGCGCGGGTGGAGGTCGCTCCTTACAAGGAGGACGCTGGCGATTTCGTATTGTGGAAACCTTCCACAGCCGACCTCCCGGGTTGGGACAGTCCATGGGGCAGGGGCCGTCCGGGCTGGCATATCGAATGTTCCACGATGGTTGCAGCCCACCTGGGCCGCAGTATCGATATTCACGGCGGCGGGCATGATCTGATCTTCCCGCATCACGAAAACGAGATTGCGCAGAGTACCTGCGCTCACGGCGGTGAAAAGTTTTGCCGCTACTGGATTCACAATGGCTTCGTCAATGTCGACCACACGAAGATGTCCAAGTCTCTGGGCAACATCGTGCTGGTGCGGGACCTGTTGCAACAGGCGCCAGGCGAGGCCGTGCGCCTGGCGCTGCTGAGTGCGCACTATCGCCAGCCGCTGGACTGGACGGATGATCTGCTGCAGGAGTCGCGGCGCAAACTGGATCGGCTCTACGGTGCCCTGAGAGATGCGCCGGGCTGGAAGAGCCGGTGGGAAGGCGCAGACCCGGCTGCGGACTTTGTCGCTGCGCTGGAAGATGACCTGAATACCCCCCGGGCCACGGCAGCCTTGTTCGAGCTTGTGCGGCAGATTCATCGCAGTGCCGATGCGGAGCAGCGCGCGACCCTGGCCGCGACGCTGCGAGCCAGTGCGGAATTTCTCGGTTTGCTTGGGGCGGATCCCGCCGAGTGGTTTACCGCTGGCAGCGGCGATGCGCTTCATTCTGCCGATATCGAGAAACGACTGGCCGAGCGTGACGATGCGCGCGCGCGCCGGGATTTTGCTGCCGCCGACCGGATCCGTGACGAACTGGCAGCCGAGGGCATCCTCATTGAAGACGGACCCGAGGGCAGCCGCTGGCGTCGCGGCGAGAGTTCCGCGGCGCGTTCGTAACGGCGACAACCTATGTCAGACATCAATACCGCGCAGCAGGAACTGATCGATGAATTCCAGTTCTTTGATAACTGGATGGATCGTTACCAGTACATTATCGACATGGGCCGCAAACTGCCGCCATTCCCGGAGCAGGCCCAAACGGATGACAATTTGCTGAAAGGTTGTCAGTCGCGAGTCTGGCTCATCACGAACCCGAGTGATGATCGGCTCGAGTTCCAGGCCATTAGCGATTCGGCCATCGTGTCGGGCCTGATCGCCATCCTGATGCGCGTCTACAGCGGCCGCCGTGCTACCGAAATCCTCAACACGCCGCCCGCGTTCATCGAGGCCATCGGGCTCGATCAGCACCTCAGTCCAACGCGCAGCAACGGCCTGAATGCGATGATCGGTGCCATACGCCGGGCGGCCGAAACAGCGGCGACCGTCTGACGAGGTGGAGTCGCCTGCGTCACGACGGACCAGTCCGGCAGCTGCTCTCGCCCTGTCCATGATCCGCGGTTACCAGCGGTTCCTGTCACCACTGCTCGGGGCTCGCTGCCGATTTCTCCCAACGTGCTCCAGCTACAGCCTGGAGGCAATCCAACGCCACGGTCTGTGCCGCGGTGGGTGGCTGAGCTTGCGGCGCATCCTGCGCTGCCATCCCTTCAGTGACGGGGGTTACGACCCCGTGCCGCCCTGCAGCGAAAGCGTCCGGCAAGCGACCGGATCGAACCGCGATTGACCAGTTGGCGTGCTATATTGCCGACAGACTTCTTTAATAATGATGGACAAGACGCTGCTCGACATACTCTGTTGCCCCATTACCCGGTTGCCATTGGAGATCCTGGACGACGCGCGTCTGCAAGCCCTGAATGCCGCAATCCGCGGCGGCAAGCTTCAAAATAACGGTGACGAAGCCGTGGCCGAGGAATGGTCAGAAGCATTGGTGAGCCGGGATGGACGCCTCGTCTATCCGGTCCAGGACGGTATCCCTATATTGCTCGAAGAGGAGTCCATCAGCTGGAATCGGGTGGCCGACTGATCGCGTGAGGCTGAATCCGCAGCAACTGCGCAGTCAGCTGCGCTCGAAGGGCGTCGGGCCGCTGTACCTCGTTTCGGGCGATGAGCCATTGCTGGTCGATGAGACCGTCGATCTGCTCCGTCGGGCGGCCCGTGATGCTGGCTGCGCCGAGCGGAACCTGTTCGTGGCGGAACGCGGCTTCGACTGGGAGAGTTTCCGGGCCAGCCTCGACAACCTGTCGCTGTTCGCGAGCCAGCAACTGATCGAACTCCGCCTGCCGACCGGCAAGCCGGGTGACAAGGGTTCACGGGAACTGGTTGCGGTAGCGTCCAGCCCGCCGGCCGACAAGGTCATCCTGATTATCACGCCCGGGTTATCGGGCAACGCCGCCAAGGCCAAATGGGTCAGAGCGCTGACCGACGCCGGCGCGTGGGTCCCATTGCGGGCACCGGCACCGGAGCAGTTGCCCGCGTGGTTGGCGGCCCGCCTGAAAACGGCGGGCTTGAGCTGCGATCCGGACGCGCTCGAGTTGCTAGCCGCGCGCGTCGAAGGAAATCTGCTCGCCGCGAAACAGGAAATCGACAAGCTGGTGCTGCTGGCGCCGTCCGGTCGCGTCACTCCGGAGACGGTTCGTGCGGCGGTGGCCGATGGGGCGCGCTTCGACGTGTTTCAACTTGCAGACGCGGCGCTGGCTGGTGATCTTGCGCGAACCGCTCGCGTGGCGCAGCAGCTGCAACGTGAGGGTGTTGCCGCCCCGCTTGCGCTGTGGGGATTGGTGCGTGAAATTACCGCGCTGGCTGATGTGCGGCACAGACTCGATCAGGGCGAGGCGCCCGGCAAAGCCATGACGGCGGCCGGCGTCTGGCGTTCTCGCGAAGGCTTATTGCGGCGGGCAGTCGAACGCTTTGATGGCGACCGCGTTCGCCAGCTCCTGGCCGCAGCGCAGCGCACCGACCGCATTGTCAAAGGTGCCCGTCCTGGTGTCGACTGGAATGCACTTCTGGAACTCGCCTTGTCATTGGCGGCGCCCGCGCCAGCTGCGGGACGACCGTAGGCGGGAATCATGGCGGCCACCGGAATCTACGGCGGGACTTTCGATCCGGTACACATCGGCCACCTGCGCACGGCCCTCGAATTGCTGCAAGCGCTGGCGTTGACGGAGATTCGCTTTATCCCCGCCAGCGAACCGCCGCACCGGGAACCGACCCAGGCCCCTGCTGCCGTGCGGATGCGCATGCTGGAGGCGGCGCTCGCGGGGCAACCCGGTTTCGTGCTCGACGATCGCGAATTGCAACGACAGGGGCCGTCCTACACGGTCGACACGCTCGAATCGTTGCGTGCCGAGCAACCGCAGCGCTCACTGGCGCTGATCCTGGGAATGGATGCGTTCGCCGGCCTCATGGATTGGCACCGGTGGGAACAATTGTTCGACCATGCGCATCTAATTGTGATGCACCGTCCGGGCGCGAGCCTGCCCACAGAGGGTGAAATCGGCCAGTTGATCACGGACCGCGGCATTACGGATCCGGCGCGGCTGGCATCCGGTACCGGTCATATCCTGGAGTGGGCGGTGACGTCGCTCGATGTCTCGGCGAGCGCGATTCGCCGGCTGGTTGCAGCCGGCGAAGACCCCAGGTTTCTGGTCCCGGATGCCGTGCGCGACATCATTCTGGAATCTGGTTGTTATGAGGACGCGGGCGCTGCCCTGGTCCATGGAGGACATGCATAGTGCAGAGTAAGGAGCTACTGGATCTGGCGGTCGCAGCGCTCGAGGACATGAAAGCGCGGGATGTTTGCGTGCTCGATGTCGCCACGCTGACGTCGATCACCGACTACATGATCGTTGCCGGTGGCACGTCCGACAGACACGTGCGCGCGATCGCGGATAGTCTCGTGGAGGCAATCAAGGAAGCCGGTGAGCGGCCCCTGGGTATTGAGGGCATGGACGCCGGGGAGTGGGTGCTGGTGGATTTGCAGGATGTCGTCGTGCACATCATGCAAGCGAGTACCCGCGAGTTCTACAAGCTGGAAAAGCTCTGGGATATGGGGTCAAACGGCGCCGGCGCCGGAACCGGCTCCGCCTGATCTGGCCCGACTTCCGCCATGCGAATCTCCCTGCTTGCAGTGGGCACCCGCATGCCCGATTGGATCAACGAGGGTTTCGATGTCTATTGCAAGCGGTTACCCCGACACCTGGAACTCGTGCTGGAGGAGATTCCAGCCGGTCGGCGAAAAAACGCTGGCGAGATCGGGATCGCGACGGCGAAAGAGGGCGAGGAACTGTTGCGACGCGCCGGCGATGCCGACAGGATCGTGGCGCTGGACGAGCGCGGGCGACAATGGAACACGCGCGAATTGGCAGCTCGACTCGAGTCCTGGCAGAGCGACTATCGCCGCGTGGCGCTGCTGGTGGGCGGTGCTGACGGCCTGGCTGATGACTGCCTGGCGCAGGCTCATGAAAGCTGGTCACTGTCGCGCCTGACCCTGCCACACGCGCTGGTGCGCGTGGTCGTGGCTGAGCAGATCTATCGAGCGTGGACCCTGCTGCAGGGCCACCCGTACCACCGAGAGTAATGAACAGATTCGTCTACCTCGCTTCTGCATCGCCCCGCCGGCGGGAGCTATTGGCGCAGCTCGGCCTGGACTGCGAGGTCCTGCCGGTCAATGTCGATGAAACGAGCCTGCCCGGCGAAGCGCCCGGTCAGTACGTCTCGCGACTGGCGTTGGCGAAGGCTCGCGCCGTCGACGCGAGTGCGCTGCAGGCGCCGGCACCGGTAATCGCGGCTGACACGACCGTGGTGCTCGATGGCGATATCCTCGGTAAACCACGGGGCGAAGCCGATGCCTGCGCCATGCTTTGCCGTCTCGGTGGCCAGGTACACGAGGTCTACACGGCGGTCGCTGCGAAACAGGCTGCGCACGAAGTGACCGCACTGAGCTGTTCGACGGTGCGATTTCGCGACATCGATGCAGACGAGGCCCGCGCTTACTGGGGCACTGGCGAGCCGCGGGATAAAGCCGGTGCCTATGGCATCCAGGGTATCGCGGCGATCTTCGTCGAGCGGCTCGAGGGCAGCTACTCCGGTGTCATGGGTCTGCCCTTGTTCGAGACGGCCCGTCTGCTGCAGTCACTCGGCCTGCGGGTGCTGGAGCCACAGGCATGAACGAGTTGCGCGAGGAAATCCTGATCAATGTCACGCCGCGGGAGGTTCGCGCTGCGGTCGTTGAAAACGGCGTCTTGCAGGAACTGATGATCGAGCGCGCGTCGCGACGCGGGTTGATAGGTAACATCTACAAGGGCCGGGTCTCGCGCGTGCTGCCGGGCATGCAGGCCGCCTTCGTAGATATTGGTCTGGACCGCGCCGGGTTCCTGCATGTTGCGGACATTCGCCCCCGCCGGGTGGAAGCGTCCGAGGAAGATCGCGAACCGGCAATTCGTGACCTGCTCCGTGAGGGTGATGAGATCCTGGTGCAGGTGTTGAAGGATCCGCTGGGTACCAAGGGCGCGCGCTTGACGACCTACGTGACGGTTCCATCCCGTTACGTAGTCATGGTGCCGGCCGGTGACAATGTCGGGATTTCGGCGCGGATCGAGGACGAAGCGGAGCGGGACCGATTGCGGCTGCTCGTCGAGGAATGCAACGGCACCGATCCGCGCCGCGGCTACATCGTGCGCACCGCTGCCGAAGGTGCCGAACGCGATGCCTTGCGCGCCGATATGCTCTTCCTGCAGAAACTGTGGGACGTCGTGCGCGAGAGAGCCAACGGTCAGCCGACGGGCAGCCTGGTGCACGAGGATTTGCCGTTGGCAATCCGCGTGGTGCGCGACCTGGTCAGCATCGGCATCGAACGGGTGCGCGTCGACTCCGAGGAATTCAGCCAGCGGCTCAGCGAGTTCACCAATCAGTTCATGCCGGAGAAAGCGCTCGACATAGAGTTGTATACCGGCCGGCGGCCGATTCTCGATCTCTACGGTATCGAGGACGAAATCGAACGGGCCCTGCAACGCAAGGTGTCGTTGAAATCCGGCGGGCACGTCGTGTTTGACCAGACCGAGGCGATGACTACGGTGGATGTGAACACGGGCGCCTACGTCGGGCACCGGAATCTGGAGGAGACGATCTTCCGCACCAATCTCGAAGCCGCGGTCGCGATCGCGCGGCAGCTCCGCCTGCGGAACCTGGGTGGCATCATCATTATCGACTTCATCGACATGGTCGAGGCACATCACCGTGATCAGGTCCTCGATGCGCTGCAGTCGGCGCTGGCGGCAGATTCCGCCCGCACGCAGATCACGCAGGTGTCGCCGCTGGGCCTGGTCGAGATGACGCGCAAGCGCACCCGGGAAAGTCTCGAGCATATTCTCTGCGAACCATGCCCCGCGTGTGATGGCACCGGTTATCTGAAAACCGCCGAGACGGTCTGTTACGAGATCTTCCGGGAAATCCTGCGGCAGCATCGCCAGTTCAGTTTCACCGAGCTCGTCGTGCTGGCACACCAGGACGTGATCGAGATGTTACTGGATGAAGAATCCTCCAGTCTCGCGGAACTCGAGGAGTTCACGGGCAAGCCGATCCGACTGCAGGCGGAAAGCATGTACGCCCAGGATCGCTTCGATGTCGTGCTGGTCTGAGGCAAGCGGATGATTGGCATCATCGGCAAGCTGGTTCGCGTGTTGGTCTATACGGCCGCAACCGGCGTCATTCTGCTTGCCTTGTTCGTCGGTGCGCTGCGCTTGCTTTTGCCACTGGTCCCAACGTACCAGCAGGAAATCCGGCGGATCGCGACCGATGCCATCGGCCTCGAGGTCGAGTTTCAGCGCATCAGCGCAAGCTGGCCACTGCGCGGGCCGGAACTGCAGCTTTTTGACGTCCGCCTGAGTGATCGCCGGGCGTTCGAAACCGTGATGACCGCGGACGAGGTAGCCGTGGGCCTGAGCCTGGTCCGGCTGCTGACTGACCAGGTCGTTACGGTGGATTACGTCGGGGTCAATGGTGCCCGTGTCGACGTGCAGCGGCTCGCAGATGGCAGCTTCCTGGTGCAGGGGCGTGACCTGAACGCGTTGTTGCCGGCCAATACCGCCGGCGAGCCCGTCGACCTGCCGCAATTGGACGTAGAGGTCGAAGACCTGGCGTTCGCCTACCGCGACGAAGCCAGTGACATTCCGCCTCTGGAAGGCATGTTCGAGCGCCTGCGCCTGGAACTGGATCCGGCCGCCATTATGGCCGACGGGCGGGTCGAACTGACCGGTGTCTCCAGCGGGACGGTGGAAGTCGCGCTGGATCTGACCGGTCGCCTGTCTGGCCATCGCGCCAATCCGGCCGAAGTCGGGTGGGATTTCGCCGTGAATGGCGAAGACCTGATCCTGCCGCCGTTGCTCAGCCTGGCCACGCGCCAGCAATTGCCGTTCTCGGGCGCGCGCGGGGACCTGGTTCTCGCCGGGCGGATGCGCGGTCTGCAGCCGCAATCCATTCTGGCCGAAGTAAGCCTGACTGGCGTTGCCGTCGGTACGACCATCGGGGAAATCGAGGTATTCGATCGTGTCGCCGGCAATTTCGAGTGGGAGCGGCGTGCCAATGGCTGGCTGATCGCGGCCAACGAGCTGCGGCTGGGACGCGACCAACAACTCTGGCCGCGCAGCTCGCTGTCGCTGGCCGTTGCGACCGACGGGCAGGCCGGGCTGCGCAATATTACCGCCGAGGCCAGCTTTCTGCGCCTGCAGGACGTGTATGCGATTCTGAATGGATTGGCGACGGACCAGATGCGTCGCGACCTGTTGCCTGCTGCGGTGACCGGAGACGTCCGCAACTTCACCGCGGACATAAACCTGGCCGGGGACACGCCGGCCCGTTACAACTTTGCACTCGCATTCGATCAGCTCGGCGTACGCGAATTCCCCGGTGGTCTGACCGCAGCCGGGTTGAGCGGAACCATTGCCGGAGATCAGGACGGCGGGCGACTGGAACTGGACACCGCCGGTGTCGAAATAGCGTTGCCACAGGTATTCCTGCGACCGATTACCGCCGATGCACTGTCTGGTCTGCTGGTGTGGCGGGTGACCACGGACGGTGTGCGCGTGCTCAGCGACAGTTTTGCAGTCGAGACGATCGCGGGTGAGGCCAGCTCGCGCTTCGAATTCAGCCTGCCGCGTGCTGGCGGCGGTATGCGCCTCGATCTCGATGCATCGGTGCGGGCTGGTGAGGCGATCAATATTCTGGATTACCTGCCGCTGCGGCGCTTTCCGCCCGACGTGACACGATGGTTGCAGCGAGCCATCACAGCAGGGCGTGTCCCGGAAGCGCGCATTCGGTTTCGCGGACCGTTGCGTGAGTTTCCGTACGACCATGGTGAAGGCTTGTTTCGGGTCGACATGCGCATCGAAGATGGCCGGCTGGATTTCGCCAATCGCTGGCCGGTCGTGGAATCGCTGGCCGGGGATTTCGTGTTCGACGGCATCAGTTTCTATAGTCGCAGCAATTCCGGCCGGCTCGGCGGCCTGAACGTCCGCGACGTCGAGGTGCGGATCGATGACTTGCGTCGCGGCGTGCTGGACATCGCCGGGCAGCAGCGCGTCACGATGGATGGCTTGTTCGGATTCCTGCGAGCAAGTCCGTTAGCGGAGCAGCTAGGCGACACGTTCCGGCGCGCGACAGCAACCGGTCCGGTAGCGGCCGATCTGTCCATGCGATTGCCATTGGCGCGGCTCCGGGATTACGAGTTGCGGGCTAACTTCGATCTGGAAGCGGCGACGCTCGGCCTGGAAGGTCTCGCGTTCGGTTTTTCGGACATTCAGGGGCGCGTCACGCTCGACAAGACGCGGTTGTCGGCAGACTCACTCGAGGCCATGCTGCTCGGTGAAGCGGTGACCGCAAAACTGCGTCCGACGCAGAGCAGCGGTAGCCGCTTCAGTCACTACGTCCTCGTAGAGGGCAGCAATGCGGTGCAAAGCTGGGCCGACGCGCTGAATTTGCCGTTAGCCGATCGTCTCACTGGCAGTGCGTCGTGGCGGGCAATGGCGATGATCCCGCAGATCCGCGACGAAGCTTCAGCCGGACTGCACCTGCTGCTGCGCTCGGATTTGCAGGGCGTCGGCAGTGACTTCCCGGCGCCCCTCGAGAAAGCGGCCGACTCGGTCGCGCCGCTCTATCTCGATCTCGGGTTCGGTCGGCCCGGGGTGATCGACGTGCTCGGTCGATGGCGTGATGACCTGCACTGGGCGCTGCGTCTGCAAGATAGCGGTGGCCGTTGGGAACTCGAGCGCGGCCTTGTGAATGCTGGCGGGGATCGGGCCGAGCTGCCCGCCGAGCCCGGCCTGCAGCTGCGGGGGCGACTGGCGCGCTTCAGCGTTGCGAACTGGATCGAGCTGACTCGCGCTGCGCAGCAGTCCGGCGGTGGGGGCCTGTTCGGAGCGCTGCAGCAGGCCGAGCTGCAGGCAGACGAGCTGGTTCTGTTCGGGCAGCTGTTTCGCGAGAGCGAAATCGCTATCAGTCGCGCCGGGAGTGGGTGGTTGATGGCAGCCGACGGCGAGGGCATACGCGGCAGCGCTGGCATGCCGCTGGATTTCGATCGGACCGAACCGTGGCAGATCGACCTGCGCCAGCTCTGGCTGCGCGAGACGGCCGCCGGTGATGGCGGCAGCATGGATCCTCGAGCGCTGCCGCCACTGCAGGTGGCGGTGCAGGACTTCCGCATTGGCGAGATAAATTTTGGCCAGTTGAACATGGAAATCCGGCCGGGGATTGACGGCGTGACCGCCAGTCCGCTCGAGATAAACGGTGATTCCTTCACGATTTCCGGGGATGGTGCGTGGCTGGTCGTGGGCAACGACGTCCAGATGCAGCGCAGCCGGTTGCGGGCCCGCCTTGTCAGTACGGATGTTGAGGACACGCTGCAGCGCCTGGGATACGAGCCGGTCATCGAGAGTGACTCGGCCGAGGCTGTCGCGGATATCAGCTGGCCGGGATCGCCCGACGCAGAGTTTCTGGCCCGCGCATCCGGCGACTTCAGCATCGAGTTTGGCGCCGGATCGTTGCTGCAGCTCGATGCCGGCGGCGGTCGGCTACTCGGAGTTCTCAGTATCGCGTCCCTGCCGCGGCGATTGTCACTGGATTTTCGGGACGTATTTGACGAAGGTTTCGGCTTCGATTTCCTGCGCGGGGACTTCACGCTCGATGATGGTAACGCTTACACCTGTAACCTCGGCCTCGAAGGTTCGGTCGCCGATATGGGTGTGGTCGGTCGCACCGGTCTTGGCGCGCGGGACTATGATCAGCTCGCCGTCGTGCGCCCGCACGTTTCCAACCTGATGATCGTGGGCGGCTTTGCGGCCGGGGGTCCGGTGGGCGGAGCGGCTGCCGCCGTATTCTCACAGATTTTCAAGAAGCCGCTCAGCGAACTCGGTGAGTCCTATTGGCAGATTAAAGGGCCCTGGGAAACAGCAGGGGCTGAGCGACTGGCACGCGCTGATGTCGACACGTCGAGGTTCAGCGCCTGTGAAAAATATCTTGCGGAGATTCTGCCAGCGCCGGTGGACGCAGACGATATGGTGACGGAGCCGGGCACCGAGTTACCCGAGGAGATCGTGCCGTGACGGGACATGTTTCGCCGGGCAATCCCGGCCTGGTGGTCGCTGCCGTGCAAATGCGCTCCGGCGAGGACGTCGAACTCAATTTGCGGGAGGTCCGCGATCGCGTCCACGAAGCGGCACGGGCCGGTGCCTCGCTGGTCGTGCTACCGGAGAATTTCGCGGCGATGGCGGCCCGTGATGACTTTCGTCGCGAGATTGCGGAAGTTGATGGCGAGGGGCCCATCCAGGATGCGCTCGCCGACATGGCAGCCAGCGCTGGTGTCTGGATCGTCGGTGGCACAATGCCGCTGCAGGTCGAACACGGCGCTCCGGTCGCGGCCTGCTGCGTTTACGACGACAGCGGTCGGCGACAGGGTCGCTACGACAAGATGCACCTGTTCGACGTGGACGTGCCGGGCGGCTCGGAACGCTATCGGGAGTCGACCAACACGACCGCCGGCGAGAGCCCGCTGACGGTCACCACGCCGTGGGGCGGGCTGGGCCTGGCTGTTTGCTACGATTTGCGCTTCCCCGAATTGTTTCGCCGCCTCGCGTCCAGTGGTGCGGCGATCGTCGCAGTACCGGCCGCATTCACGTACGCAACCGGGAGCGCGCACTGGGAAGTGCTGCTGCGGGCCCGGGCCATCGAGAATCTGAATTACCTGGTCGCCGCTGCGCAGACTGGTGTGCATCCGGGCGGCCGCCGCACCTGGGGCCATTCGGCCATAATCGGTCCCTGGGGCGAGGTCGTCGCAGAACGCTCTGACGAGCCGGGCATCGTGTTGGGAGCGGTGGATTCGCAGCGTGCGTCGAGGCTGCGCGCAGAGTTTCCGGTGCTGGTGCACCGGCGACTGGACCTGCCGGAAGACTGAATGTACGGAGACGAATGTGAGCGACAGCGATAAACAATCCGTGCAGTTGGCGCACCAGGCGCTGCTGACACCGGCGGGACTGGCAGACGGCGACCTACAGGCCGCACTGAATACACTGATGCGCGGTGGTGTCGATACCGGCGAGCTGTATTTCCAGGTGTCGCGGCACGAGTCCTGGTCGCTTGAAGACGGGATCGTCAAAGAAGGCAGCCACAACATCGAGCGGGGTGTCGGCGTACGGGCAATCAGCGGGGAAAAGACCGGTTTCGCCTATTCCGACGAGATTCTGCGGCCTGCCCTGATGCAGATCTCGGATGCAGCGTCCGCGATCGCCCGGCGTGGCAAGCAGGGCGCAGTGCAGGCCTGGCGCGCGGCCAGCGGTGGCCGGCAACTCTACGACCCCATCGACCCGCTGGTGAGCCTGCATGACCCGGACAAGATCGAACTGCTGCAGAAGGTCGACCGCGCGACGCGCGCGCTGGATCCGCGTGTGCGCCAGGTCAACGCGAGTATTGCGGGCGTGCATGAAATCATCCTGGTTTGTTCGAGCGACGGTGTGTACTCGGCCGACGTGCGACCGCTGGTGCGTATGAACGTCTCAGTGATCGTCGAGGACGGTGGCAAGCGCGAGCAGGGCTACACGGGTGGTGGTGGCCGGTTTGGCTATGAGTATTTCACCGACGCAGATCGCGCCATCGAGTACGGCGCCGAGGCCGTGCGGCAGGCGTTGATCAATCTTGAGGCCGTGCCGGCCCCTGCCGGCGAAATGGTCGTCGTGCTGGGCCCCGGCTGGCCCGGGGTGCTGCTGCACGAAGCGATCGGCCATGGCCTGGAAGGCGATTTCAATCGCAAGGGGACGTCGGCATTTTCGGGGCGCCTCGGTGAGAAAGTGGCGTCAGAACTCTGCACCGTGGTGGATGACGGCACCCTGGAGCGACGGCGTGGCTCGCTGAATGTCGACGACGAGGGTACGCCGACGCGCCAGACGACGCTGATCGAGAAGGGCAAGCTGTGCGGCTATATGCAGGATCGGCTCAATGCGAGGCTCATGGGGGTCGAGTCCACCGGCAACGGGCGGCGGCAGTCTTTTGCCCATCTGCCAATGCCGCGCATGACGAATACCTACATGCTGCCGGGACCGCACGATCCGGACGAGATCATCGGGTCGGTTGACAAGGGCGTCTACGCGCGCAATTTCGGTGGCGGACAGGTGGACATCACGTCCGGCAAGTTCGTGTTTTCGGCGAGCGAGGCCTACCTGATCGAAAACGGCAAACTGGGAGCGCCGATTCGCGACGCCACGCTGATCGGTGACGGGCCGTCGGTGCTCGGTAAAGTTTCGATGGTTGGTAACGACCTGGAGCTGGACGAAGGTGTGGGCGTCTGCGGCAAGGACGGTCAGTCGGTCCCGGTGGGTGTCGGCCAGCCGACGCTGCGCGTGGATGGCCTGACCGTCGGTGGCACTGGCTGAGTCGCGCCATCCATGAGCAATCTGAAACAGCTCTGGCTGTCGAAACCCATCTACGAGCTACTGCCGTATTTCTACATGCTCGCCGGGCTGGCAACGCTGGGTGCGTCGATTTATCTGAATTACTGGTATTGGCCCAGCATTTGCCTGATTGCCGGCATTGCGCTGCTGACCTGGGGATTGGTCGTTTGGCTCAGGCGGCATGATTTCCGGCACAACCGGCCGCCGCCAAGTCAGCGCGAGCTCGATTGATGCCGAGTGGCCGTCAGGCCTCCCGCGGGTCGGGCAACGCCAGCACCGCGTCCGTCTGTTTCTGACGGAATTCATCCAGCGCGTCCGCCACCTGCGGATTACTCAATGCGATGATGGATGCCGCCAGCACGGCCGAGTTGACCGCGCCGGCCCGGCCAATAGCGAGCGTACCGACCGGGATGCCGCCCGGCATCTGCGACATCGCCAGCAGCGCGTCCATGCCGCCGGTTGCTTTCGAGTAAAGGGGTACACCCAGGACCGGTAGCGGCGTCACGGCGGCGCAGGCGCCCGGCAGCGCGGCGGCCAAACCCGCGCCCGTTATGAGCACCTGCAAACCGCGATCGCGCGCCGAGCTGCAGTACTCGTGCAGCCTGTCCGGCGTACGGTGCGCCGAGATCACATTGACCTCATGCTCGATACCCAGTTTGTCGAGGGTCTTCGACGCGTTTTCCATGACTTCCCAGTCCGACTGGGACCCGAGGATGATGCCAACTAGCTTTGCCATGGGCGCATTGTAGCGAGGTGCTCACCACTGTTACAGCTCGGGTTAGACTAGCCGCTTTGTGCGCTCATGAAACATTCCCTTAGCACCGCAGACCTGAAGCAGCACATCGCCGACGTACTGGCGCGGGCGACCAGTAATGGCGCCAGCCAGGCCGAGGCCAGTGCCAGTTGTGGCTCTGGCCTGTCGGTGACAGTGCGCATGCGCGACGTCGAAACCCTGGAGTATCACCGGGATCAGGGACTGTCGGTGACCGTCTATTTCGGGCAGCGCAAGGGCAGTGCCAGCACGTCTGATCTGGCGCCGGCGGTAATCGAGGAAGTAGTCGACAAAGCCTGTTCGCTGGCGCGCTACGCGGCCGAGGACGATTGCGCCGGGCTGGCCGACGCCAACCGGCTGGCGCACGACGTGCCGGATCTCGATTTATGGCATCCGTGGGGGATAGAACCGCAAGCGGCGATCGAACTTGCCACGGACTGTGAGGCGGCCGCGCTCGACGCCGACAGTCGCATCGGCAATTCCGAGGGGGCTACGCTGTCTACTCACGATGGTTGCCGCGCTTATGGCAACAGTCATGGTTTCCTCGAGGCTTATCGAAGCAGCCAGCACAGCCTGTCCTGTGCGGTCCTTGCGCAAGAGGGTGGCCAGATGGAGCGCGACTTCGAGTACACGGTGGCGCGCCATCCGGACGAATTGAACGCGCCGGCGCTGGTAGGACGGGAGGCAGCGCAGCGCGCCGTGCGCCGGCTCGGTGCTCGCAAGCTTGCTACGACAACGGTGCCGGTACTCTATCCGGCGCGGCTCGCCCGCAGCCTGTTCGGGCACTATCTGGGTGCCATCGCCGGTGGCAGCCTGTATCGCAAGGCGACTTTCCTGGTCGACAGCGTCGGTCGCCGGGTTTTCGCGTCCCGTGTGAATTTCGGCGAACGGCCCCACATTGTTCGCGGCCTTGGCAGTGCCGCGTACGACGAAGAAGGCGTCGCCACCACCGATCGCGAGCTGGTTTCGGGCGGGGTCGTGCAGGGCTACGTGCTGGGCAGCTACTACGCGCGGAAACTGGGTCTCGAAAGCACGGCCAACGCCGGCGGGGTGCACAACGTCGTCGTCGCGGATACGGGCGAAAGCTACGCAGATCTCGTGGCCGGCATCGATCGCGGCATGCTGCTGACCGAACTGATGGGGCACGGCATCAATCTCGTCACGGGAGATTATTCACGCGGCGCGGCCGGCTACTGGATCGAGAACGGTGAGCTTCAATACCCGGTCAGCGAAATCACCGT
>JASJBD010000079.1 GCA_030066665.1 Gammaproteobacteria bacterium
GGGGGACAACGTGCAGATGAAGGTGGAATTGATTGCGCCGATCGCGATGGAAGACGGTCTGCGCTTTGCGATCCGCGAGGGTGGCCGCACGGTCGGCGCCGGCGTGGTCGCCAAGATTATCGAGTAAGCGGGCAGCGAGGCGCTAGCTGTGACCGATGGCATGCCCTGTGACCCGGGGTGTGTCATCGGAAGTAAAGCGCAGCGCAGCGAGCCATGGAGATGAGACACCCCGGGTCACAGGGTGCATCAACGGAAATTACGACGACAGGCCAGTAGCTCAACTGGTAGAGCAGCGGTCTCCAAAACCGCAGGTTGGGGGTTCGAGTCCCTCCTGGCCTGCCACTGATATATGAGTACGAAAGCAGAGCTTGAGCCGGGACCGCTGGATGCGGTCAAACTTGTGCTGGCCGCAGCGGTGCTGATTGGCGGCGTAGTGGCCTATTACTACTACGACGACCAGTCGTTGCTGTTGCGGACTGCCGGCGTGCTCGTGGCGCTGGCCCTGGGCCTGGTGATCGCATTCCAGTCGGTCCAGGGACAGACCCTGTGGAAGTTTATTCAGGGCTCGCGGGTGGAACTGCGCAAGGTGGTCTGGCCGACGCGCCAGGAAACCCTGCAGACCACGCTGACCGTATTTGTATTTGTGTTGATCCTGGGAATCTTTTTCTGGCTCCTCGACATGGGGCTGCTGGCGATTACCCGGTTCATCACCGGCCGGGGAGTCTGAGCCCGTGTCGCTGAAGTGGTACGTGGTGCACGCCTACTCGAATTTCGAGAACAAGGTGAAATCCTCGCTGGAGGAGCGGATCAAGCTGAAAGGCCTGGAGCACAAGTTCGGGAAGATCATGGTCCCCACCGAGGAAGTGGTGGAAATGAAAGAGGGCCAGAAACGTCGCAGCGAGCGGAAGTTTTTTCCGGGCTACGTGCTGGTGCAGATGGAACTCGACGACGAGACCTGGCACCTGGTGAAAGAAGTGCCCAAGGTGCTGGGCTTTATCGGCGGCTCGAGCGATCGGCCGGCGCCGATCAGCGACACCGAGGCGAATTTTATTTTGAACCGCGTCGAGGAAGGCGTGGACAAGCCGCGGCCGAAGGTTTTGTTCGAGCCGGGCGAAGTGGTGCGGGTCACCGATGGCCCGTTCAACGATTTCAGTGGTGTGGTCGAGAACGTCAATTACGACAAGAGCAAGCTCCGGGTGGCGGTGCAGATTCTTGGGCGTTCGACTCCGGTGGAGCTGGATTTCAGCCAGGTCGAAAAAGGCTGATCGCGCCGTAACGTATTCAATCCGGCGGGCTCGGCCAGGGCCCGGCGGGTGGTGAGGGGAGCCGCGAGGCGATCGAACCCGAAGAGGACAGACAATGGCCAAGAAAGTCGAGACGTATATCAAGCTCCAGGTGCCTGCCGGGCAGGCAAACCCGAGCCCGCCGGTGGGTCCTGCGCTGGGCCAGCACGGCGTCAACATCATGGAATTCTGCAAGGCCTTCAATGCTCATACCCAGGGCATGGAGCAGGGCATGCCGATTCCAGTGGTGATCACGGTTTACAGCGACCGCAGTTTTACCTTCATCAGCAAGACGCCGCCGGCGTCGATCCTGCTGAAGAAAGCCGCGGGACTTAAGAAAGGCAGCGGCGAGCCGAACATGAACAAGGTCGGCAAAGTCACTCGCGCGCAGCTGGAAGAGATCGCGAAGGCCAAGGAGCCTGATCTCACGGCTGCCGATATGGATGCGGCGGTCAGGACCATCGCCGGCAGTGCCCGCAGCATGGGCATCGAAGTCGAGGGGGTGTAGTCATGGCCAAACTGACCAAGCGACGTCAGCCTTTCGCGGAAAAAGTGAATCGCGAATCGTTGTACCCGCTGGACGAGGCCCTGGGACTGGTCAAGGAACTCGCGACGGCGAAATTTCGCGAGTCGGTCGATGTCTCAATTAACCTGGGTGTCGACCCGCGCAAATCGGACCAGGTGGTCCGCGGCTCGACGGTGCTGCCACATGGAACGGGTAAGGATGTCCGAGTCGCGGTCTTCACGCAGGGCGATAACGCCGATAAGGCGAAGGCCGCCGGCGCCGATGTCGTCGGCATGGATGACCTCGCCGAGCAGATGAAGGGCGGCGACTTGAATTTCGATACCGTGATCGCCACGCCCGACGCCATGAAGGTGGTTGGCCAGCTCGGGCGCGTGCTTGGTCCCCGCGGGCTGATGCCGAATCCGAAGGTCGGCACAGTGACGCAGGATGTGGAAACCGCGGTGAAGAACGCCAAGGCCGGTCAGGTCCGGTTCCGCACCGACAAGGCTGGCATCGTGCATTGCACGATCGGCAAGGCTGACTTCGACGTCAATGCGCTGAAGGAAAACCTGTCGGCGCTGGTTGCGGATATCGAGAAAGCGAAGCCGGCGTCGTCCAAGGGTCAGTACATGAAACGACTGACGGTGTCCTCGACGATGGGTCCGGGCGTGAAGGTAGACCAGGCGACGCTTGGTTAGAGGTTTGTATCGCGCCGTTGGACGGACAGGGCGCGCAGGATTTCAAGGAGAGACAGAGCCGGGCAACAGTGGTTCATGAACCAGGGTCGTCCGGCAGCGAAGGATCGCAGTTCATCAAAGACCGCAGGTGGCAACGGGCCAGGAGGTCCGGCGCCTTAATCGAGTCCCGCTGGGGCTGACCTGCGCAGATGGTGTTACCCGAATCAGGGCCTCCTGGTGAAGGTCGCCATCAAGGGCTGCTGCGGAAGGATCTGCAGCGGCATTGACATGAGGCTAGGAGGAAACGATGGCACTCAGACTCGAAGACAAGAAAGCTCTTGTCGCCGAGGTGAATGAGGTCGCCGCCAACGCGCATTCGGCTGTGGCAGCCGAATATAGCGGGTTGAGCGTGGCGCAGATGACCGAGTTACGGGCGAAGGCCCGTGGCGAAAGCGTCTACATGCGCGTGGTCAAAAACACCCTGGCGAAACGGGCGATCGAGGGCACCGAGTTCGAATGTCTCGGCGAAGCCCTGGAAGGTCCTCTCGTTCTGGCGTTTTCCCGTGAGGATCCCGGCGCGGCTGCCCGCGTCGTCAAGGACTTCGCCAAAGACAACGAGAAACTGGTCGCCAAAGCGGTGTCTATTGGCGGTGCGCTCTACGGCCCGCAGGACCTGGAACGGTTGGCAAGCCTGCCGAACCTGGACCAGGCCCGGTCGATGCTGCTGGGCGTGCTACAGGCACCGGCCGGCAAGCTGGCACGCACGTTTGCCGAGGCACCGGCCATGCTGGCGCGGGTGCTGCAGGCCCGCGGCGACGCCGGGGATGCGGCCTGAGACGTTCGCGTCGAACTATCGATTTAGCTATTGGGTAACTAATTTCTACAGGAGACTGAACAATGGCAATGTCCAACGAAGAGCTGCTCAAGGAATTGAGCGCCAAACCGATCATGGAAATCGTCGAGCTGGTAAAGCTGCTCGAGGATGAGTGGGGCGTATCGGCCGCTGCGCCGGTTGCCGTGGCCGCGCCAGGTGCCGCCGCCGGTGGCGAAGCCGCCGCGGCTGAGGAGAAGACCGAGTTCGACGTCGTGATGACCTCGTTCGGCGACAACAAGGTCGCGGTCATCAAGGCCGTTCGTGCGCTCACCGGCCTGGGTCTGAAAGAGGCCAAGGACATGGTCGAAGGTGCGCCTGCCACCGTCAAGGAAGGCGTTTCCAAGGACGAGTCCGAAGAGGTCAAGAAGCAGCTGGAAGAAGCTGGCGCCCAAGTGGAAGTCAAGTAAGCAGCCCGGTTGCTTACGTTGCGCTTGCGCGAACCAGCTTTTTCCGTGACGCCTGCCGGTGGTAAGAGCCGCCGGCGGCGTTCGCATGCGCGCGTGATGGCGCGCGGTAACTAGTAGCAATACAGAGGTGCTACCTCATGGCGTATTCCTTCACCGAGAAAAAACGGATTCGTAAGGATTTCGGCAAGCGGCCGAGTATCCTGGAGGTCCCTTACCTCCTGTCGATCCAGCTCGATTCATATCGCAAATTCCTGCAGGAGGACGTGGCACTCGAGGACCGGGCCGAAATCGGCCTGCATGCCGCTTTCAAGAGCGTCTTTCCGATCGTCAGCTACAGTGGCAATGCTGCGCTGGAATACATCAGTTATCGGCTGGGTGAACCGGTATTTGACGTCAAGGAATGCCAGCTCCGTGGTATGACCTATGCGGCGCCGCTGCGCGTGCAGGTGCGCCTGGTCATTTACGACAAGGAAGCTTCCGGCTCAAAGAAACCTGTCAAGGAGGTCCGCGAGCAGGAAGTCTATCTCGGCGAAATGCCGCTGATGACCGAGCATGGCACTTTCGTGATCAATGGCACCGAGCGTGTCATCGTGTCGCAGCTGCACCGGTCGCCCGGGGTGTTTTTCGACCACGACAAGGGTAAGACTCATTCCTCCGGCAAGCTGCTGTTTTCCGCCCGCGTCATTCCGTATCGCGGCAGCTGGCTGGACTTCGAATTCGACCCGAAGGACTGCGTTTTCGCACGCATCGATCGCCGCCGGAAGCTGCCGGTGACCATCATCCTGCGAGCGCTCGAGTTCACCAACGAAGAAATCCTCGAGATGTTCTTCGAGACCAATGATTTTTACTTGTCCGACAATGAAGTCGAGCTGGCGCTCGTGCCGCAGCGCCTGCGTGGCGACACCGCTATTTTCGAGATCAAGGTGGGTCGCAAGGTATACGTCGAGGAAGGCAAGCGCATTACGGCACGCCACGTGCGCGAACTCGAGAAAGCCGGCGTCGAACGCCTGAAGGTCCCCAAGGAGTACCTCGAGGGCAAGACGCTGGCCCACGACATCGTCGATGCCGAGACTGGCGAACTGCTAGCGAGCGCGAACGACGAAATCACGCTCGAGATGGTCGATGCCTTCCTGGACAAGGGTATCGAGGAGGTTCGCACGCTCTACGTGAACGATCTCGACCAGGGACCTTACATTTCCAGCACACTGCGCATCGATCAGACCACGACGAAGCTCGAGGCGCTGGTCGAAATTTACCGGATGATGCGCCCCGGTGAGCCGCCGACCAAGGACGCGGCCGAGAACCTGTTCAACAACTTGTTCTTCAACCCGGAACGTTACGACCTGTCCGCTGTTGGCCGGATGAAATTCAACCGGCGCGTAGGCCGTGATGAGAGCACGGGTTCGGGCGTATTAAGCCGCGAGGACATCATTGACGTGCTGCGGGTGCTGATCGACATTCGCAATGGCCGCGGCTCGGTGGACGATATCGACCACCTTGGTAATCGTCGCATCCGCAGCGTCGGCGAGATGGCCGAGAATGCATTCCGGGTCGGCCTGGTGCGCGTCGAGCGCGCCGTAAAGGAACGGCTCACACTGGCCGAGGCCGAAGGCCTGATGCCCCAGGAAATGATCAATGCGAAGCCGGTGGCCGCCGCCGTGAAGGAATTCTTCGGCTCCAGTCAGCTGTCGCAGTTCATGGACCAGAACAACCCGCTGTCCGAGGTCACCCACAAACGGCGTGTGTCGGCGTTGGGACCCGGTGGTCTGACGCGCGAGCGGGCGGGCTTCGAGGTGCGCGACGTGCATCCTACGCACTATGGCCGGGTTTGCCCGATCGAGACCCCGGAAGGTCCGAACATCGGCCTGATCAATTCGCTCTCGGTCTATGCCCGCACCAACGAATATGGGTTCCTCGAAACGCCGTACCGCAAAGTCGTCAACGGCAAGGTCTCCGATGATATTCATTACCTGTCGGCGATCGAGGAAGGCCAGTACGTGATCGCCCAGGCGAATGCCGAACTGGACAAGAAGGGCGCCTTCGTTGAAGAACTCGTGTCGGTGCGTCACCAGAACGAGTTCACGCTGCGGCCGCGCGAAGAGATCGACTTCATGGACGTGTCGCCGAAACAGATTGTGTCGGTTGCGGCGTCGCTGATTCCGTTCCTGGAGCACGACGACGCGAACCGCGCATTGATGGGTTCCAACATGCAGCGCCAGGCGGTGCCGACGCTGCGTTCCGAGACGCCGCTGGTCGGCACCGGCATGGAACGCGCCGTGGCTGTCGATTCGGGTGTCACCGTGGTCGCGCGCCGTGGTGGCGCGGTCGACTCGGTCGATGCGTCCCGCATCGTGGTGCGTGTCAACGACAACGAGACCAGTGCCGGCGAACCGGGTGTCGACATTTACAACCTGACCAAATACGTGCGTTCCAACCAGAACACCTGCATCAACCAGCGGCCGCTGGTCAAGGCGGGTGATCAGATCGCCAATGGCGACGTGCTCGCGGACGGTGCGTCAACGAGCCTCGGGGAACTGGCGCTGGGCCAGAACCTGCTGGTCGCGTTCATGCCCTGGAACGGCTACAACTTCGAGGATTCGATCCTGATCTCCGAGCGCCTCGTGCACGAGGACCGCTTCACGACCATTCACGTCGAGGAGCTGACCTGCGTGGCGCGTGACACCAAGTTGGGACCTGAGGAAATCACCGCGGATATTCCCAACGTTGGTGACATGGCGCTCGGCAAACTGGACGAGGCGGGCATCGCGTTTATCGGCGCCGAGGTCAAGGCCGGCGACATCCTGGTCGGCAAGGTCACGCCCAAGGGCGAGACCCAGCTGACGCCGGAGGAAAAGCTGCTGCGCGCCATCTTCGGTGAAAAGGCATCCGACGTGAAAGACACGTCGCTGCGCGTGCCGCCGGGTATGGATGGCACGGTCATCGACGTGCGGGTCTTCACCCGCGACGGCGTCGACAAGGACACGCGTGCGCTGTCGATCGAGGAATCCGAGCTCGAAAGTGTTCGCAAGGACCTGGACGACCAGCGCCGCATCCTGGAGAACGACATCTTCGAGCGAGTTGAGCGCATGCTCACCGGCAAGGTTGCCCAGGGCGGACCGAACCAGCTGAGCTCCGGCAGCAAGGTCACAAAGGCCTATCTGCAGGAACTGCCGCGCGAGGAGTGGTTCGACATTCGTCTGCAGAATGACGACGCCAATAGCCAGCTCGAGCAGGCCGCCGAGCGTCTGAAATCGCAGCGCGAGGACTTCGAGCGACGCTACGACGAAAAGCGTCAGAAGATCACTGCCGGCGATGACCTGGCGCCGGGCGTGCTGAAGATGGTCAAGGTGTACCTGGCCGTGAAGCGCCGCATTCAGCCGGGCGACAAGATGGCGGGTCGGCATGGCAACAAGGGCGTGATCTCCACGATCGTACCCGTCGAGGACATGCCATACACCGAAGACGGCACGCCGGTCGATATCGTGCTGAACCCGCTCGGCGTGCCATCACGCATGAATGTCGGTCAGGTGCTGGAGACTCATCTCGGCTGGGCCGCGAAGGGCGTGGGCTTGCGCATCGGAGAAATGCTCGATGCCCAGATTGGCGCCGGCGAGATTCGCAAGTACCTCACGCAGGTCTACAACAAGACCGGCGGCCGCGAAGAGGAACTTGGCGGTCTCACCGACGAAGAGCTGCGGGAACTGGCCGGCAATCTGCGCAACGGCCTGCCGATGGCTACGCCGGTTTTCGACGGGGCGACCGAGCAGGAAATCAAGAATATGCTGACGCTGGCGGGACTGCCCGAATCCGGGCAAACCACGCTGATCGACGGCCGCACCGGCGAGTCCTTCGACAGGCCCACCACGGTTGGTTATATGTACATGCTCAAGCTCAACCATCTCGTGGATGACAAGATGCATGCGCGTTCGACCGGGCCGTACAGCCTGGTTACGCAGCAGCCGCTGGGTGGCAAGGCGCAATTCGGTGGCCAGCGCTTCGGCGAGATGGAGGTCTGGGCGCTGGAAGCCTACGGCGCCGCGTACACCCTGCAGGAAATGCTGACCGTCAAGTCGGACGACGTGCAGGGGCGCACCAAGATGTACAAGAACATCGTGGACGGCCGACACGAGATGGATGCCGGCATGCCGGAATCGTTCAACGTTCTGGTCAAGGAGATCCGCTCTCTCGGGATCAACGTGGAACTGGAACAGGACTAACCGGATACGCCACTCGTACCGAACAGGTGACGAAATGAAAGATTTATTGACACTTTTCAAAAACCAGACCACCGCCGAGGACTTCGACGCAATCCGGATTGGACTCGCGTCGCCGGAAATGATCCGGTCCTGGTCCTTCGGGGAGGTCAAGAAGCCCGAAACCATCAATTACCGGACGTTCAAGCCCGAGCGTGATGGGCTGTTCTGCGCCAAGATCTTCGGCCCCGTCAAGGATTACGAGTGCCTCTGCGGCAAGTACAAGCGGCTGAAACATCGTGGTGTTATTTGCGAGAAATGCGGTGTCGAGGTCACGCAGACCAAGGTGCGTCGCGAGCGGATGGGGCATATTGAACTGGCCAGCCCGGTAGCGCACATCTGGTTCCTGAAGTCCTTGCCGTCGCGAATCGGCCTGATGCTCGACATGACCCTGCGCGAAATCGAGCGGGTGTTGTATTTCGAGGCCTTCATCGTTACCGAGCCCGGCATGACGACGCTCGAGCGCGGCCAGCTGTTGACCGACGAGCAGTACCTCGAGGCGATCGAGGAACATGGCGATGAATTCGACGCAAAAATGGGCGCCGAGGCCGTGCACGACATGCTGCGGACGATGGACCTGACGTCCGAGGTCATGAAGGTCCGCGAGGATATCGCCGGCACGAACTCCGACACCAAGATCAAGCGCCTGTCGAAGCGCCTGAAACTGCTGGAGGCCTTCGTGGAATCCGGCAACAAGCCGGAATGGGTCGTGTTGACCGTGCTGCCCGTATTGCCGCCCGACCTGCGCCCGCTGGTGCCGCTGGACGGTGGTCGTTTTGCGACCTCGGACCTGAACGATCTGTACCGGCGCGTCATCAATCGCAACAATCGACTGCGGCGCCTGTTGGAACTCAGCGCGCCGGACATCATCGTGCGCAACGAAAAGCGCATGCTGCAGGAGGCTGTCGATGCGTTGCTCGATAATGGGCGGCGCGGCCGCGCCATTACCGGCACCAATCGCCGGCCGCTGAAGTCCCTGGCAGATATGATCAAGGGCAAGCAGGGCCGCTTCCGGCAGAACCTGCTCGGCAAACGCGTGGACTACTCGGGCCGCTCGGTCATCGTGGTGGGTCCGACGCTGAAGCTGCACCAGTGCGGGTTGCCGAAGAAGATGGCGCTCGAACTTTTCAAGCCTTTTATTTTCGGCAAGCTGCAGCTGCGCGGCGAAGCCAGCACGATCAAGGCCGCCAAGCGGCTGGTCGAGCGCGAAGGCCCGGAAGTGTGGGACATCCTCGAGGAGGTGATCCGCGAGCACCCGGTATTGCTGAACCGCGCCCCGACCTTGCATCGCCTCGGTATCCAGGCATTCGAGCCCGTGCTGATCGAAGGCAAGGCGATCCAGCTCCACCCGCTGGTTTGCACGGCTTTCAACGCCGACTTCGATGGCGACCAGATGGCCGTCCATGTGCCGTTGTCCATCGAGGCGCAGCTCGAGGCACGCGCCCTGATGATGTCGTCGAACAACATCCTGTCGCCGGCCAATGGTGAGCCGATCATCGTGCCGTCTCAGGACGTCGTGCTCGGTCTGTATTACATGACTCGCGAGCAGATCAATGCGCGTGGCGAGGGCATGGTATTTCGCGATGTTGCTGAAGTGCATCGGGCCTACGAGAGCCGTGCCGTCGAGTTGAATGCCCGCATCAAGGTGCTGATCGAGAATGGCGGCGAGACCGAAGAGCAGGAAGAGCAGACACCTGGCAAGCGGCTGGTAGACACCACCGTCGGCCGTGCGCTGCTGTCGGAGCTGCTGCCGGAGGGGCTCAGCTTCGATCTGGTCAACCAGAACATGACGAAAAAGGCGATTTCGGCCTGCATCAACGCGTGCTATCGGCAGGTGGGGTTGAAAAGCACGGTGGTGTTCGCCGACCGGCTGATGTACACGGGCTTCAGTTACGCGACCCGTGCCGGTGTTTCCATTGGCGTGAACGACATGGTCGTACCGGAGCACAAACCGGAAATCCTGCGCGATGCGGAAGAGCAGGTGCGCGAAATTCAGGACCAGTACGCCAGCGGTCTGGTGACGAATGGCGAGCGCTACAACAAGGTCGTGGACATCTGGTCGCGAACCAACGAGCAAGTCGCCAAGGCGATGATGGACAAGCTCGGCAAGGAATCGGTCGTCAATGCCGCCGGTGAACCTGAAGAACAGCCGTCATTCAACTCGATCTTCATGATGGCCGACTCCGGTGCTCGTGGTTCCGCCGCGCAAATCCGGCAGCTCGCCGGCATGCGTGGCCTGATGGCCAAGCCGGATGGTTCGATCATCGAGACGCCGATCAAGGCCAACTTTCGCGAAGGCCTGGACGTGTTGCAGTACTTCATTTCGACGCACGGGGCGCGAAAGGGTCTGGCCGACACGGCGCTGAAGACCGCGAACTCCGGTTACCTGACGCGTCGGTTGGTCGACGTGGCCCAGGACCTGGTCGTGACCGAGGTCGACTGTGGTACCGAGCGCGGCCTGACCATGACGCCGCTGGTTGAAGGGGGTGACATTGTCGAGCCGCTGCACGAACGCGTGCTTGGCCGGGTGACGGCGACCGACATCCTGGTGCCGGGAACGACTGAAGTTCTCGTGAAGGCCGGGACGCTACTGGATGAGCCAGCAGTCGCGCGGCTCGAAGATGCCAGCGTCGACCAGGTGCTGGTGCGTTCGCCCATCACCTGCGAAACCCGTTACGGCGTGTGTTCGCAGTGTTACGGGCGCGACCTGGCGCGCGGGCACCTGATCAACATCGGCGAAGCCGTCGGTGTGATCGCCGCGCAGTCGATTGGCGAGCCGGGCACGCAGCTCACGATGCGTACCTTCCATATCGGTGGTGCCGCCTCCCGGGCAGCCGCGGCCAATAGTGTCGAGGTGAAGCGCGGTGGCGAACTCCGCCTGCACAACATCAAGACAGTCGAAAACGCCCAGGGCCTGCTGGTTGCCGTCAGCCGTTCCGGTGAGGTCGGCATCATGGATGACCATGGTCGTGAGCGCGAACGCTACAAGTTGCCTTACGGCGCGACGATTTCGGCGCGGGAAGGCGATAGCGTCGGGGCTGGCCAGATCGTCGCGACCTGGGATCCGCACACCCACCCGGTGGTTGCGGAGGTTGCTGGTCGGATGCAGTTCGAGGACTTTGTCGACGGCGTAACCGTCGAAGAGAAAGTCGACGAAATAACCGGCCTGACCAGCATCGTGGTGATGGATCCCAAGCAGCGTGGCAGCACCGGCAAGGACCTGCGGCCGACGGCCAAGCTGGTGGATTCGAAAGGCAAGGAAATCTGCTTTGCCAACACCGACATTCCCGCTTCCTATGCGTTGCCGCCTGGAGCGATTGTCGTGATGAGCGACGGTGCGGACGTGTCGGTCGGTGACGTCCTGGCGCGTATTCCGCAGGAGAGCTCGAAGACACGCGACATCACGGGTGGTCTGCCGCGGGTCGCGGACCTGTTCGAGGCACGCAAGCCCAAGGATCCGGCGATTCTCGCCGAGCACAGTGGCACGGTCAGCTTCGGCAAGGAGACCAAGGGCAAGCGACGCCTGGTGATCACCGACGAACATAGCGAGAAGCACGAGGAACTGATTCCGAAGTGGCGTCATCTCAGCGTGTTCGAAGGTGAGCAGGTCGCGCGCGGCGAGGTGATCTCGGATGGTGAGCTCAACCCGCACGACATCCTGCGGCTGCAGGGCGTGGAGCCACTGGCCGATTACCTGGTGCGCGAGATCCAGGATGTGTATCGCCTGCAGGGCGTGAAGATCAACGACAAGCACATCGAGGTGATCATCCGGCAGATGTTGCGCAAGATCGAAATCACGGATCCGGCCGATACCAACCTGCTGAAGGGCGAGCAGCTCGAGCGCGCGCGTGTGCTGGAACTGAACGAATCGAGTGCGGTGCAGAACAAGGCACCGGCGGAATTCGAGCCGCTGCTGCTGGGTATCACCAAGGCCTCGCTGGCGACGGAGTCGTTCATTTCGGCGGCCTCGTTCCAGGAGACCACGCGGGTGCTCACCGAAGCCGCGGTGAAGGGGATGCGGGACGACCTGCGCGGCCTGAAGGAAAACGTGATCGTCGGCCGGCTGATCCCGGCTGGCACGGGCTTCAGCTTCCACGCCGAGCAGCGCCGGACACGCGAACAGCAGCTGTCCGAGGAGCTGCGGGGCCTGGAGGAAGCGGTGGCGGAGGCCGCCGCGGAGGCGGCCGAAGGCGAGGCCGAACCGGAGGGCGTCGAATCGGCGGATTCCGGCTCGGCAACGGAGGCCGCGGCGGAATAACGCGGGTGGCCGGGGCGCCGGATTCGGCGCCCCGGTTTGCTTGACAGTATTTCCGACGAGGCCATAGAATTCGCGGTCCTGCGCGTCGGCGCCCGGCCAGGAAGGCCGCGAAAACAACGATACCGGGGCACGCAGCCCCGCAAGACTTGGTTAGCCCGGATGCCGGCAGTTCAGATGTTGCCGCATGCGGGCTGACCTGTATTTGCAGGAAAGGAAACGGCCCAAGGGCCAGAGAGAGACTATGGCGACGGTAAACCAGCTCGTCCGGAAGAGCCGCAAGACCAAGCCCGACAAGAGCACGGTCCCGGCCCTCGGCGGCAGCCCGCAAAAACGTGGCGTGTGCACGCGTGTCTACACGACCACGCCAAAGAAGCCGAATTCCGCCCTGCGGAAAGTGGCGCGCGTGCGCCTGACCAACGGGTTCGAGGTCACGAGCTACATCGGTGGCGAAGGGCACAACCTGCAGGAGCATTCGGTCGTGCTGATTCGCGGCGGTCGTGTGAAAGACCTGCCGGGCGTGCGGTATCACACGGTGCGCGGCACCCTCGATTGCGCCGGTGTGTCGGACCGTCGTCAGGGTCGGTCCAAGTACGGCGCGAAACGACCCAAGTAAGGCAGCAGGCTCATGTCCAGACGTTCCCAGGCACCCAAACGCGAGATCCTTCCCGATCCGAAACACGGCAGCGAGATGCTGGCGAAGTTCATCAACATGATCATGAAGGATGGCAAGAAATCCACCGCCGAGAGCATTGTCTATGGCGCGCTGGAACAGATTTCGTCACGCAGCGGTCAGTCGGAAAACGAGGCCGTGATCGTGCTCGAGCAGGCACTGGACAACGTGAAGCCGGCGGTCGAGGTGAAATCACGGCGGGTTGGCGGTGCCACTTACCAGGTACCGGTCGAAGTGCGCCCGCAGCGGCGGCAGACGCTGGCCATGCGCTGGGTGATCGATGCGGCACGCCGGCGCAACGAAAAATCGATGGCCCAGCGGCTGGCCAATGAACTGATGGATGCATCGGAGAACCGTGGTGCCGCGGTCAAGAAACGGGAAGACACGCATCGCATGGCCGAGGCCAACAAGGCCTTTTCACACTACCGCTGGTAGGCGTGACGGCGGCTCAAGCACAGGCAGACAAGGACGCGTACCGTGCCACGCAATACCCCAATCGAGCGTTACCGCAACATCGGCATCATGGCTCACATCGATGCCGGCAAGACGACCACCACTGAACGGGTGCTGTTTTACACCGGCGTCTCGCACAAGCTCGGCGAGGTGCACGATGGTGCGGCGGTGATGGACTGGATGGAGCAGGAGCAGGAGCGGGGCATCACCATTACGTCGGCTGCGACGACCTGCTTCTGGAGCGGCATGGACCAGCACTTCCCGGAGCACCGCATCAACATTATCGACACGCCCGGGCACGTCGACTTCACCATCGAGGTCGAGCGGTCGCTGCGCGTGCTGGATGGCGCTGTGGCCGTATTCTGCTCGGTTGGCGGTGTAGAGCCGCAATCCGAGACGGTCTGGCGGCAGGCCAACAAGTACCAGGTGCCGCGCATGGCGTTCGTCAACAAAATGGACCGTGCTGGCGCTGACTTCTTCCGCGTGGTGCGGCAGATCAAGGAGCGGCTTGGCGGGAACCCGGTGCCGATCCAGATTCCGATCGGCGCCGAGGAGAATTTCAAAGGCGTCGTCGACCTGGTCCGGATGAAAGCCATCCACTGGGACGAGTCGACCCAGGGCATGAATTTCGAGCTGGCCGATATCCCCGACGACCTCAAGGCCACCGCTGACGAGTGGCGCGAGAAGCTGGTCGAGGCCGCGGCCGAGGCGACCGAAGCGCTGCTCGAGAAATATCTCGAGAACGCTGACCTCGATGAAGAAGAAATCCGTCAGGGCATTCGGCAGCGCACGCTGAGCAACGAAATTGTCCCGGTGATGTGCGGCTCGGCATTCAAGAACAAGGGCGTACAGGCCATGCTCGATGCGATCATCGAATATATGCCGTCGCCGATCGACGTGCCGGCCATTCGCGGCCAGCTCGAGGACGACAGCGAGGCCGAGCGCAAGTCCGATGACGATGAGCCCTTCGCCGCGCTGGCGTTCAAGATTGCGACCGACCCGTTCGTCGGCAACCTGACTTTCTTCCGCGTTTACTCCGGCGTGCTCAAGTCCGGCGATACGATCTACAACTCCGTCAAAGGCAAGCGCGAACGCATTGGCCGGCTGCTGCAGATGCATTCCAACGATCGCGAGGAGATCAAGGAAGTACGCGCCGGCGACATCGCGGCGGCGGTTGGCCTGAAAGATGTCACGACCGGCGACAGCCTGGTCGACAAGGAAAACATCATCATCCTGGAACGGATGGAGTTCCCGGAGCCGGTCATCTCTGTCGCGGTGGAGCCGAAGACAAAGACCGACCAGGAAAAGATGGGTATCGCGCTGCAGAAGCTGGCTCAGGAAGACCCGTCATTCCGCGTGTCGAGTGACGAGGAGTCCGGCCAGACGATCATTTCCGGCATGGGCGAACTGCACCTGGATATCATCGTCGACCGCATGCGGCGCGAGTTCAAGGTGGAGGCCAATGTCGGCAAGCCTCGTGTCGCGTATCGCGAGACCATTCGACAGCTCGTCGAGCAGGAAGGCAAGTTCGTCCGTCAGTCCGGTGGTCGCGGTCAGTACGGGCACGTGCACATCCGCATCGAGCCGATGGAGCAGGGCGGCGGCTACGAATTCGAGAACGAAATCGTTGGCGGCGCCGTGCCGCGGGAATACATTCCGGCCGTCGACAAAGGTGTGCAGGAGCAGATGCAAAATGGCGTGATTGCCGGTTACCCGGTCGTCGACGTCAAGGTTGCGCTGTACGACGGCTCTTACCATGACGTCGACTCCAGCGAGATGGCATTCAAGATCGCCGGCTCGATGGCCTTCAAGGAAGGGGCCCAGAAAGCCAAGCCCGTCCTGCTCGAACCGGTCATGAAGGTCGAAATCGTGACCCCGGACGACTATATGGGCGACGTGAATGGTGATCTGAACCGGCGTCGTGGCGTGCTGCAGGGCATGGATGAAGGCCCGGCCGGCAAGATCATTCGCGCCAAGGTACCGCTGGCCGAGATGTTCGGCTACGCGACGGACCTGCGCTCGATGAGCCAGGGCCGTGCAACCTATTCAATGGAATTCGGGCATTACGCCGAAGTCCCCGGCAATGTTGCCGAGGCAGTAATCAAGCAGGAAACCTGATACCGATCAGGCAGGGGATAGTGTTTCAGCGGTTGGAGCCGCAACAGGAAACGGAGACCGGAAACGATGTCGAAGGAAAAATTCGAACGCACGAAGCCGCATGTGAATGTGGGGACGATTGGTCACGTGGACCATGGGAAGACGACGCTGACGG
>JASJBD010000077.1 GCA_030066665.1 Gammaproteobacteria bacterium
GATCTCGTGTCCTGGAACGGCGGCGGCTTCGATTTGCCCGTGTTGCACTATCGCGCGCTGAAACATGGTGTCAGTGCGCCGACTTACTGGGAGGTCGGCGACGACAATCGCGACTTTCGCTACAACAACTACCTCAATCGTTTTCACTGGCGTCACATCGACCTGATGGATGTCTTGTCCGGCTTTCAGAATCGGGCGCGCGCCGGTCTGGACGACATCGCGGTGATGCTCGGCTTCCCCGGTAAGATGGGACTGAAGGGCGATCAGGTATGGCCGACCTGGCTGGCCGGTGGTATCGGCAAGATCCGCGATTACTGCGAAACGGATGTCTTGAACACCTATCTCGTCTTTCTGCGCTTCCAGCAAATCAGGGGATTACTCGACGAGCAACAACTCGCAGTTGAATTCGGCCGGGTCGACGCGATGCTGGCGGCCAGCGATGCTTCCCACCTGTGCGCGTTTCGCGACGCCTGGCAATCCACATGACCCGGCGGCGTTGATGCGCGCATCGCGAGGTATGGAAATCCGCACCGGACAGGTTGCCGACACCACGACCGATGGTCGTGGTGTTGTGCGCGACGATGGCAAGACCGTCTTCGTGCATGCCGCGCTAACCGGTGAGACCGTCAATTTTTGTGTGCGGCGCCGGCGGCGTCAGTACGATGAGGGCGAGCTCCTGGACGTCCTGACCGCGTCCCCGGACCGGGTCGAGCCGCGGTGCGCCGTGTACGCTGCCTGCGGCGGCTGCTCCCTACAGCATGTCAGCCCGTCTCGCCAAATCGACATCAAGCAACAAGCCCTGCGCGACAGTCTCGCTCGAATAGGCGGTGTGCAACCGGAGCGAATGCTGCCGGCGGTCACCGGCTCGCCCTGGGGCTATCGACGCAAGGCGCGGCTGGCGGTGAAATACGTGCCGAAAAAAGGCCGCGTGCTCGTTGGGTTCCGGGAACGTCATCAACCGTTCGTGACCGACACGCGACGCTGCGAAACGCTGCATCCGGCGGTCGGCGGTCGCCTGCATGAACTGTCCGAGCTGATCGGATCACTGAGCCTGCACGCGCAGATACCGCAGATCGAAGTCGCTGCGGGCGATGACGTGATCGTCCTGGTGTTACGTATCCTGGCCGAGCCAACCGAAGCCGACATCGGTCAGCTGCGCGCCTTTCAGCGCGACACAGATCTGCGAGTGTATCTACAGACCGGCGGGCCGAGCACGGTCACGCCACTGCCCGGTGACCCACCCGCGCGCCTGCAGTACCGTTTGCCGGAGTTTGACGTCGCCGTCGAATTCCAGCCTACTGATTTCATCCAGGTCAATGCGGCGGTGAACGAACAGATGGTGAGTCAGGCCGTTGATCTACTGGCGCTCGATGCGGGTTCCAGCGTGCTGGACCTGTTTGCCGGCCTGGGAAATTTCACCTTGCCGATCGCACGCCGCGCCGGGCACGTTCTGGCGGTGGAGGGCGTGGACGAAATGGCGGCGCGGGCGGCGGCCAACGCCGCGGCCGCAGGCCTGAGTAATATCGAGTATCACACTGCGAATCTCACCGATCCGACAGCGCTAGACCTGCTCGGCAACTGCGATTTTGACCGTGTGCTGCTGGACCCTCCCAGAGCCGGCGCAGCCGAGGTGCTGCCGGCCATCGCTGCGCGGGGTGCCCCACGCCTGCTCTACGTGTCGTGTCACCCTGGCACGCTGGCCCGTGATGCCGCGCAACTCACAGCAGAGTTTGGCTATCGTCTGGCGGCCGCCGGTGTCATGGACATGTTTCCGCAGACCAGTCATGTGGAATCCATGGCGCTGTTCGAGCGGTCCGTCGATCAGGAGAGTTAGCGAATGGCCGCAGCCCGGATCACGGTCAGCCTGACCCGCCAGACCCTGACGCTGTCGACGGGCGCGGCCAATATCCGTTACCCGGTGTCGACGTCACGCTACGGGCCTGGGGAGCGTCTCGGCAGCCAGTGCACGCCTCGGGGCGCGCACGTCATCCGCGCGCGGATCGGTGCCGGCCTGCCACCAGGGGCCGTGCTGGTCGGGCGACGGTTCACCGGAGAAGTCTATTCCGCCACGCTGGCGGCCCGTTACCCGGACCGCGACTGGATCCTGACCCGCATCCTGTGGCTGAGCGGTCTGGAGCGCGGCCGTAACCGGCTGGGCGATGTGGATAGCATGCGGCGCTTCATCTATATCCACGGCACGCCCGACACGGAACCGATGGGTGTGCCCTGGTCGCATGGCTGTATCCGTATGCGGAATTCGGACGTCGCGGCATTGTTCGAGCGCGTGGATGCGGGTACGTTAGTCGCTATCGAGGCCTGATGACGAGACCGCAGTCATGACGCTCGGTCCCCTGATGATCGACATTACCGGCTTGCAGCTGGACGCAGATGATCGGCGGCGGCTGACTTCGCCGCTTGTTGGCGGTGTGATTCTGTTCGCGCGCAATTACGAATCCCCGGAACAGCTGCGGGCGCTGATCGCCGCAGTCCATGCGCTGCGGCAGCCGCCGCTGCTGATTACCGTGGACCAGGAAGGGGGGCGGGTACAACGCTTCCGCGACGGGTTCACGCAGTTGCCGCCCGCGCACTGGTTTGGACACCAGTTCGATCTCGACGAGTCGCAGGGCAATCGCCTGGCTCGCCTGGCCGGCTGGTTGATGGCGGCGGAACTGCTCGATCTGGGCGTCGATCTGAGTTTCTCGCCGGTCGTCGACCTCGACCGCGGCTTGAGCGAAGTTATCGGCGACCGGGCGCTGCACCGGGATCCCGATAGCGTGGCAAATCTCGCCTGGGCCTGGATGCAGGGCATGCGCGACGCAGGAATGGCCGCGGTCGCCAAGCACTTTCCAGGCCACGGTGGCGTCGTGGCGGACTCGCATCACGAATTGCCGGAAGACACGCGCGAGTACGCGGACTTGCAGGACGACCTGTTGCCATTCCGGCGCCTGATCGGTCACGGGTTACCCGCCGTCATGGTTGCGCACGTCAGGTATCCGCGCGTCGACCGGCGCATTGCCAGCCTGTCGCCGTACTGGCTGCAGACGGAACTGCGCGGCAACCTGGGCTTTGGCGGCGCAGTTTTTTCCGACGACCTGAACATGTCGGCGCTGGCCGAGAGCGGGAACATGCTCGACCGGACGCGCACTGCGCTGGCCGCGGGTGCAGATGTGGTCCTGATCTGCAATAACCCGGATGCTGTCGACGAGGTCCTGGCAGATCTCGAGGAAGACAGCGGGCCGGCCAGCCATGGACGACTGGCGGCGTTGCGGCCGCACCGGATCGACTGGACGCCCGGCGCGTTGCGGGCCACCGCGAACTGGGAGTCCGCGACGGCCGCGTTGCAGGATTCCCTCGAACCCCCGGGCCTGGCGCTAGATGGCTGAGTCGGCGAGGCAACTCGACGGGCTGCCGGACGGGAGCGAGTTACTGATTCCGCACCGGGACATCAGCACGGCGCTGGATCGACTGGCGCAGGAGTTGCAGCCCGTGGTCGACTCGGGTCGATGTGTATTGATGGCAGTGATGGTCGGCGGTATGTGGCCGGCAATCTGGCTGGCTGAACGCCTGCGCGGTGACTTCGTGGTGGATTACTGTCATGTCACGCGCTACCGCGGTGGCGAGCGGGGCGCGGAACCGGAGTGGCTGCAGGCGCCCTGTCGGGATCTTGCCGGCGCCGAGGTCGTGCTCGTCGACGATATCTTTGACGAAGGCGTAACGCTGGACTACGCGCGACGGGCCTGCCTCAAGCAACGTGCAGCGCGGGTCACGACCGTGACCCTTGTCGTCAAGCGCCATGGGCGAGCTGTGCCCTTCGCCGCGCCGGATCACTTTGGCCTCGAAGTACCGGACCGCTACGTGTTTGGTTGCGGCATGGATTACCGGTACCACTGGCGACATCTGCCGGACATCCACGCGTTGCCGGTCGCCGCGGAGGCGCGTGCATGAGCCGGGTGGCGCTGATCGGGGGCACCGGCGCACTCGGCCTCGTGCCCGACGACGTGCGGGAAAAGCGGCGCATGGACACCCCCTATGGTCCGCCGTCAGGCCCCGTGATGCATTGGATGCAGGGCGACACCGAGCTCCTGTTCCTGCCTCGCCATGGCAGCGGTGTCACGATTCCGCCGCATTGCGTGAACTACCAGGCCAATATCTGGGCACTGCACGAACTCGAGCCTGACTGGGTTCTCGGCATCAATGCGGTCGGCGGCATTCATGCCGCCGCCACGCCGGGTCGCCTGGTCTTTCCGGATCAGCTGATTGACTATACCTGGGGCCGCGCGCACAGCTTTGTCGACGCCATGGATGTGCCGGTCCGGCACGTTGACTTCACCCTGCCAATCAGCGCTGCACTCCACGAACGCCTGGCCACGACCGCGCGGCAACTTGCGCTGGATTTCATGCCATCCGGTGTCTATGGCGTGACCCAGGGACCCCGCCTCGAAAGCGCCGCAGAAATTGACCGGCTGGAGCGGGACGGCTGCGACGTGGTGGGTATGACCGCCATGCCCGAGGCCGGCCTGGCGCGGGAGCTCGGCCTCGACTATGCAATCTGTGCCGTGGTCGTCAATTTTGCCGCCGGGCGAGGCAGCGGCGGCGATATCCACGCCGAGATCGAGGCCTCCATGGAGCAGGGCATGCGACAGGTGGCGACGCTCTTGCCTGCGCTGCTGCCGCACTGACCGTATCGCGCCCCGTACGGGGTGATTCAATTCACAGACCCGCGTGGCCCCGGCCAACTATATTGCGGAGTTACGACCGCTGGGCCCCGTGCCGGCCTCAATGTGATCTGAACTAACTTTAGAATCGATCTTAGAAGTTATTCATAACTATATGTTTGAAATAGGTAAAAAGATCCTACTGCAAGCGCTCGATAACGGCTCCGCCGGCACCGTCATTCTGGACGCCAGGGGTTCCACGTGCACCGTGCTGTATGCGAACGCGGCGATGGAAGACCTGACCGGCTGGGACGTCAGCGAACTGCACGGCCGGGACCTCGGGGAGCTGCTGGCGAGCGGTGAGCTGCCGCATGCCGAGGATGGTCTGCCCGGGGGCAACCGGGTGCTCGCGCAGCGGTGGCACTGTCGGGACGGCGGCGAACAGCGCATCGACTTTCAGCTTGCGCCGTTGTTCGATCGCCCCGGCGCGCCGGCCTACTGGCTGCTGTCACAAGTACCCGGGCCGGATGCGCCTCGCGTCTTGCGGCGTTCCGGGCGAAGCGGCAGCCTGGACGTACTCACGGGACTGTCCAACCGGCAGGCCTTCGACGAACTCCTGCGACGTGACTGGGGCATCGCTAGACGCGAGCAGCGCAATCTGACCATGATTCTGTTTCGCGTCAATGAGCTCGATGCGTATCGCGATCTGTTTGGTCGCCATTCGACGGATTCCTGCCTGCGTAAGGTCGCGCATGCGATCAGCGGTTCACTGCACCGCGCCGGCGATGCGGTCGCGCGGATCGATACCGGCGATTTCGTCGTCCTGATTGGAGGGGCAGGCAAATCGCAAGCCGCTGATTTCGCGGCGCGGATCGCTGCGAAGGTTCGCGAACTGGCGATTCATCATCCCCGTTCTGGCGTGGAACGCTACGTTACGGTGAGTTTCGGTATCGGCTCCGCGACGCCGACGCGTAACGCAGCGGCCGACTCATTACTGAACGAGGCTGAGGCAGGTCTGCGGGCGCAGATCGATGCGCGCGAGCGGGACACGGCCGACGACCGGGCGAGCGACGCCGGCTAGTTCGGCCCCGGCTCCGCGTCGGTTGTTGCTTCCTCCGGCTCTTCCAGCCGGCGCACGCTCGCCAGCAGACCGAAGCGCGGATGGTCGAAGTACTGCGTCAATTCGCCGCGCAGTCGACGCGACTCCCTGATTCGGGCCAGCGGCCGGTCCGCTTCCGTTTCCGGCAGCAGGTTCGCCATGTCACTGATGGCCAGGTACGAACTCTGATCCGCCAGCTCCAGGTCGACCACCAGATGCAGATAGCGTTCTTTGTACAACCGGATCTCACCGGTCAGTCCGACGCTGCGCATTGTATCCACGCCGAGGATCGCTGGCCTGGCATCGCTGCGGCGACGCGCCTGCTGGGTCCAGCCCGCATGCAATAGCGGTCGATAGGCATCCAGCCGATCCAGGCGTTCGCGGGCCTGATCGAGTGAAAACTCCGTCGGAGGCAGCACGAGAAAGTCAGGCAGTTCCGGGTGCGGGTCCAGCAGCAGAAAGCCGATCTTCGAATCACGGCCGCTCCTGATTGCGCGAGGTTGTGCCGCCGGCGGGTCCGGTTCTGGCTCCGCGTCCGCATAAAGTGGCGGGGGTGGCGGGATTTCGGGTGTATTGCGACTCTGGTCGAGATTCTCGAACACGAGTATTTCGACGGCGAATCGCGGTGGGGCCTCGGCCGTGTCGGATTCCTCGGCCAGAGCGACCATGGCATTCAGCGCCAAAACCGATGCCAGCAGGGCAATCGGCCGCCAAATTCGTTGTCCATGATTTTCGCTCATCCGTGTGCGCCTCCGCCTGCCGCCGCGACCAGCTCCGTCCCGCCGGCCAGGCGGCTCAATAGCGAGGCAACGAACTCGAAGCGAGCGTCCGGTTCATCGAGTGCTGCCGTCACGCGCAGGCGTTGCTGGTGGTCAAGGCTATAGTGCTCCGGCTCGGATTCTAGCAGCCGCACGAGATCCAGCGGGTCGACGGCGGTCTTCTCAGCGAATTCGAGCCGACCACCGGACGCGCCGATGTCCAGCCGACGCAATCCCAACGGTGCCGCCTGCAACCGCAGCCGTGTCTGACGAAACAGATTCCGCGTCGCTTCGGGAATCAGGCCGAAACGATCAATTAACTCGATCTGCAATTGCTCTAACTGCTGTTCATCGGCGGCACTTGCGATTCGCTTGTAATGCACCAGGCGCAGATGCACATCTGGCATGTAGTCCTCCGGAATCAGCGCGGGCAGATGCAGATTGAATTCGATCGACGTATCCAGCGCGCCGTCCGGATCGGGCGTCTTGCCATCTCGAAGTGCCTGCACCGTGCGGCTTAGCAGCTCGTTATAGAGGGCGAAGCCGATTTCCTGGATCTGCCCGCTCTGTTCCTCGCCGAGCAGCTCGCCCGCCCCGCGAATCTCAAGATCGTGCGTCGCGAGCACGAAACCCGCGCCCAGATCTTCGAGTGCCTCGATAGCATCGAGTCGCTTTCTGGCGTCCGCCGTGATGGCATCGGGCGGCGGCGTCAGCAGGTACGCGAATGCCTGATGATGCGACCGGCCAACCCGACCGCGCAGCTGATGCAGCTGGGCAAGACCGAAGCGATCGGCGCGGTTGATCACGATGGTGTTGGCCGACGGCACGTCCAGACCGCTCTCGATGATGGCCGTGCAAACCAGGATGTGGAATCGCCGATGATAGAAGTCGAGCATGATGCGCTCGAGTTCGCGTTCCCGCATTTGACCGTGGGCCACCTCAATGCCGGCGTCCGGCAATAACTCGGCAACCTGTTCGGTAATGCGGTGAATGTCCTCGATGCGATTGTGGACGAAATAAACCTGGCCACCCCGCTTCAGTTCCCGCTGGCAGGCCTCGCGAATCACGTTTCCCTGCCAGCGCGTGACGAAAGTCTTGATCGACAGTCGCGATTCCGGCGGCGTGGCAATGAGTGACAATTCGCGCAGGCCGCCCATGGCCATGTTCAGAGTACGCGGGATGGGGGTCGCGGTCAGTGCCAGAAAGTCTACTTCGGCGCGCAGCTGTTTGAGCCGCTCCTTGTGCCGCACGCCGAAGCGGTGTTCTTCGTCGACGATAACGAGGCCGAGTTCGCGGAACTCAACCCCGGCCTGCAGCAGACGGTGCGTGCCGATGACGATGTCGACTGTGCCAGCTCGCAAGCCGTCCAGGACATCGCGGCTGTCGGCGTTGCTGCGGAAACGACTGAGTTGCTCCACCCGAATCGGCCAGTCGGCGAAGCGATCGGCAAATGTCTGGTGATGTTGTTGTGCGAGCAGGGTGGTGGGCACGAGCACCGCGACCTGGCGTCCACTGGTTGCCGCAATGAAGGCGGCGCGCAGAGCAACTTCAGTCTTGCCGAAACCGACATCGCCACAAACCAGCCGATCCATCGGTTGGCTGCTGGTCAAGTCGTCCACCACGTCGGCGATTGCGCGTTCCTGGTCATCGGTAGGCCGGAACGGGAATCCGGCCACGAAGGCGTCATAGTCGTGCGGGCTGACGCGGCTTGGCTGTCCCGCCCGCGCGGCCCGACGTGCGTAGAGATCCAGCAGCTCGGCCGCCACGTCGCGAATCTTTGCCGCGGCCTTGCGGCGTGCCCGGGCCCACTGATCCGTGCCAAGGCGGTGCAGCGGGGCGTGATCCGGGCTCGCGCCTGTATACCGGGAAATAAGATTGAGCGAACTCACCGGCACATGCAGCAGGTCGCCGCCGGCATATTCGAGCGTGACAAACTCGGTTGGGCTGTCGTGGATGTCCAGATTGGTCAGCCGCACGTAACGGCCGACCCCGTGCTCCGCGTGCACAACGGGGGCGCCCGGATGCAGGTCCGTCAAATCATTGATCAGGCTTTCCGGATCCTGCACTCGCCGGCGGCGGCGGCCGCGACGAGGTTGCTCGCCGAACAGATCTGCCTCGGTCAGTACGGTCAGATCCGAGTCCGGCAGGACGAAGCCGGTTTCGAGCGGGCTGACGACAATACTGCAGCGATCCGCACTCCCGACGAACGCGGACCACGAGTCCACCGCGCTGACCCTTACGGCATGGTCGCGCAAGAATTCGGTCAGGACCTCTCGCCGGCCGGGTGACTCAGCGCTCAACAGCAACCGCCCGGACGTTTCGGCGAGGTAGGTCTTCAAGCGGCCCGCCGGTTCATCCTCACGCCGGTTGATGGCGACCGCCGGTCTGGGGTCGACGCGGAGATTGACCTGGTCTGGGCCGACCAGCTCATCGGGCAGTTCGCCAGGTTCGATGCGGAGCTGGTCATGTCGCGATATGGCGCCCACATGTTGCGCGACCGGGCAAAAAATCTCGTCTGGGCGCAGGACCGGCCGTTCCACGTCGTGACGCATTTGCTCGAAACGATCCTCGACCTGATCCCAGGCGCTTTGCAGGCTCGGTTCCGGATCGCCGAGTGATACCAGCAGCGTGTCGTCACCCAGGTAATCCCAGAGCGTCGCAGTGCGCTCGAAGAACAGCGGCAGATAGTTTTCGATGCCGCCGGGTAATCGGCCCTCGCTGACCTCCCGGTACACCGTTGACCGCGCGGGATTGCCTTCGAAACGCGCCCGGAAGCGTTTCCGGAATGCCGTGACGGATTCCGGATCGATCGGGATCTCGCGTGCCGGCAATGTGTCCAGGGTGTCGATTCGCTGCAGTGTGACCTGGCTGTCGACGTCGAACTCGCGCAGAGATTCGATTTCGTCGTCGAGAAAATCGACGCGTACCGGATGCCGGTGCCCGGTTGGAAAGAAATCGATCAACGAGCCACGCAGTGCGTATTCACCGTGTGTGCCGACCTGTGTGACGCGTTGGTAGCCCGCGTCTTCGAGACGCCGCTGGAAAGCGACCAGGTCGAGGCTTTCACCCGTTTCGAGGCGAATACCGCGACCCCGAAGGTACTCCGGCGGCGGCAACCGCGGTAGCAGGGTGGGTGTTGCCGCCAGCACCGTCACGGTGTGGCTGGCATCCAGGTTGCGCAGGATTCGCAGGCGCTCGGCAATCAGGTCCTGGTGTGGACTGAAGCTGTCGTATGGCAGTACCTCGACATCCGGCAGCACCAGCAGTTCGCGTCCATCCTGCGCGAAGAACTGTATCTGCGCGGCCAGGCTCTCCGCGTCACTAACGGTGGGCGTCAGCACCAGCATGGATCCCGGCTGCGCGGCTCCCAGCTCCGCGATCGCCAGCGCCGCCGCAGAGCCGCGGCAGCGGCCCCAGACCTGCGGCGGCCGGTCGCGACCACGACCGATCGGCCGAACCAGCAGTGGTTCAGCGGCCACGGGCGCGAAATCCAGTTAAGGCGACTGGTCCACCAGCCTGGTGAAAGAATCGATTCGGCATCGGTTCGGCTTGCACGCCGAGCGTGCCGCGCAAAACCGTGATTATCCCACAGCGGTTGCCGGGGCAGACCCCCGGAACCAGGTCACAAAACGGGGCGGGGCCCCGCGCCGGTCAATTCTGGACGGCGTGGATGACGTGCGAGTATTCGAAGAACACCACGAAGCCGTCGTATTCCCAGCGGGAGATCGGCGGATCGCCAACCGGGCCACCCCGCGTCGCGGGCTCGCCCCAGGTCGCGGCAACACGGTCCATGGTCATGCCGCGTTTCGGACGGTCGCTGGCTGACGCCGCAGCCGCCCTCAGGCCTTCGATCAACAGGGTGTCGGCAGAGGCGGTGACCGGCAATGCCAGCGCCGCTGCAATACTCAAAACGGGGAGAAGCCTGCGCACCATCGGACACTCTCCAAGTTATACTCCCATGCAATATAGCACCGGCCCTGGTACCAAAAAACCGAGCAGGACATGGACAGGGCCGGAATTATCGTGTAGCCACTCACGCCCACAAGGACCGCCGGTCAAACTTGCAAAGCTTCAGCTCATGATGCGGCCGGTCCCTGTTTTCGTCGCGCTGCGATATCTGCGCGAGCATCGTGAGAACCAGTTCGCATCTTTCGTGACCGTGGCGTCGGTCCTCGGCGTCGGCCTCGGTGTCGCGGCCCTGATCGTGGTCCTGTCCGTGATGAATGGCTTCGAGTCCGAATTGCGGGGCCGGCTGCTGAGTATGGTCGGGCATGCCACTGTCGCCGTGCCGCCGGATGCGGACTGGCGGGCCGCGCAGGCCGACCTGCGGGACTGGCCGGCGGTGTCGGCGGTGGCGCCGTACATCGAAATCGAAGGCATGTTGTCGACCGGCCGGACCCTGTCGGGTGTCACCATCGTCGGCGTCGATCCGGATGTCGAGGATGCCGTATCCGGGGTTGGCCGCAACATGCGCGAGGGCGACCTGGCGGATTTGCGTGCCGGCAGCTCCGGGCTGGTGCTCGGCCGGGCGCTGGCCCTGCGCCTCGGTTTACAGGTCGGCGATCCCGTGACGGTGATGGTGCCGCAGAAAAGTCGGGAGCGTGGTCTGCGCACCCGACTGCGCGAATATCGCGTCATTGGCATTTTCGAACTGGGGCTGAAGGACCACGACAGCGTCAGGGCGCTCGCACACTTGCAGGACGTTGCCGATCTCGCGGACCTCGGCGCCGGTGTGACCGGATTGCGTTTGCGGGCGGACGATGTCTTCGCCGCGCCGCAACTCGTGCGGCGCTGGGCGACCGACTGGACCGCACGCGGGCGACCGGAACCCCGCGTCCGTGACTGGACCCAGGACAATGCGACCTATTTTCGTGCGGTCCGCATTGAAAAGCTGATGATGACCTTGTTGTTGTCGCTGATCGTGGCCGTGGCCGCGTTCAACATCGTCGCCACCCTGGTAATGACCGTGACCGACAAGCGCAGCGGCATTGCCATCCTCCGGACCATGGGTTATTCGCGGCGCACGATCATGGCGGTTTTTGCCGTCCAGGGAATCATCGTCGGCTGGCTGGGCGTGCTGCTTGGCGTCTTGTGCGGCATCGCGCTGGGAACCAATGTGCAGACACTGGCGCCGCGCCTGGAACGCCTCTTCGGATTTCAGTTCATGCCAGCGGACGTGTACTACCTGACAGAGCTGCCCGCCGAGCTGCATGTCAGTGACGTGACCTGGATAGCACTGCTTGCGTTCCTGATGACGGCTCTGGCAACGATCTATCCAGCGTTACGTGCTGCGAGCGTGGCACCCGCTGAAGTGCTGCGGTACGAGTAGAGCGGAAATTCGAGCATGCGATTGCCTGTCCCATACGAAATGCTGGTCGGCTGGCGCTATCTGCGGTCGCGGAATCGCAACCGCTTCATCTCCTTTATTTCGATGATTTCGATCGTCGGGATCGCCGTTGCAGTCGCGGTTCTGATCGTGGTGCTTTCGGTCATGAACGGCTTCGAATACGAAGTTCGCGACCGGATCCTGCGCGTGATTTCCCATGCGGCGATAACCGGGTGGGACGGCCGCCTTGAAGACTGGCAGCTCGCCGAGGATATTGCGCTGGCCCATCCGGACGCTCGCGACGTGTCCCGTTTTATCAGTGGACAGGGCATGCTGGTCGGCAGCGAGACGATTCGCGGCGTGGAATTGCGGGGCATCGATCCGGAGGCCGAAGCGCGCGTCTCCGATCTGCCGGCGCTGATGCAAGCGGGCAGCCTCGACAGCCTGGAAGCCGGCAAGTATCGACTGGTAATTGGTCGGGCACTGGCCGAAATGCTGGATGTTTCGGTCGGTGATCGGCTGATCCTGATGGTCGCCGAGGGCGTGACGACGCCCGCGGGCCTGGTGCCCCGCATGCGTCGCTTCGAGGTCAGCGGGATCTTCTACGCCGGTATGTACGAGTACGATCGGGGTCTGGTCTTCGCGCACCTGGAGGACGCAGCCCGACTGTATCGCCTGGGTGATGCCGTGACGGGTATTCGTCTCGTCACGCAAGATCCGCGCACGGCGCCGGCAGCAATCCGCGAGATTGCGCGTTCGCTGGGCCAGGATGTGTTCATCACGGACTGGACCCGGCAACACGCCAATTTCTTCCGCTCGATTCAGCTGACGAAGTCGATCATTTTCGTCATCTTGTTGCTTGTCGTGGCCGTAGCGGCGTTCAACATCGTGTCGACCCTGGTGATGGTCGTGCGCGAGAAACGCGGCGATATTGCGATTCTGCGTACCCTCGGTGCGTCCGCCCGGGGGATTCTGTCGATCTTCGTAACGCAGGGCGCGCTCGTCGGCATTCTCGGTACGGTTGGCGGAATCCTGCTGGGTGTCGCCGTGGCGGCGAATCTGGATGCGATCGTCGCGCTGATCGAGCGCGGGTTCGGATTGCAGATCCTGGCCCCCGATGTGTACTTCATCAGCGAATTTCCCAGTCGCATTGAGGCCGCGGATATTCTGCAGGTCGGCGGCATCGCGCTGGTACTGGCATTGTTGTCGACCCTGTATCCGGCGTGGCGCGGCGCGCGCACCCGGCCGGCCGCGGCGCTGAGGCACGAATGACGGAGACGATTTTGCACAGTGACAAAAACGTGCCGCTCGCCTGTCACGGGCTCGGCAAGACTTTCTCCGAGGGTGATTCCAGCCTCGAGGTACTTCGCGATGTGGAGTTCGGGGTGGCCGCCGGCGAGACGGTCGCCATTGTGGGAGCGTCCGGTTCCGGGAAGACGACGCTGCTGCAATTGCTGGGCGGGCTGGACGAACCCAGCAGCGGCCGGGTTGAAGTGTTCGGGCAGGACCTGGCCGCCGTCAGCGGGGCGCGGCGGGGGGAGATCCGTAACCGGGCACTCGGTTTCGTGTACCAGTTTCATCATCTGCTGCCGGAATTCAGTGCGCTGGAAAACGTCGTGATGCCATTGTTACTGCGGCGGGAATCGCTGCCCGAAGTGCAGGAACAGGCGCGCGCACTATTGAGCCGCGTTGGCCTGGCTGAGCGCCTGACGCACCGACCCGGGGAACTGTCGGGCGGCGAGCGTCAGCGGGTTGCGGTGGCGCGGGCGCTGGTGACGAAGCCCGCAGTAGTGCTCGCTGACGAGCCCACGGGCAATCTCGACCGACAGAGTGGCGCGATGGTGCTGGAACTCATGCTGCAACTGAATGGCGAGACCGGGGCGAGCCTGGTGCTGGTAACGCACGACCCGGACATCGCCCGGCGTATGTCGCGCGTCCTGCAGCTGTCGGACGGGCGCTTGCAGGATGTCACGGCGCAATACGCCGGTTAGGAAATCTTCTCGGCCGTGCGGCGGCGGCGATAGCGTGCGGCTACCACAATTCGCCAGATCACACTGATGACGACGTAGGCGGTGGAGGCTATCACCGTGGCCGTCACGAACGATCCCAGCAATAGCGGTTGCCAGACATCGGCCACCCCGTCGCGGAACCAGTCCCAGGAAATTTCCAGGGTGAATTCCTGTAACGGGCGGTTCAATATCAGCGCGCCGAGGCGGTATTCGAAATAAAAGATCGGCCACATGGTGACGGGGTTCGTGAGCCAGACCCCGATCGCGGCGATTGGCAGATTTACGCGCAACACCAACGCAATTAGTGGCGCGTAAATCGTTTGTCCCGGTAATGGCAAGAGCGCGATGAACAGGCCCACCCAGATGGCTCCGGCAACGCTGCGGCGACTGACCGAGAAAAAGGTCGGGTGGCGCAGCAGCGCTTCGAAAGGCCGCAGGTACCACGGGTATTCACGATTCCGCAAATACCCGGTAGAAACTCGTCTAAAGAACCGCCGTGGCATGTCCTAGTCTGTCGGGATTGTGAAATGCGCGCCAACGAATGATTCGCGCAGCGGGATTATCCAGCATCACGACCGGTTGAAGCCATGCCGTGTATCCCATGGCTAGCCCTGCTGGCCGTGTGCGCGGTGATCTGGACCCCGGTACGTCCGGACTGGGTCGCGGCACCGGAGATGCTGGCGTTCCTGTCACTGGCCGCGAGGCTGCTGGGCGGGCGCAACGGGCTGCTGTTTATGCTGCCAGCGACGCTGAGTCTCGCCTGCACGGCCGATGTCCTGGCGGATCGCCTCGCGGGCGAACTGCACGGCCGGGATTTTCTCGTGACCGGCCAGGTTTGCTCATTTCCGGTGCAGGAAGACGGCGTCAGCCGTTTCGAGTTCTTTACAAATGCCGCACAGCGCCCTCCCGGGGTACCGCGACGGTTGCGACTGGTTTCCTATGACCGGGCGCTGGCGCCGGCCGCGGGTGAATACTGGCAACTCAAGGTGCGCCTGCGCGCGCCGCGCGGGTGGCGGAATCCCGCTGGCTACGACGCCGAACGGGGTGCACTGATCACGGGTATCGGCGCCCGCGGCTACGTTCGCGAGTCGACGCTGAATCGTGCCATCGCGCCCCTTGCACACCGATGCCGCGCCATGAATCTGAGAACCAGTCTCGCACGCGGTATCGAAAAGGCGATCCCGGACGAGCGCGTGGCGGCCTTCGTGATCGCGCTGACAGTGGGCGCGCGCCATCGCTTGAGCGAGGCAGATTGGGTGTTGTTGCGCAGGACAGGCACGGTGCACCTGATGGCGATTTCAGGGCTGCATATTGGCCTGGTCGCAGGCTTTGGACTGGCGTTCGGCCGCGCGGTCAGTCGTCTGGCGGCTGCTGTTGGCTTGCATTTGCCGCGCACGGCATCGGGATCCATCGGGGCGGTGAGCGCCGCAACGGTCTACGCCATTCTTGCCGGGTTCGCGGTGCCGACGTTTCGCGCGCTCTTGATGGTGTTGGTCGCCGCGCTTGCGGCGAGTTTCCGTCGACGCTGCACCGGCCTGGCCCTGTTGGGCAGCGCCCTGTATGTCGTCTTGCTCGGCCAGCCCATCGCGCCGCTGTCAGCAGGATTCTGGTTGTCATTCAGCGCCGTGATGCTGCTTCTGCTGCCGGGTCTCGGCGATGGTTGCTGCGTGCGACCAACCGCCCGGCTGCGCAGGTTGATTGGCGCGCAGCTGCGAATCACCGCGGGCCTCGCGCCATTGGGCATTTTCCTGTTCGATCAGCAATCTCTCAGTGCACCGCTGGCGAACCTTATCGCGATTCCGCTCGTGGGCGGCATTGTCGTGCCGATCTCGCTCGTCGGCAGCGGTTCCCAATGTGCGCCGGGCAACAAGGAGAACTGTTCGATCAGCGTGATCGCGACGAGCAACACGGTCGCTGCCCATTCGAGCACCGCCGGACCCGCACCGGCAACCAGCAGAGCGCTGCC
>JASJBD010000013.1 GCA_030066665.1 Gammaproteobacteria bacterium
CAATTGGACAAGTGCACAATTTCTTGCGTCGGCAGAATTTCAACGATGTCGAAGTATTGCCGTTTTTTTCGATGGTCGACTTACGGAAAAACCTGCATCGCGAAATGCTCGACTATCCACCAACCGAGATTGGCCCGATGCTGCAAAGCTGGATACCGTATGCCAGCGAGGTCGAACGCATGACGTTGCGCCGCGCGCCGCTGGTGAGTTTTTCGCCGGGTGGCCGGGCGGGTCTCGCTTACGATGCGCTGTGGGCCGAAATCCGCGACCGGTTGCGCTGGCGCTGACTCCGGCAAAAAAACGGCGGGGAATCCCCGCCGTTTTTCCGATCGCGGCCAGAGACTCTGACCGAATACTTGCTGAACATTGTTTACAGGTCGGACCAGTCGCCCCCCTGGAAGCCGCAACCAATCTCCAGGCCGCCGAGGTCGCCGCCGTAGTAAACGAGCTTCACATCACCGGTATCGCACATGCCGGTGGCGCCATCCATCGGGCAGGACCCTTCGCCATGCGCCGCATCGCTATTGTCGTCGGTGGTACCCAGTTTCTCGCAGCCGGCGACGTTTGCCGGATCCTGGCAGGTCTTGACCTGCTCATCCATCATCAGGTTCTGCAGCATGTAGATGCAATGACCGTCCCCCGGCTGACCCTTCGGCGAATCGTCGCCTTCACTATGCATGCCGGCAAATACACCGGCGGTCAGCATCAAGCCCATCAGGACTGACAGGCATTTCAAAACATTCCTCATATCCCAGACCTCACTCTAATTGAGACTTGTTGTGGTAATCGGTGGCATAAGCGTATCAGATCCATGCCGTATTGAAGGACACGCGATGCATCAGCCGGTGCGACTGGCCAAAATCGAATATGCCCCGGTGCAGGGTCGAATAGTTGTCCCACAACGCCAGGGTCCCGGGGGCCCAGTGCAGGCGCGCCTGGTACTCAGGCCGTGTCTGGTGCGCGAACAGGAAATCCAGCACCGCGCGGCTTTCCTGCCGGCCCATACCCACAATCTCCCGCGCCATCAGCTCCGAAACGAACAGGAATTGGCGGCCGGATTCGGGATGTGTGCACACTACACGATGCTCGGTCGGCGGCAGGTACTTGCGCATATCCCCGAGTGCTTTGCCGCCAATCTCATCAATGACCCGCCACGGGTTATTGGCAATATTGTCGTGGATGCAGGTCAGCCCGCGGAGAAATTCCTGCCAGGCCGGTGACAGATCTTCATAAGCTGCGCACTGGTCCGCCCAGACGGTGTCGCCACCACCAACCGGCACAGCGTGGGCGTACAACAGCGAACCGCGGGTTGGTTTATCGCGAAACGAGCTGTCGGCGTGCCAGTTGATGTCGGCCACCGGGCCCTCGTACATGTCCGGGTACTCCTGCACCCACACGCCTTCGAAACCCTCGAGGCTGCCTACGTAACCGAGTTTCTGAATCTCGCCAAACTTCTGACCCAAGGCCAGTTGCTGACCGGGTTCGAGTTCCTGTTCTCGGAAAAACAGCACCTGGTACTTGACCCACGCTGCGCGAATTTCCTGGAACAGCTCGTTATCGTCGATTGCGGCGGCGATCTGGATGCCTTCTATGTCAGCGCCAAACGTGCCGGTGACGGGCCGCGCCTCGAACCGGCTGTATGCGGTCGTGTCGATCGGCACGCGATTCTGCAGTGCTTCGTCCATGGCTGCCTCCAACCGCCAGTCAGGTTCCGGAAAACGTCCGGATGTGCGCCACCAGGTCCTTGATTTCCTGGTCGGTGAAATAGTCACCCCAGGCTTCCATGATGATTGAACGACCCACGGCCTCACCGCCGCGGCAGATCGCGAGGTACAGGAATGCGTCCGTCAGCGTGCGCATATATTCCGGGTTGCTCTGGTCGGCCGGCGGTTCATCCATGTGCATCACAATGACGTCAGTCTGACCGCCAGCGCCATGGCAATCCGCGCAGTTCTCCAGGTGCAGATCCGCACCCCGGCTCGCATCCCCCCGCAACTCGCCTTGCGGGACGCAGTCATTCGCAGTCAGCGCATCGTCACCCTCGGCCAATGCTGCGTTACTGACCAGGAGCCCGGCCGTGGCGAGCACGGTCAAGAGCAGATTGGGCGTGACGCTCATGCGGCGACCCAGCCATAGGCGGTGTTGGTCGGCTGACCGCCGGCCTCGCGATAGGCCGTCTTGGCAGCGCTGAGCTGATCGCCCGGGAACGCCTCGCGCACTGCGTCGACGTCGATGTCGTACACACGTGCGCCATTGAGCCCGAAAATCTTCTCCCGGTCCGCGTCGGTGATGGCCGGGTAGCCGTATTGCTCCTGCAGCGCTTCGGGAATCTGGAAGCGCCGGAACGCCTCGATCAGCCATTGCGGCGAACCCCACCAGATGCAGTCGGTGCCCCACAGTATTCGGTCCGGGCCGAAGCTTTTCATGAGTTGCCCCAGCAGGTGGCCCGCGATCTCCGGATGTGTGACGACCGAGAACGCGAATACCGTGCCGAGCTCGGCGTACACATTGGTCAGGCTTGGATCGGCGTCGATGTCCCTGCAGAGGTCTGTGACCCATGGCAGGTTGCCGTCCTCGCCGATACCGCTTTTTCCCGGTGGCAGCGACGACACCATGTGTTGCATACCCGAGTGATAAACGATGAAGTTCAGATCCGGGAAGTTCTTCGCGGCGACCGCGATGTCGTCCGGCGTCCAATAGAAATACTTGGGTTTGCCCTTGGGTCCGCGGCCCGGGATCGGCAGGCCTTTGTGCGCGCTGAGATTACGTATGCCGTGTTTTTGTGCCAGCTCGAGGAAGGGATAGGCGACTTGTTCATCGTCGAGGCGCCAAGGTGACGTCGGATTGCCGGTATAGAATTTCCAGCCATCGATGCCGAGTTCCTCGACCTGGTAAGCCGCGTCTTCGAGCGCGTTTGGCAGGGTCGGATCGCCCAGGCCGTGACTCAACATGCGCTGCGAACCGGCCGACTTGTTCAGTTGATTGCGGGTGTCGACCATATCCTCGACCGGTAGCGCGAAGTGTTCGGGCGTACCGATGACCGCGCCGGAAATCATGGCCATCACGGTGTCGCTGTCGAAGAAGATCTCTTTCAGATAGTTCGCGCGATGCAGGTCGCCCGTCGTCGGCGCAACTTCAGCCAGCACCGGGTTGAGGCCGAGTTTGCCGGTCATGCGCCGAAACGCGAGTGGACCATCAATGCTGTCTTTCACGTGATGCGTCTGGATATCGAAAATGAACTGGTCCTTCGGCCAGTTCTCGCCAAACGCGGCCGTCTCCAGTGCCTCCGCTTCACTGACGCGGAAGGTCTCTCCATAGACTTTGTTCATCGCGAGGAACGCCGCGGCCATGCCGCCGCTGGTCAGCAAGAAATCGCGGCGCGACAGGCCCAATCGCCGGCCGTAGGCGTCGGCCATGCCCAGCAACAATTTCTCGACCTTTTTCTGGTCGACGGTCTGGGGCATCGGCTCGAATTCCTCATTGGAAATCACCTGGGTCGGCAGCGGGGTACGCTGACCCGTCAACCGATCCTTGCGGCTTTTTCTTATCCACATGATGTCCGACTCCTCATAAGTCCGAAACGCGCCGCTCCACTACGACGTTTCCTCGACCGGAATGCCGATGTCCTCGTGCGCGATAACCTCGGTTTCGGTGGCCGCGGCATCCAGCCAGCGCTGCACGGCGGGTAGATCGATGACGGTTTTGACATACGCAGCCGACGCCGCCGGCAATTCCATGCCGTAGGTCCGAAAACGCATGACGACCGGGGCATACATCGCGTCGACGATCGAGAAAGGTCCGGCCAGCCATGGACCGTCGTTGCCGAAGCGGGACCTGCCTTCCTCCCACAGCTCGATCACCCGGGCGATATCTTGCTCTGCCTGTGGGCTGGCGGTGATACCCGTACGCCGTGCCCTGCAGTTCATCGGGAACTCGTTGCGGAGTGCCAGGAAGCTCGAATGCATTTCGTGGGCGGCGGAGCGCGCAAAGATGCCTGCGGGCGGATTTTCGGGCCAGCCGGCGAGCTGCTGTCGCTCCGCGACGTACTCGCAGATCGCCAGCGACTCCCAGACCGTCGATTCGCCGTCGACAAGCGCCGGCACTTTGCGCGATGGCGAGTACCTCGCGAGCTCCGCTGCTGTATTCGGCTCATCAAGGGGGACGCGGATTTCTCTGAACTCGATGTCATTGGCCGCGAGATAGAGCCAGGCGCGGAATGACCAGGATGAGTAATTCTTATTGCCGATGATCAGTGTCAGCTCACTCATGTATACAGTGTGCCATACTCGCCACACGGCCCGTTACGGTGTCTTGCCTATGTTGCAACTGCTGGTCACGAGTATTCGGCGACTCGCGAAACTCGTGGTGCAGGTGTTTTCTTCGCCGGTCCTGGATGGTCGTAGCCTGACCGCAACGCTGCTGCTGATTCTCGCCATTCCTCTGGCGCTCCTGTGGCTCGTGTTCCACTGGGTCACCTGGTTACTCGATGAGATTTTCTTCCGTGGCTATCGCCGCGTCGAGATTGTCGATCCAATATTCGTGCTTGGTCCGCCCCGCAGCGGGACGACTCATCTGCATCACGTGTTGTCACTCGACGAGGCGACCACGACCTTCCACACGTGGGAATGCCTGTTTGGCCTCTCTGTCACCGGGCGCAAGCTGTGCCTCTCACTGGCGGCGCTGGACCGCCTGCTCGGCCGGCCAGTCGGCCGCAGCGCGGGCTGGCTGGGCCAGCGACTGTTCGGGTCCATGGATGATGTTCATCCCGTGAGCCTTACCGCGCCTGAGGAAGACTTCCTTTGTCTGCTGCCGTTGCTTGCGTGTTTCCTGATCATCGTGCCGTTTCCGCGCGCGAGCTGGCTATGGCGCATGGCGCGTTTCGACAACCTGGTCGCGCCGGACGAGCGGCGCGCCATTCTGGCGTACTACCGGGCCTGCGTTCAGAAGCATTTATATGTGTTCGGCCCGGACAAGCGATTCCTGTCAAAGAACGCGTCCTTCTCCGGTATGGCGCAGAGTTTGCTGGAGGAATTCCCGGGCGCGCGCATTCTCGCTTGCACTCGTGATCCGCTCGCGACTGTGCCATCGCAACTGAGCGCCTTGCGGCCGGCGCTGGCCGGGAGTGGCTTCGCAGGCGTGAGCGAAGAACTGCGGGATCGACTGGTCGACCTGCTGCGGTTCTATTACCTGCACCTGTCGGATACCGCGGCAGAGCATCCGGACCGGCTGGCATTCGTTGCCAATCACGAGCTGCGCGACGAGCTGGCGGCCTGCGTCAGCCGGGCGTTGGCCGCGGTCGGGCTCGCGCCGAGCCCGACATTCCTCGCCCAGCTCGAAACGGTCGGCGCCGCGTCGCGTGGCTTTCGCTCCAGTCACGCCTATACGCTGGATGAATTTGGGCTGGATGCCGACCTGTTAAGATCCTTATTCTCGTCCGTGTACTCACGCTATAGCTTCGAGCAACCCGGTAACGGTTAACAGATGCAACGAGCCGCAGCCAAACAACCCCTGTCACTCGAGACGTTCATGGACGCGCCGCCGCAGATGCCGAGTGCCGGCATTGGGAAGATCGCGATCGTGTCGGATTCGCTGCCGGAGCGGAACGGCGTTGGCGCGTACTACCAGGACCTGGTCGATCAGCTGGCGGATCACGGCTATCAGACGGAATTTCTGTGTCCGCGCGGGCAGCGAGGCGAATACCTGAAATTCCCGCTGCCGGGAGACTCGACCCAACGCATCTGGATTCCATCGCCGCGTCGCTTCCGCGCCGTCATGCGCGGGCTGCAGCCGGAGACGGTCGTTGTTGCGACGCCCGGTCCCTATGGCTTGCTCGGATGCTGGTGGGCGAATCGCCTTGACGCGAAGCTGGTGATCGGCTTTCACACGCATTTTTCCGGCGTGACCGACCTCTACCACAATCCATTTTTGCGCGCGTTCAGTCGTTTCTGGTTCGGTCTCGCTGACAAGATCCTGTTTCGATACGGCGACCTGGTGCTGGCCAATTCGCAGGGCATGGTCGATCTCGCATATCGACTGGGTGCAAAAGAGGTCGATGTGATGGGCACGCTCGTGCCGCGCGCGGCACTCGTCGAACCGGTCACGCCAATGCGACAGCAGCTGGAACGCGTGCTGTTCGCCGGCCGGCTAGCGCCGGAAAAAAACATTCAGCTACTCATCGATGCGGCAGCCGAATTGCCGAATATCCAGTTCACGATTGCCGGCGACGGACCGTTGAAAGCGTCGGTCGCCGAGCAGGCAAACCGGTCGCCGAATCTCGAGTACCTCGGCTGGGTGTCCCGACGGGAACTGATGGCGCAGGTCGACCGGGCCGATATGCTCGTGTTGCCATCGAGTGTTGAATCATTTGGCACTGTGGCGCTGGAGGCCATGGTGCGGCAGCGGTTGGCATTGGTGTCGAATGCCTGCGGCATCGTCGACTGGCCGGGCCTTGCCGACCACCTGTACAGGATTGGGGACAGTCAGAGTGTCGCCGACGCGATTCGGGACGTTGCGGGCCTGGCCCCGGGGGCGCGGGCCGCGACTGCGGCGGCGGCCAGGGACGCGGCCGTCAAACTCAATCACAGCAGCCTGATGCACTGGTTCAACCAGCTGCGCAAGACCGAGGCCACCGAGGCTGTCCGGCCCGCCTGAAAACCGCCGCCAGTTGCTGGTATCCGTACATGACGTGATGCCTGCCACGCTAGACCGCACCCAGCAAATTCTCGGCTACCTCGAGGGTGTCGGAATTCGCACCGTGACACTGTTGATCGTGCCGGACACCGGTTGGAACGCACGCGAACTGGACATTCTGCGGGAGCTGATCAGCGTTGGCGCGGAACTGGCCGGGCACGGCTGGCGGCATCAGGTCGACCAGATTCGCGGGCTGAAACATCGCCTGCACAGCGCGTTCATATCCCGGGATGTCGCTGAACATCTCGCGCTGGATCGGACCGGTGCAATTGCGCTGATGCAACGCTGTTATGCGTGGTTCGGCGAGCATGACCTGCCGTTACCGGAACTCTACGTGCCGCCGGCCTGGGCCATGGGTAACGTGCCGACGGTGGAACTGGATCGCCTGCCGTACACCAGCTACGAGTATGTCGGTGGCGTGTACTACAAGAAACTGCAGCGGCATATCGGCATTCCCATGGTCGGCTACGAGGCCGACACGACATTTCGCGCCTGGATGTGTCGCGCCTGGAATGCCGCCAACCTTGCCAGCGCCGGCTACCGGCGTCCGCTGCGCATTGCGATCCATCCACGGGACTTTGAGCTCCGACTGGCGCGAGACCTGCGCAAGTTATTGGACCAGGGGGGCTACGCCCTGTCTTACGGGGCGCTGGTTTCTGTTTGACCGCTGCGCGGGCGCGCTGCGAACTCGTCACCCAGCCACTCGACGAGCTGGTGATGCGGCATGGGCCGCGCAAACCAGAAGCCCTGCGCGATATCGCATTGCAGATCGACGAGGGCATTCAGCGTTGCCTCGTTTTCGACACCCTCGGCCACTACCGAAAAGCCGAAAGCATGCGCAAGCTCGATAATCGTGCGCACGATGTGCTGTTCGCCTTGGTTGCCGATCATTTTCAGGATGAAAGACTTGTCGATCTTGAGTTCGTCGGCAGGCAGATCCTTGAATAGCGCCATCGACGAGTAGCCGGTTCCGAAGTCGTCGATAGATATGTGTATTCCTTCCGCTCGCAGCGCGTTCAACACCGCAAAGGTCTGTTCCTGGTTCCGGATGACCGAGTCCTCGGTGACTTCCAGCACCAGGCCGCTTGGTTTCGAACCCCATATTTTTAGGGCGTCTCGCACGGTCGGGACGAAATGATCCATCGCGAGGATCGACGCGGAAATATTCACCGAAACCGGAAGATCCGACCACTTGGCCGGCAGCTCGGACTGCTGGCGCAAAGCGGTGTTGATGACGAAGTTGGTAATGGCCTCGAGCTTGCCGGATTGCTCGGCCACCGGCAAAAACATGTGCGGCATGACAAGGCCATTTTCCGGATCATTCCACCTGATGAGTGCCTCCATGCCACAGGGCTGCATCGAGCGCAGGTCGATCTTTGGCTGGTAGTAGAGTTCCAGCTCGCTCTCCTGCAGCGCCCGGTCGAGAGCCGATTCGATCTGCCACAGGCTGGTTACCTTGCTGGTGCTGTCGATCGTATACACCTGGTAACCGGCATCTGCTTCCTGCGCGGCGGCCAGCGCGAGGTCGGCCCGGCGGACGAGCTCTTCCGGTTCGTCGGCATGGTCGGGAAAGATTGCAATGCCGCTGGTGACATCCAGCTTGATCGAATGACCATCGATTTCCATCGGCTCGGCCGCCAACCGTGAAATCTTGTTCGCGGCCAGGATTGCATGGCCCTCGTTCTTTGGATTGGACAGCGTTATCCAGTACTTCTTGTCACCAACCTTTTGCACGTGATCCGCTTTGCGCAGCATGCCGTGGATGCGCTCGAGCAGCCGCCCGGCCAGTTCCTGGCTCACCGGGTAGCCCAGCGCACCCTCTACCTTTTCGAATTCCTTGATGCGCACGACGAGCAGTGCAAGACGCTCGTCGGCAGCATGCGACCGGGAGATTGCGTCCCGCAGTTCGCGCGAAAACAGATCCTGGGCCTTCGGTCGCCGCCATATGTCCGCCATCGCCGTATAGCCTATTCCGTCAGCTACAGGTAGTACTCGGCGGGGTCGATGCCGTACGACCCGGTTTCGAGGCCGCGCACGATCCAGATACCTGCCTCTCCCTCGTCCTGCTCCGCGGGCTCCTCCGCGAGGTCGACAATTGGGAATTCAGACAGGAAGTTCTTGTCGGCATCGAGGACCATCATGATCTTCGGGCGCAGGCGCCGGATATGGTTCTGTTCCACGACGATGCCGACTTCGCCGGTATTCATTTCCACGAGCGTTGCGGTTGGAAAGATCCCGACGACCTGGATAAACCGTTCGATCATCTCGCTCTGAAACAGCACATCCGACAGCTCCAGCAGGTGCCGCATGGCGTGGTACGTGGACCTGGCGGGTGCGTAGGGTCGCAGCGAAGTCATTGCGTCATAGGAGTCCACGATGCCGGCGATGCGACCGAGAACGGGGATTTCGTCGCGTTCCAGACCCTTCGGATAGCCACTGCCGTCATAGCGCTCGTGATGCGTTTCCAGCATCTGCAAGACCCGAGGATCGACGGATGGCGTGTCGTTCAGCATCTCGAGGCCGTAATCCACGTGCCGACGGATTTCCTCGAGTTCCGCGCTGGTCAACGGTTCACATTTGCTCAACAGTTCATCGGCAATGCGGGTCTTGCCGATGTCGAGCAACAGGCCGCCCAGTCCCAGCACGCGCAGATTGTCCAGGTCAAAGCCGAGGAACTTGCCGAATACTACGGACCAGACGGACGTGGCCAGCGCGTGGTTGTAGGTGTACTGATCCTTCGCCCGCATGCGCACGACGCAAGCCATGGCATCCGGGCTGTCCAGCACGCTGTCGATGACCGGCGGCACGACCTGCGCAATTGCCTCGATGTCCAGGCCGCCACCCGCGCGGCAGTCGTTGAATACCCTGGTGATGACCTTTTGTGCGTTGTGGTGCGTGTGCTCGGCCTGCCTGACTGACTGCTGCAACTCGGCTTGGGGTGTCGGGGCAGCGTCCGCTGGTTTGGCACCCGCGCCGCGAAATAATGACGTCCTGACCCTGCCGAGCACGCGAGTCGTCAAAGAAGTGGCGCGTTTGGCGATCCCTGGCGCAGCCGTTTTGACTGTCGTGGGAGCGGGTGGTAGTTCCCTGTTCTGATCCAGGCACTCTGTGATGAAGGACCTCTTCGTGGCGGCGACACGCAACGTGTCGTAATGCGGGTTGGATTCGCGCTTGCCGGAATCCACGTACACGAATTCGCAGCAATCGCGCAGTTGCTGCAATTCGGCCAGGCTTCGAATATAGAAACCCTGGAAGGGCAACGGCGTATCAGTCCAGGGGCGATCGAGCTGCTCCACATACATCCCGAGCACGAGATCCTCGACGGAGCACATTTGGAGCTTGGCGGACATTGGCAAATTTCACGCATGCCGCACGCCGCCCGCTATACGTGCGACGCGCGAAAAACCCATAACGGAAAGGGAGTTATAACCCACCGCGGCGCGCCGCCCCGTGATAGCAATCACATTATGTAACTCGCAATTCGGTATCTATCCGACGAGGATTTCCGTTGCCACGCGTTCGGCGGACGCCATCGCGGATTCCATGCCGAACTCGCGCCGGCGCGTGTGTTCGCCGGCAAAGTAGATGCGGCCCTCGGTGCGGGTCAGCGCATCGGCGTATTGCGCGATCTGGCCGGCCGCATAGCTGAAGCCGCAGCCGCCGAGATGTGGCATCTGCCCCCAGGAGTAGAAATCCATGACCTCGAGCTGATCGCGCGCGGTCGGTCGGATGCGGGTGAATTCGTTGAGCACGAATCGGGTCGCCGCATCGCGGTCCAGCTGATCGATTCGCCGCGCACCGGCACCGTTGATCCAGACGAGTAGCGTGTGCACGTCGTCGGATGGGTCAGTCAGCGCATACACGCGTTCGATCGGGCCATCGGTCCACATCGAGGGTTCGAAGCCGTCGCTTTCCCAGAACCTCGTCTTCGGGCGCAGGTAAAACTTCGTGGCCGCGTAATACTCGCTTTGCGCGGCAAGGCGATTTTTCGCCGGGCTGAGCGCCGGAAAGAACTCCAGTCGGCGCATGGCCGTGAGCGGTAATGCGCAAACCAGGTAATCGCCGTCATACCGGCCGCCGTCGAGACAGGTGACGCTGACTCCGGTGTTCGAATGGCTGACCAGCGCGGCCGGGCAGTTGAAGCGGATTTCTCGGTTCAGGCGCGTGGCCATGGCTTCCGGCAGGCGTTGATTGCCGCCGGCGATTTGTCGCAGCGGCGCGATGTCCTCACCAGATTCACGCAGTTCGCGCCACGCACCGATGCCGAAACGCGTGCGGGCATTGTCGCGCAACATGGCCAGCGCCGACGTGCGGTGCACGCTATTGCCGTTGTAGGCGTGACCAAACAATTGAATGGCGGCCGGCGACACGCCCTGCTGCAGCAGAAAATCGGCAATCGGTATATCCAGTTCGGCCTGGTCCGGGTCGAGCCAGTCATCGAGGTATCGCAGCGGGTTCAGGCGGCCGAGCAATTCTCGTTCGAGGCTCGACGGCAGGATCGCGCGTTCGTCGCCGATCGTCTGATTGACATCGGCCGCCTCCCAGTCATCGGCAGCGAGCAGCTGACCGCCAACGTGGAAACTGAAGGGCCGCACGCTGATGCTCGACGGCACGAGATCCAGCGCCATTCGGTTGGCCATGTCGACAATGCGCGCGTACATGACCCCGATATCGCTGGCGCCGAGTTCGTGAAGCTCGCCGCCGATATCGCGACTGCGCACGCGACCACCGACATGATCCGACGCCTCGAGCAGGCTGACGGTCGCGCCGGCTTCCTCCAGGAGCATCGCGGTGTAGAGACCCGCAAGGCCAGCGCCGATTACAACCACATCGGCTCGTTCTGCCGCGCGTAGTCGGCCCAGCGGGCTCAGCGTCGCGCCGCTGGCGGCCAGGCCGGCCAGAAAACGGCGCCGATCGAGTCCGCGGCCGTGCGAACCTGCGGCTGAGTGCTGCATCTTTGGCTACCCCCCGAAAGCGCACTGTCGACCCAGACCTGTTCTTAACCGGTTTTAGGCTGGATCGCTAGTCGCTGCATTGCGGCCAGATTGCTGCAAAGCAAAAGAAAGCCCCGCCGCAGCGGGGCAAATGTCGCTAGGAAGACAGAAGAATGTGGCCAATTTGGGGAAGGGAAGGGGTGACCACGGGAAACATTGTGCCGCAGGGGGGATTAACCCCAATTGGCCGGAACATTAAGGTTTATTAAGGCTTCGTGAACCAGTACGCGGCAGGGCTGATCTATAGTGGACATGCTGGGCTTTCTGCCATGGCAGCGGTTCCAGGGATCGGCCGCGTCGCCATGGCTCCGCCCGAGAGGCTGTGTGATGGGCAACTGGTACCGCGATGGCGAATTGCGCGCGCCGCCGGCGTTCCTGCGGCGCTCTTTCGCCTGCCTGCTCGCCGCGGTGCTCACGGCCTGCGGCGGTGGGGGCGGCGGTAGCAGCCCTGCGCCGCAAAACGGTGCGGTCAACCAACCGCCACCCACATTGTTCGATATCCAGGGCAGCATCAGCGTGCCGGAGGGCACTGCGGTCGATGCAGATCTGAATGACCCGAACGCCGACTTTGCATTTAATAACCAGCCGGCCAGTGCCCAGGTGTTGCCCAATCCGGTTACGGTCGGCGGCTACGCCAATCAACCCGGCAGCGGCGCGGCGGGTCGCTCGCAGAGCTTCGGCGACACCAGCGACTTCTTCCGCGTCAACATGATTGCCAACCAGGCGATTACATTATTGATCGCTGAAGCCGCGGTTGCCGATTTGGACCTCTATCTCTGGAACGCGGCCGGCACGCAGATTCTCGATGCGTCGCTCGGTGTCGATGCGACCGAAGCGCTGACGGTGCCGGCGGACGGGCAGTACCTCGTCGAGGTATTCGCGCTGGCCGGGGCTTCCAACTACGTGCTGTCGATTGGTCAGCCGCAACCGCTGGAAGTGAATCAGGGGATGCGCCTGACGGACCCGTTCGTGCCGGGCGACGTGATCGTCCGCGACAAGGTGGTGACCGCCGTCGCCCAGCGATCCGCGTTGCGCAAGAGCATGCGTTTGCGCGGTGGCGCGCTGGGTCGGGCCATGCTGATGCGGCTGGAACGGCAGAACCAGGAGATGGCGAACCGTCTCGCCGACCTGCGCGATGAGCTTGATCGTTACGCGGCACTGGGCAGCGCGGAACGCCAGCACAAGTGGGAAACACTACTTGCGGTGAAGGATTTCCGCCGCGACGCCACTGTTGCACATGCCAGCCCGAATTACATGCACAGCATGCACCTCGTGCCCAATGACTCAGCTTATTCGGTGCAGTGGCACTATCCGCAAATAAACCTGCCGACCGCGTGGGACAGCACTACCGGTGATCCCGCCGTGACAGTCGCCGTCGTCGATTCAGGGATTCTGGCCGGTCACCCGGATCTACAGGGTCGACTCGTGCCGGGTTTCGATTTCATCAGCGATGCAGTCAACGCCGGTGATGGCAACGGCATCGATCCGGACCCGAGCGATCCCGGTGATGGCGGTGGTGTCACGCCAAGTTCGTTCCACGGCACGCACGTGGCCGGCACGGTGGGTGCGGCCACGAACAATGGCGCCGGCGTCGCCGGTGTTGCCTGGGGCGTCAACCTGATGCCGCTGCGGGTCTGTGGCCTGGATGGCTGCAGCCTGTTCGACATCATGCAGGCGGTGCGCTTCGCTGCGGGGCTGCCCAACGATTCGGGTCTGCTGCCGGCCGCACCGGCGGATGTGATCAATCTGAGCCTCGGCGGACCGTTTTTCTCACAGGCCGAAGCGGATCTCTACGAGCAGGTGCGGCAACTGGGCGTCGTCATCGTGGCCTCGGCGGGCAACGAGGGCAACAGCACGCCACAGTACCCGGCATCGCACACGGCGGTCCTGTCCGTCAGCGCGGTCGGAATCGATCGCATCCTGGCGAGTTACTCCAGCTTCGGTTCGCAGGTCGATGTGGCGGCGCCGGGTGGCGATGGCGGTGATTTGAACGGCGACGGCTACCCGGACTTCGTGCTTAGCACCGGCGGCGATGATTCCTCCGGGTCGATCCAGTTCGCCTATACCTTTTTGGCCGGCACGTCGATGGCCAGCCCGCATGTCGCTGGCGTCATTGCGCTCATGTTGTCGGCAAATCCGAATCTGACGCCGGATCAGATCGAGCAGATGCTCGCCAATGGTGACCTGACCGACGATCTCGGAGTGGCCGGCCGTGATGATTTCTACGGCCACGGTTTGATCAACGCACAAAAAGCCGTGGCTGCCGCGCTGGACGCAGCGGGCAATCCGCCGAACCTCGATCCATTGCTGGAGATCCAGCCGGCCGCGCTGAATTTCGGTACAACGATGACGGCACTGGCGTTTACTGCGTCGAATGCCGGGGGTGGCAGCCTGACAGTTACCAATGTCACACCATCGGAACCCTGGCTGTCGGTGCAAACGGTGAGCACTGACGGGAGTGGCCTCGGCGGATACCTGGCGACGATCAATCGCATGGGGCTCGGCGAGGGCACCTACTCGGCTACCATCACCGTCGAATCAGACATGAACACGGTGCAGCTGCCGGTGTTGATGCAGGTGAGTAACAGTCCGGTGATACCGGACGTGGGTTACCTGTACGTGCTGTTGATCGACCCGGTGAGCCAGTTCGCCGTGCGCGAGTTCCAGGCGACCGGCAGCAATGGTATTTACGACTACGAATTTCTCGACGTGCCTGCGGGCGATTACGAAATCATCGCGGGCACAGATGCGGATAACGATTTCGTGATCTGTGATCCGGGCGAAGCCTGCGGCCAGTACCTGACGCTCGATCAGCCGCTGGTGCTTACCGTCGATGGCGATGTCATCAACATGGATTTTTCGGTGGGCTGGGTGCTGGCGATCGATCCGCAGACCGCGATGCAGCCGATTACATCGGTTCGTCAGGCGGGTGTGAGCCCAGGTCGATCACGCCGATCTCGTTGACGCCGCGCAGGTCGCCCCGTGGCCGGATCACGGACGGGGCATCATGGCGAACCGGTATCAGTGCAGCGCGCTAACCGGAGAAACCCCGAACAGGCGCATGTGATACATCAGAAATCCCAGGAAGGCCACAACCGCCAGCAGGATGCGCCACCAGCCCAGCTCGCGGATTGATAGTTGATTGCGACCCTGCACGATCGCTGCGAATGGGATCACCGAGGTCTGCATTGCGAAGCTGCGCCATTGGTCACCCATTTTCGCAGCCCGTTTGCCATCAATGGAGTAGGCACCCGGCACGACGAGTAAGAACAAACTCCCGAACAGGATCAAACTGGCCAGGTCACCATTTACAATCAGGTGGGTCAGGGACCAGAGCGCGACACCCATTAGAAACGGATGCCGCGTGATCCGCAGGATGCCCTTTACGACGTTCTCTTTTTCCAGCAGACCTTCCGCACCGACCAGGGTCGGGCTCGGCGTCGTCAGGCCGATCACGACCAGCAGGAACGCCAGAAACATCAGGATCAGCGCAGGAATCTGCAACGCATAAAGCTGTCCCCAGGTCTCGACATACGGCGCCACTTTGTAGCTGTCCGCGAGCCACGAGATTAGCAACAGCGATAGCACAGAGTAGGCAATCAGGTAGCCGCGCTCGCCGATCATGCCGACCAGCATGCCGCGCACCGGCGTCCCGGCAATACCCAGATGTGAACCACAAAACGCCACGGCTGCCAGCACCAGTTCCGTCATCCTCGGGTCCTTCGCGGTTGATCGATGCGTGTTAACTTACCATTCGCGGGATGAATGTTTCATGTTCAAGCTGACACGTCGACGTTTGCTGGCAGGCACGGCCGCCGTGGCCGGCGGCGGCCTGGTATTGGCGTTGCTCGACGAAGACGCTGCCGAGTCGCGGCTCGTTAACACGCCGGGCATCCTGGAACCGAACGCGTATCTCCAGATTACGCCTGCGGGCGAGATCATTTTGCAAATCGACAAGGCCGAAATGGGTCAGGGTGTGATCACCGGCTTTGTCACGCTGGTGGCGGAGGAGCTGGGCGTGCGGCCCGCGCAGATCGACTGGCGGGCTGCGCCGATTCACCCGCTGTTTCAGACGCCGAGTCAAATCACCAGCGAGAGCCGGAGCATGCGCTCGCGCTGGGACATCCTGCGACTCACCGGCGCGCGCGCGCGGGAAATGTTGCGTGCCGCCGCCGCCGAGCGCTGGGCGGTTGCAGCTGACGATATCACCGTGCTCGGTAATGGCAGTCTGCGTGATGAAACGAGCGGCGATATTGTTGGTTATGGCGCGCTAGCCGAGGCGGCCGCCCGGCAAGCCGTGCCGCGTGAACCGCCGCTGACGGCTGCGGCGGATTACAAATACATTGGCACCGACGTGCAGCGCCCCGACGCCGCCGCAAAGGTGTACGGCACCGCCGTGTTCGGCACGGACGTTCGCGTCGCAGGCATGAAAATGGCCGTGATTCTGCGGCCGCCGCGCTTCGGCGATGAGTTGCTCGAGTTCGATGGCAGTGCGGCGGCAGCTCAGGCTGGAGTGACGGCGGTTCTTGAGGTGCCGGCCGGCGTCGCGGTGGTTGCCGATACCTGGTGGGCGGCGCACCAGGCGCGGCAGCTAATCAAAGCCCAATGGTCCGACGGGCCGCTGGCGGGATTCGGGCCGGAGGAGTTACGTCGTGCCCACGTTGACCGGATGGCCGCGGAGGAATCCGTCGAAGCGCGGGACGACGGGGATATCGATGCGGGATTCGCCGCGGCCACAAAGGTTGTTGCGGCTGATTACAGCGCGCCCTTCCTGGCGCACGTGACGATGGAACCGATGAACGCGACGGTCCGGGTTACCGCAGAGTCGTGTGAAATCTGGGCGCCATCGCAGGGACCGGATCTTTGTCAGCAGGTTGCGCGCAAACTCACCGGCCTATCGCGGGAGCAGATCGTGGTGCACACGCCGCTACTGGGCGGCGGTTTCGGCCGCCGGGCGACCGTCGACTATGTTGCCGAAGCCATCACGATTGCCCAGCAGCTGTCCGGCGTGCCGATACAGCTGCTCTGGAGCCGCGAGGACGACCTGCGCGGCGACTACTTTCGTGGGGCGACCAGTCATCGCCTGCGGGTTGCCCTCGACGATGAGAACCGGCCAATCGCCTGGCATCACAGCCTCGCTGCGCCCGTTGTCAGTCAGAACTTCATGGAGCCGTGGCTGGGATCGATCCTGCCGGAGTGGTTTTCGCAGGGTAGCGTCGAATCCGTCACCCGGTTGGCGTTGGGTGTGCAACGCCGGTTTTTTGGACCATTCCAGGCCTGGGATGGCGCGGTCACGGTACCGTATGCGATCCCCAACCTGCGTGTCGACGTGCGCGAGGTTGAAAACGGCCTCCGCGTGGGTATCTGGCGCTCGGTCGGCAACTCCTACAACGCGTTTGTCGTGGAGAGCTTTATCGACGAGCTGGCGCATGAGCTTGATGCAGATCCGGTCGACCTTCGCCGCAGTCTGCTGACCGAGCATCCGCGCCACCTCGCGGTGCTGGATCGCCTGATCAAAGAAGCCGAGCAGGTTTCGTTACCCGCCGGCCGTACTCGCGGGCTGGCGCTGCATGCCAGTTTCGACTCCGTCATCGGCCAGGTGGCGGAGGTCTCCGTATCGCCCGCGGGCGTGATTCGCGTGCACCGAGTAATTTGCGTGGTCGACTGCGGCCTCGCGATCAATCCGGATATCGTTAAAGCGCAGATGGAAAGCGGCATCGTCTGCGGCCTGACCGCGGCGCTTTACAGTGACGTGAAATTCGCGGACGGCAAGGTGCTGGACAGCAATTTCCACGACCACCCGGTGCTACGCCTGCGTGAAATGCCCGCGATCGATACTCACATTATCGAGTCGGGTCCTGCGCCGGCTGGGATTGGCGAAGCCGGCACTCCAGCGATTGCGCCTGCGATCGCGAACGCGGTATTCGCGGCCACGGGCACGCGCCTGCGCGATCTGCCACTCAGACTGAGCTGATGCTGACGGGCAAAACCGGCAAACTGTTCGTCGTGCTGTCAGGGTTCTTCCTGGCGAATGCGCTGCTGGCCGAGTTCGTCGGCATCAAGATCTTCGCGCTCGAACCAACCCTCGGCCTCCCGCCGCTGAACTGGAATCTGTTTGGCCAGGTTGGCTCGCTGAATTTCACTGTCGGTGTATTACTGTGGCCGTTCGTCTTCGTGATGACGGATGTCATCAACGAGTATTTCGGCAAGCGTGGCGTGCGTTTCATTACCTGGCTCGCGATCGGCCTGATCATTTATGCATTCGTGTTTGCCTATATGGCGATCCACGTGGCACCGACGGACTGGTGGATCGGCTCGATGGAAGCGCGCGGCGTGCCGGATATGCAGGCCGCATTTGCCGCGATTTTTGGCCAGGGTCTGTGGACCATCGGCGGATCGCTGACGGCGTTTCTGATCGGCCAGTTGCTTGATGTCACAGTGTTCCACCGGATTCGACGCATCACGGGCGAGAAAAAGGTCTGGCTGCGTGCGACGGGCTCCACGCTTGTTTCGCAATTCGTCGACAGCTTTGTCGTGCTGTATATCGCCTTCGTGCTCGGTCCACAGCAGTGGAGCATGAGCCAGTTTTTCGCCGTCGGCAGTGTCAACTATACTTACAAATTTCTCGCGGCAATAGCGATGACGCCCCTGATCTATCTGGCGCATATGCTCATCGATCGCTACCTCGGTGCCGAGGCCGATCACGTCAAGGCGCTGGCTGCGGATGACCATGCGGAGTGGTAGTTGGTCGCGAAATGTCCCTGGCCTATGAATTCCTGGCAGATCGCGAGGATGCCCTGCCGCTGATCGCCAAGTGGTATTTCGACGAGTGGGGCTATCTGAAGAAAGGCGCAACGCTGGCGAGCACCGTGGAACGGCTGCGGCACTCGCTGAACCGGGACCGGATTCCGTTCATTCTCGTGGCCACTGCCGATGGGGACATTATTGGTGCTGCGGAACTCAAATATCGGGAAATGGCAGAGATGTTTCCGGAAAAGGAGCACTGGATTGGTGGCGTATACGTCGCGTCAAAACACCGGGGCCATGGCTTCGCTTCCCTGATTGCGGAGGAAATCGCGTGCCGGGCGCCGGCCTACGGCGTTGAGGTCTTGCATTTACAGACCGAGATGCTGGATGGTGGGCTGTACGCGCGACTGGGCTGGGTGCCGACCGATCAGGTCAACAATCGTGGTCTGGAAGTGCTGGTCATGGAACGTTACGTGGGTGAACGTAATGAATAGAGAATTGGAACAAGCTGTCCGCAACGAAGTGGAACGTTTGCACGATTTCTTCGTGAGCTGGTTCGCGGGTGAATTACCGGAGACAAGTCTCGACGCAGGTTTCGTGGATCATCTCGGCCCCGACTTCGTGCTCATACCGCCGGGCGGCATTGTGCTGAGCAGGGACGACATCGCCGAAGCCATTCGCCAGAGTTACGCCAGCAATCCGGATTTCCGGATTGCGATCCGGGAAGTCAGGATTCGCCAGGTTCTTGACGACTACCTGGTGGTGACCTACGAAGAATGGCAGCGCAACGCGCTGCAATCGTCACCGGCTGATAATGGCCGCCTGGCAACGGCGCTGTTTCGGCGCGGCCCGTCGCTGGAATGGCTGCACGTGCACGAAACCTGGTTGCCGGAGGCAGTCATGACAGCGGGTCCGTATGACTTTTGACGGTCACGCATGAACGAAGCCGACGCCGAGAAGTTTCGCGCTCAGCTGCTTGATTCGAGGGCGGAACTGGAGACGCTCGAAGACGGCTATCGGCAGGCCGGTGAGACCGTGGAACTGGACCAGACCCGGGTCGGGCGGCTGTCCCGGATGGACGCGATGCAGGCGCAGCAAATGGCGCTGGAAGCGTCGCGGCGCCGGCAGCTCGAGCTGACTGCGATTGGCGCAGCCCTGCGTCGAATCGATGCCGGGGACTACGGCTACTGTTTCGTGTGCGAGAACGAAATCGACCAGCGTCGACTGGCGGTCGATCCGACGGCAACCCGGTGCATCGACTGCGTCGAACGACAGGATGCCGGCCCTTAATCGGCGTCTTTCTGGTTTGCGGGTCGTTGAATAAGGTTGATCGCGACGCCGTCGCGATCGAAGAACAGCATCTCCAGCGAGTCATTACCCGGATCGTCGGACGGAAACAGTACCATCGGCGGCGAAACGATAGTGAAACCGGCGGCTTTCACGCGTGTATAAATGCCATGAATATCGTTCGTGATGAAAACGAACGCGACATCGCCCGTGCGAACTTCATTCGGCGCGGGCGGCGGCTGCGTGCCGTCGCCGTAAGAAAACAAGCCTACGTTACCGCTCAGCGTGTCACCCGACTGCAGGATAGCCAGCGATACTGTCTTGCCACGAGTTCCGAGCACGCGATTCACGGGCTTTCCCTCGAGCGTCCGCGCCACGCGGACTCTGAGCCCGAGAATGTCGCGATACAGTTTCAGCGACTCCTCAAGGTCATGCACAAAAACGCTGGCGCGAAGCATCGGTGATAACAACTCACCCGCCGGCGCAACCGGCTCGGCAGCCCGGGCTATATCGCTTGCCTGCAAGACGGCCAGCACGGCCCACGGCAGAATATGAATCCTCATAGCTCATCCTTGTCTGGGTGATCTTGTCGACACGGCATAATAGACGACTGTTAATGGATCGATTGAAATTTGATGGAGACAGCTGTGGACATTGCCAGACTCAAGCTCTATCACTACCCGTCGACGCGCAGTGCGCGCGTGAAATGGCTGCTGCACGAGTTGCTCGGCGACGATTTCGATGTGGAAGTCGTGTCTCTGTACGATGGTGTGCAATACCAGGCTGACTATCTGCGCAAGAATCCAAATCACGCCGTGCCGACATTGGAAATCACGCTAGCCAGCGGTGAGACCATGCACATGATTGAAAGCGGCGCGATGATTTCGTTGCTCGCCGATGCTTTCCCGGACAAAGGCCTCGCACCGCCTGCCGGCGAGTTTTCAGCGGCGCGGGCAGATTACCTGCAGATGCTGCACTTTGGTGCCTCGTGGATGGACATGATGTTGTGGCAGATTCGGATCCACACGCATATCCTGCCGGAAGAGGAACGGGATGCGCGCACGGTCACGCGCTACGAGAAGAAATTTGCCGACGAAGTCGAGCCGCAGCTCCTTACCCGGCTGGAATCATCAGACAACATCTGCGGCGATACGTTTACCGCAGCCGATTGCGTCATGGGCCACAATGTCGCCTGGGCCCGTCGTTACGGCCTCTGCACGGCTCGCACATTCCGCCAGTACCTGTCGCGTCTATCCAAGCGGCCGGCGTTCATCAGCGCATTCGCCGATGCGCACGAGTTCACCTTGGAGGTGCCGGACGGCCGACCCGTAAAGGAGCACTTCACGGGTTAGCTGGATTCGCGATTCGACCGAGTCTCGGACAACAACGCGCCCAGCTCATCCAGCGATGTAATCGGCGCACTGCATTGCGGCCCCTCGCAAACGTACGCAACCGTCGTGTCGCGGGCCGTACGAATCGCAAGACTTTCGGGTAACTCCACGGTGTCTGCAGGAATCGCGAATGTCAGGCGGCGGGGCGCGTACACGGCATCCAGGTTCTGCCGCCACTCGCGGATATCGTGTTCGGCCCCGCGCAGGATCACGATGGTGGGCGGCTGCAGGAATTCCTCGAGCGCGGTGACCATTGACGGATGGCCATGCGGGAATTCCGACATCGGCGTCCACGCCGCGCGCAGCGTTTGCTCGGCGGCGTCGAGGTACCGCGATTCACCGAGCAGGTGACCGAGGCGACCAAGGGCCAGCGCGGCCACCGCATTACCCGACGGTATGGCGTCGTCGGCCATCGAGCGCGACCGGTGAATCAGGCTTTCGTGATCCTCGGCCGTGAAATAGAATCCGCCGCGCTCCGCGTCGACAAACCGGGCGAGGAGCTGATCCGCGAGCCAGGCGGCAAACTCCAGGTGTGTGGAATCCCACCGGGATTGCAGCAATTCGATCACCGCATCGAGCAGAAACGCATGATCATCGAGGTATGCCGGGAAGCGTGCCCGGTCATCCTTGTAACTGGCCAGTAGCTGACCCTCGACCACCAGTTTCTCCCGGATGAAGTCCAGCGAACCGGCTGCAATCGTGCTCAGGTCCTCGCGTTGCATGGCCCGGCTCGCAATGGCGAGGCCGCGAATCATCAGTCCGTTCCAACTCGTCAGAATCTTCTCGTCGCGTCCCGGCCAGATACGGGCGTCACGGGCCGCGAGCAATTTCGAGCGGGCGGTATCGAGCAGTCGGCGCGCGGCGGATTCGTTGATAGCGTTTGCGGCGGCGGCGTCCGCCAGGCTGGTCGTGATTCGCAGATGCCAGTGCCCTTCGAAATTCGGCGGTCCGTCGAGCCCAAAATGTGCCGCCAACACCGGGTATTCGTCTCCGGCCAGCAACTTGCGGACCTGGTCGGGAGTCCAGACATAGAACTTGCCTTCTTCACCCTCTGAATCCGCATCCAGGGTCGAAAAGAGACCTTCGTGCGGCGTATGCATGTCGCGTATGACCCAGTCCGCGGTTTCGTTTGCAACGCGGCGGAAAAGCTCATCACCGCTGACGAGCCAGGCCTGCGCGTACAATGCGAGCAGCGGACCGTTGTCGTACAGCATCTTCTCGAAGTGCGGGATGCTCCAGTACTGGTCGACAGAATAGCGGCAGAAGCCGCCACCGAGCTGATCGTAAATGCCGCCCTCCGCCATACGCGTGAGACTCAGCGCCACCGCATACAGCGCCTGGGTGTCCGGCTCCTCGGAATGGGCGCTGGCCCGCCAGTGCCGCAACAGGCGGTCGAGGCTGCCGGGATGTGGAAACTTCGGAGCGCCGCCGAAACCACCATGATCCGCATCGAACTGCTGCAGCAACGCATCGCGGGCACCTCGCAACGGCGCATCGTCCAGCGCATCGCCTGTGGGCGCGTCGCTGGTATCGATTTCAGCCAGGGCGGCGACCACCGCGTCACCGGTCGCTTGAATCTCGTCCTGTCGAGTCGCGTAGTACTCGGCAATGCGTTCCAGAAGTTCCGGGAACCCCGGCATGCCGTGCCGTGCAGTGTCCGGAAAGTAGGTGCCGCCGAAAAACGGTCGCTGGTCGTCGTGATGCAAAAACATGGTCAGTGGCCAACCGCCCGGCCGCCGCGCAATGAGCTGATGCGCCGTCTGGTAGATCTTGTCCAGGTCCGGGCGCTCCTCGCGGTCGACCTTGATGTTCACAAAATGCTTGTTCATCACCGCGGCGATTTTCGGGTTCTCGAATGACTCGTGGGCCATGACGTGACACCAGTGGCAGGCCGAGTAGCCGACGGACAGCAGGATGGGCCGCTGTTCGCGGCGGGCCAGATCCAGCGCATCATCGCCCCACGGGTACCAGTCGACCGGGTTGTCGGCATGTTGCAAGAGGTACGGGCTGCTTTCACTGGACAGGCGGTTCATGCACGGGCCTTTCCATTCGTCGACACTCCGTCACTATACCGGTCATGTGGCGAAACTGCGTCGCCGGGTTAGACTTGCCTGATGTGGGAGTACACCGGCTTCGATCCGGTTGCATTGCAGCTGGGCCCGCTGGCAATTCGCTGGTATGGCCTGATGTACCTGATCGGCTTCGTCGGGGGCTGGTGGCTGGCGAAACGCCGCGCGGCGCGGCCCTGGTCGCCCTGTACACCGGAACAGGTCGATGACCTGCTGTTCTACGTCGCCCTCGGCGTGATTCTCGGCGGGCGGGTGGGTTACATGCTGTTCTATGGCTGGTCTCAGCTGGTCGACGACCCGCTAAGCCTGTTCAAGGTCTGGGAAGGCGGCATGTCTTTCCACGGTGGATTCGTTGGTGTGATGATCGGCGTGGCGCTTTTCGCCCGCAAAATCGGTCGCGGCTTCTGGGAAGTCATCGATCACGTCGCCCCGGTTGTTACGATTGGCCTGGGCGCCGGTCGTATCGGCAATTTCATCAACGGCGAGCTGTGGGGCAGCGAAACCAGCCTGCCCTGGGGCATCAAGGTGTCCTGCGAGCTCGATCCGGTCCTGTGTTTCACTCAGCTGGGGCTGCCGCGGGATACGCTCATGACACCGCCGCTCCATCCCACGCCGCTCTATGAGGCAGTGCTGGAGGGCCCGGTCCTGTTCCTGTTGCTGTGGGGTTTTTCGGCGAAACCCCGGCCGGTAATGGCCGTGTCGGCCGTTTTTCTGCTGGGCTACGGCGCCTTCCGTTTCTTCGTGGAGTTCATGCGCCTGCCGGACGCCCACATTGGTTATTTGGCCTTTGGCTGGGTGACGATGGGCCATGTGTTGACCTTGCCGATGCTGGTTGCCGGGCTAATACTGCTGGTGCTGGCGTATCGCCGTCCGGTGACGAATCTCAGCGCCGCGGATAAATGACTTGCAGGAGTTGGTAGCGTGAAGCAGTACCTGGAACTGATGCGCCGGACGCGAGATGAAGGCGTGCGCAAAGAGGATCGCACCGGCACCGGGACGCTGAGTATCTTCGGGCACCAGATGCGTTTCGATCTGCGGGCCGGTTTCCCGTTGGTAACGACAAAGAAGTTACACCTGAAATCCATCATTTACGAGTTGCTCTGGTTCCTGCAAGGCGACACTAATGTTCATTACTTGAATGAGCACGGCGTATCGATCTGGGATGAGTGGGCCGACGAGCAGGGTGATCTGGGTCCCGTATACGGTGCGCAATGGCGCTCCTGGCCGAAGCCGGATGGCACCCAGGTCGATCAGATCAGCGAGGCGATCGACACGTTACGGCGTGATCCCGATTCGCGGCGGATCATCGTGTGTGCGTGGAACGTCGCGGAACTCGATCGCATGGCCTTGTCACCCTGTCACTGCCTGTTCCAGTTTCATGTTGCCGACGGCAGGTTGTCCTGCCAGCTGTATCAGCGTAGCGCCGATATTTTCCTGGGCGTGCCGTTCAACATCGCATCCTATGCGCTGCTGACCCACATGGTTGCGCAACAAACCGAGCTGCAGGTCGGGGACTTCATCTGGACCGGCGGAGATTGCCACCTCTACGTGAATCATCTCGAACAGGCCGATCAGCAACTCGCACGCGAGCCGCTGCCGCTGCCGCGACTCGCAATCAAACGGCGACCTGCCAGCATCTTCGAGTATCGCTTCGATGACTTCGAGATCGTTGGCTACGAATCGCATCCGCACATCAAAGCCGCCGTCGCCGTGTAAGCGACACTCGAACGCCCGTACCGCGGGCCGTGGCCGATTTTCCGCCTCGCTTGATCTCGCTGCGCCATCCCTGGCTCCGCTCGAATCCGTCGGCCTCGCTCGTGCTGTCCTGCACCGCTCGGCCTCTAGCACGCTCGCCGGAAAATCGGCCACGTCCCGCTTGGTCAGACCGAACGATAGCCGCGGGATTTGACGGCGACGATCTTTACCGGGCCGTCGATGCGGGCGGCGGTGAGCTTGCGGCCCCAGATACAACCGGTATCGAGGCCGAGCAGATTGTCCTGCTGCAACAGTCCCAGGGCCGACCAGTGCCCGAACACGACGCGCACTGACGACGTGGCGCGGTCCGGCATCTCGAACCACGGCCGCAACTTCTTGGGGGCATCTGCCGGCGGGCCTTTGGCGTCGAAATCCAGTCGCCCATCCTTGTGACACATCCGGATCCGCGTGAGCGCATTGGTAATGAATCGCAGCCGATCCTTACCGCTCAGCTCGGGCGACCAGTAATCGGGCTTCTTGCCGTACATCGCTTTCAGGAAGGCGGGTGCGGTCTCGCCCTTGAGTACTTTCGACACCTCGCGCGCGAGTTTCACGGTCTGCAATGGATTCCACTGTGGCGCGACACCGGCATGGACCATTAGCGTATTCAGCTCGGGCCGATAGTGCGCCAGCGGTCGGCGTCGCAGCCAATCGATCAGCTCGTCGCGATCGGGCGCGGCCAGTACGGCATCGAGATCGTGGTCCCGAACCTTGATTTTCTCGGCGAGCGCCAGGGCCAGCAGGTGCAAGTCATGGTTGCCGAGCGTAACGACGGCCTGCCGACCGAGATCGCGAACCAGCCGCAGCACCTCCAGTGAGTGCGGGCCTCGATTCACCAGATCGCCGACGAACCATAACTCGTCGCGCTCGGAATCCGGCTGAATTTTGTCGAGCAGCGCTTCGAGTTCGTTGTAGCAACCCTGCACGTCGCCAATCGCATAGATCGCCATCGCGGCGTCCGTCTCTAGTTCAGGATGCCGGGCACGGCGAGTCGAAACAGGGGAATATGCGCCTTGAAGTCAGTACCATCGTCGCTGACCATGCCGTAGAAACCTTCCATGGTCCCGACCGGTGTTTCCAGTACGGCGCCACTCGAATAACGATGCTTTTTTCCGGGGTGAATCCTGGGCTGCTCACCAACTACGCCCTCGCCCTGCACTTCCTGCACTTTACCGTTGCCGTCGGTGATCAACCAGCGCCTGGTCAGCAGCTGCGCCGGCAAGGCACCCGCGTTGCGAATTGTGATCGTGTAGGCGAATACGTAGCGATTGTCAGGCGGATCGGACTGGTCCGGCAGGAATGCCGTCTGCACATCGATTTCGATGCTGTCGCTCAATTCGTGTTCGTCGGCGTCCATGTGCCCGCTATTCTAACCCGCGCTTTGCTGCCGGGCTGCGCATTCGTTGGCGAGTTGCACATAATCCTCGACAGTGAGCGTCTCCGCGCGGCGACTCGGGTCGATCCCGAGGTCGACCAGTTGTACAGGGCCAATCATGGTTCGAAGGCTGTTTGCCAGTTGCTTGCGCCGCTGCGAGAAAGCTGCGTTGACAATTTGCTCGAATAATTGGGGGGAGTCGATCCGGGCGAAGCGTGCTGCATCCGGTACGAGCCGCACGAACGCCGAGTCCACTTGCGGCGGCGGCCGGAACGAGCCGGGGCGAATCACGAACAATGCCTCGATTCGGCATCGCGCGGCCAGGGCTACAGTCAACCGCCCGTACGCCTTGGTGCCGGCGCTGGCTGTCATGCGCTCCACGACTTCCTTCTGCAGCATGACATGGATGTCACGAAACAAAGTGCTGTGATCCAGGAAATGGAAAAGCAGCGGCGTGGAAATGTTGTAGGGCAAGTTGCCCACGAGCCGGAGATCGCGCGTGCCGAGCTGTGTGAAGTCGAACTTCAAGGCGTCGCCTTGATGAACTGTGAGTGCGGCCGCGGGAAATTGTGCCGGCAGCCTCGCTGCCAATGCCCGGTCGAGCTCAATCGCGTCGACGTTGACGCCACGGTCGAGCAGTGGACCGGTTAGCGCGCCGCGGCCGGGTCCGATTTCAACGAAATGCTCGCCGGCGCGCGGGTCTATCGCCCGCACGATCTTGTCCAGGATATTCTGGTCATGCAGGAAGTGTTGCCCCAGGCGTTTGCGTGGCGGCGGCGTGTTCACTACCTGCGGCGCTCGGCGATTTGCGAGGCGAGTTCCAGGGCCGCGATCAAACTGCCGGGCTCAGCCTCGCCGGTGCCGGCCAGGTCCAGGGCGGTACCGTGATCCACCGAGGTGCGAATGATCGGCAGGCCGAGCGTGACGTTCACCGCGCGCCCGAACCCGGCGTGCTTTAAAACCGCCAGACCCTGGTCGTGGTACATGGCGAGCACGGCATCGGCTCGCTGCAGGAATGGCGGCGTAAACGCCGTGTCGGCCGGCAGCGGGCCCTCGATCTGCATCCCCTGTTCGCGCAACTGATCGAGCACGGGGCCAATGATCTCGATTTCCTCGCGACCCAGGTGCCCCGCTTCGCCGGCGTGAGGATTCAGTCCCAGCACAAGGACATACGGCTGCGGAATGCCGAAACGCGCTGCGAGGCCGGGAACCAGCTGTTTCAGCACCGCGGTTAGCCGGTCTGCGGTGATTGAACCCGGCACATCGCGCAGCGCCAGGTGAGTTGTGACCAGCGCGACGCGCAGTTCTCCGGCCACGAGCAGCATGACTGGCTGAGCGACACTGCAGCGTTGCGCCAGGTATTCGGTGTGGCCGGAAAACGGAACGCCGGCGTCATTGATCGCGCCCTTGTGAACGGGTCCCGTTACCATGGCGGCGAATTCGCCGGACAGACACCCGTCACAGGCGCGGTCCAGCGCGGCCAGCACCGCGGTCGCATTGCTTGGATCCAGCTCACCGGCGCGTGCCGGCACATTGAGTTTCTGGTGGCAAATAACCGCGTGACCGCCGAGCGACGGCTGGGGATCGGCTGCGGGCTCGTAGTCACGCAGGGTCAGTGGCAGGCCGATCTTCTGGGCCCGGTTGCGCAGGTTGGCCGGGTCACCGGCGATCACAAGTTCGAAAGGCCACTCGCGCTGGCAGGCCATGATGGCGAGATCGGGCCCGATCCCCGCCGGCTCCCCGGGGGTCAGCACGAGGCGTGGCAGGCTGCTCAACGGCGGGCGCCGGACTCAGAGCCGGTATTCAACGAAAGCCTGATCGCGCAGCCGGCGCGCCCAGAGCTCCGATTCCTCGCCAAGCTTGCTGTTGCGGATCGCCATGATTGCCTGCTGCCTGGCGACTTCCTCGGTGGTGTCTTCGATGCGGCGGTCGAGAACCTCGATGAGATGCCAGCCGAACGGTGTTTGCACCGGATCACTGAGCACCCCGATCGGCAACGTATTACAGACCTCGCGAAACTCTGGCACGAAGACGTTCGGATTGGTCCAACCCATATCGCCGCCCTCGACCGCCGACCCGGGATCTTCCGACATTGCCGTCGCCACTGCGGCGAAATCGTCGCCGCCGATGATCTGAGAGCGCACCTCCAGGAGCTTCTGACGCACCGCTTCGTCGTCGAGAACTTCGTTGGTTGTCAGCAGGATGTGTCGAACACGCACCTGGTTCTCCATGATCGGTTCGCCGCCGCGGCGATCATTCAAGCGAACGAGGTGGAAACCGCTGCTGCTGCGAATCGGCTCGGACACCTGGCCGGGCTGCAGGCCGGGTACGACGTCGGCGAAAATGGTCGGCAATTCATCACCACGACGCCAGCCCAGTTCGCCGCCCTCGAGTGCGCGCTGGCCATCGGAATTGGCGATTGCAAGCTGACTGAAGATCTCGCCGGAAGTCGCCCGGCGATATAGCTCGTCGATACGCCGCTCGGCCCTGGCAACGTCGTCAGGGGACGCGATAGCGGACGTGGCGATCAGGATTTGCGAGATGTTGAATTCCTGGCTGGCAAATTCGCGGCCCTGCTGGCGCTCCAGGTATTCGTCCAGCTCGCGAGGCGACACGCTGATGCGCGCGATAACGTCGCGTTGTCGGAGTTGCTCCACCGCGAGCTGGTTGCGCAATTCGGTGCGATAGGTGCCGTAATCGATACCTTCCTGCGCCAGCACCGTTGGCAGCTCGGTCAACGAGACGCCATTGCGTTCCGCGATATTGGCCAGAGCCTGGTTCAACGTTTCGTCCGATATCTGGATGCCGACGCGTTCCGCTCGCTGCAATTGAATCCGCTGAATGACCAGTCGCTCCAGCACCTGCGGCACCAGTTGTGCTGGTGGAGGCACCTGCTGGCCCTCGGCGCGCAGTCGTTCGACGATGCGCGAGGTCTCGGTTTCCAGCTCGCTCTTGAGGACAACACCGTCATTCACCAGCGCGGCGATGCCGTCCAGCAATTGCCCGCTCTCGCTGAGCTCGCGCGTCTGCGCTGAAGCCGAACCGGGACCGACCAGCAGGGCGTAAGTGGCCAGCCCGATTAACCAGGTGCTATATCTGTGATGCATTGCGGAATTGTTGATAACCCAGATCAGTAGCTTAAATTACCATAGCCCAGCAGCTTTTCCGCGGCCGTGCCGGGATCACTGAGCCCTTTCAGGATAAATTGCACGCCAAACGAGTCGTCCTTTTCACCACCCCGGCCCGACACATAGCGTCGCCAGTTGGCGCGAATCGCCCAGCAGCAGGTTTCATACTCCAGCGCCGCGAACTGCTCCAGCGATTGTTCGCTGGCCAGCGAGTAGATGAACCGACCGACAAAATTCCAGTGTTTGGCAATTGGCCAGCCCGCTGCGGCGACGACATCTTCCAGCGAATCGCGCCGGAACTGGTACCCCAGGTCAATGATGCTCTTGCTATCCCGTTGATATCTCACGTTGGCGGTCGCACGGCGCGTCTCTGAATCATCGGAGTTCCACTGGAAGGTGCTGCCCAGTTGCCAGCGTCCGGCGATCCGGGCGCCGAATTCTGCAATGTAGTCCGATGAATTGCTGTCGTTCGGCAGCTCGCCCGGCAACGTCACGTCCTGCGTGCTGAGATATTGCAGCTGCCCCATCGTCAGGCGCAGGGACTCGATACCGGTGCCGGAATCGATCAGGCGCGTGGTGAAGCCCAGTGCCACCTGGTTGGTGTCTGCCAGCCGGTCGTAACCGATGAAGCGGTTTTTCCGGAACAGCTGCACCATGTTGAGTTCCGGATCGATGGTATCGAATATCGGAATTTCATCCTGGTTGCGAAACGGGATGTAGGTGTACAGAACCCGGGGCTCGAGCGTTGTGATCCAGCGGCCCGATGCCGAAAACCGCTCGAAACTGGTCTTGAGATCGAGGCTGACAATCGGCGCCGTTCGCGTCGGGTTACTGGACGTGCCGGGGTCGTTGCCCGACAGGTCGTAGCGCGTGTGCTCCAGGCTGACGGTCGGGGTCAGCTCGAAGATCCGCCAGTCGATTGGACGTGAGATGGTGGGCATGACGTGCCCGCGCAGACCGGTGACGCCGGTATTGCGATCGAAGTACGTCAGATCGCCGACGAGGTCGTAGTCGAAACCCAGCCAGCTGTCGGGAGCGAAGCCTCGAATCGCAACCTGCGGGATGCGCGTGTAGGGCTTCTGGTCCGGCAGCAGGGTTTCGTCGAGTGTCTGGTAATTCTCGATCCTGACGGTGGCCGCCCAGGGGCCGTTGAAGAACTCTACATCCACGAGGCGTGGCAGGTGCGTCAGGCTGGTCTCGTCGATACCCCGGCCGAAATCCTCGAAGTAGGTCTCATCGGACACATTGGCTGCGTCGACGCTGGCGCGCCAGCCGAAGGGCAGCGCCGACTGGTGTTCGATGGCGATGAGTGACCGGTCCGTGCCAGTCTCATCATCATCGTAAAGGAAGGCGCCCGCAACATTGCCGGCGTGACGGCTGGTCAGGTAGCGAAACTCGCCGCCGAGCTGGACGCCACGATCCGTCATCAGGCGCGGTATCAAGGTGGCGTCGTAATTGGGCGCAATGTTCCAGTACCAGGGCACGGCGATATCGATGCCCCGGCGACTGCTGGTCCCGATGTCGGGCGCCAGCAAACCCGTCTTGCGTTCATTGCTGATCGGGTAGGTGAAATACGGCAGGTACATCACGGGCACGCCGCGAATCTCGAATTTGGCATCGCGGGCGGTGCCATAGCCGGTGGTCTGGTCGACCTCGATTTTGCGCGCGCGCACCAGCCAGTCGTTGTTTCCGTCGGGACAGGCGGTATACGTGACGTTGCGCATCGTCAGTTGACCGCTGCCGACAACATCGATTTCATCGGCCGATCCGCGCGCCGGCACGGTCCAGACCTGGAATTCCGCGCCCTCGATGTTGGCCTTTTGATTGCGCTTGCTGAAGCTTGCGCCCTCGCCCACGACTTTCGTCAATGGATCGCGATACTCGACCGCACCGTCGACGGCAATTGTCTCGTCCGCAAAGTCGTAGCTGGCACCCGCGGCCGACAGGAACCGATCGCCACTTCGCAGGATGATGTCATCGGAAAAAACTGCCTGGCCGCCGAGTTGGACTTCGGCCCGGCCGCTGACGACTTCAAGCTCGCCCTCGGGAGGGCCGGGACCTTCTACGGGTAGAGGTGGGGGCTGGATAGGACACCCGCCCCAGGCGACGTTAGCCACATCTTGAGCAACTGCCGAGCCAGATGCACAGGCGCAGAACAGCGTCAACAAAACAATCAGCGGCAGCGGGCGCAAAGAGAAAATCCGGATCGGAACGGCGTCGCCATTATATCTGGAACATAGATGTATGCTTAAAGCATGGTGATTCGCACGGCCATGATACTTGCGGCGGGTCGAGGCGAGCGAATGCGCCCGCTGACCGATACGACACCGAAACCGCTGTTGCGCGCCGGTGGTCGCGCGTTGATCGATTACCCGCTGCTGGCACTCGCGCAGTCGGGCGTTGAGAAAGTCGTCGTGAACCTGGCGTGGCTGGGCGAGCATATACAGGCCCATGTCGGCAGTGGCTCCGCGTTCGGTTTGCAGGTGCACTACAGCCCCGAGCCACCCGGCGCGCTGGAGACCGGCGGCGGTATTCAACAGGCCCTGCCGTTGCTGGGTGAGGCGCCGTTCTGGCTGGTCAATGGCGACGTCTATTGCGAGTTTGAGTTTCCAGAACGCGAACTGGCCCCGGGCGTGCTCGCGCACCTGCTGCTGGTGCGCAATCCGTCGCATCACCGTGATGGCGATTTCGACCTGGATCGTGGCCACGTCTTGCTCGACGGGGGCGAGCGGCTGACCTACGCCGGCGTCGCACTGATCAGCCCGCGGCTGTTCGACAACCTCGAGGCCGGGCGCTTTCCGCTGGCGCCATTGCTGACGAGAGCCATCGAGCATGGCCGGGTGACCGGTGAGAAATTTGCCGGTACGTGGACTGACGTTGGCACGCCTGAAAGGCTGGAGTTGCTGGATCGTATGCTGCGGGCTAAAGGTCAGACATCGCGATAGGTTGCGACGCCGGACACTGCACGCATTCGGTCCGGATCGAGCATCTTCACCATGAAATTGTCGGCCGGTACGCCATCCCATTGACAGCGCAAACCGTGCGCTGATCCCGGTTCAAAGCCGAGGCGCGGGTAGTATTCCGCGTGTCCAATCACAACGACAAAGGGGCACGCTGCTTCGCGGAGGATATCGAATCCGCTGAGCGTCAGGCGCCCGCCAATGCCCCGACTTTGCCACGCCGGTCGAACGGCCAGCTCTCCCAAACCCATGCCCTCGATCAAACCGGTGTCGCACTCGATCGAAACCGGACAGAAGAACGCGTGACCCACTAACCCGGCATCCGCCTCGGCGACCAGTGAGACAACGTCGCGCGCGTTAAGGCGCAGTTGGTGAAACGTCATTGCGGCTGGTCCTGCGTCTTTGCCGAAAGCAGCCGCGTTGATTTCGAGCACCGCAGCGGCGTCGGCGGCGTCGCGCAAACGCCGAATCGTTACCGCGGCGGCGTGGTGGGTCTGTGGAGGCGGCATGCCGAATTCCCGGGACTCGAACCGTGCCCGCATTCTAGCCGCGCGATCTGAATCCATTGCGACCCGCTGGCCGAATTTGTTGTTAGCGGTTCGAAAGAGCGCTTTGCCGCGAACCACTTGGGAACACGATCGAAGGAGTAACATCATGAAATACAAGGGTATCTTCGGAGCAGCTATCCTGGCCACCGGTATTGCCTTCAGTGGCGTAGCCGCGGCCGGCGCCCCCGCTGAGAATGCAATCAAGGCTTGCCGCGTTGCGATAGAGGAAAGCTCCTCCAATGACGTAATCGCGCGACTGAGCAAGATCAAGACGCGCGGCAACAACTACGAAGTGTGGATGAACGTGTCGAGCGATAGCGGTGAGCAGATGCGCACCTACTGCTACACTCGCCGCGGCGAAGTTGACCAGTTTGTCCTCGAAGACGGCAAGTGGGTTGGCCGTAACCCGCGCCGACCGGAAAGCGTCGACCTCGGCTAATCAGGAATCCGTGAACCGGGCGAGCAGCGACGCCTCCAAATCGTCGCTGACTCGCTCCAGGTCATCCGGCCCGCCACAACTGGCAACTTGGGTGACCGTCAGTCCTTCGTAACCACACGGATTGATCCTGTCAAAAGGCTCCAGGTCCATAGCCACGTTTAAAGCGAGGCCATGGTAACTGGAGCCTTTTCTTATGCGCAGCCCCAGGCTCGCGATCTTCGCCTCGTCGACATAAACACCGGGCGCACCCTCGCGACCCTCGGCGGCAATGCCGTAAGCGGACAGGGTTTCAATGACGGCCAGTTCGAGTCGCGTGACAAGATCCTTGATGCCGATCCGGGCGCGACGACAATCCATCAGCAGGTAGGCCACCAATTGACCGGGACCGTGGTATGTCACCTGGCCGCCGCGATCGACTTTCACGACCGGAATATCCCCGGCCGCCAGCACATGGTTTGAATCGGCGTTCAGGCCAAGCGTGAATACGGGTGGATGTTGCAGTAGCCAGAGTTCATCCGGGGTTCCCGGCCCACGCCGATCCGTGAAGTCCTGCATCGCTTGCAGCGTGGCCGCGTAATCGACGACACCGAGGCGCCGCGTCAGGAGTGGGGATGTCATGTTGTCAGAGCGCGAACAGCACCCGACTGCTGGATGTGAGATTCCGGTAGACGGCATCGAGTTCCTCACGACTCTGCGCGGTAATCGTAATAGTCACCGACAGGAATCGCCCGGTGCGGCTGGGGCGCACGACGACGTCCTCGTGTGGAACCGGCCCGACTACGGCGCCGACCAGGTCCATGACATGAGCGGGGAAGCCCTCGGCATCGCGGCCCATCGCCTTGATCGGAAAACGGCACGGAAACTCGAAGACACTCTCAGTCTGGTCCATGCTTGTAATCTTCGTATATCGCGGACACCTGGCGCCACACCGGCCCCGGGTTCCCCGATCCGACCGGTTTGCCATCGAGCTCCACGATCGCCGCAATGCCGCGCATCGCGCTGGTAATCCAGATCTCGTCCGCGCTCCGGAGCCGCTCGACCGAGATGATTTCCTCGCGGCAGGTCAAGCCCGCCTGGCGGGCCAGGTCGACGATCAGATCTGTCGTCGTGCCCGGCAATATTTCTTCGCCGTTCGGGCGGCGAACGATGTCGTCGCCCTCGACAATCAGCACCGAACTGCTGGAGCCCTCGGTCACGACGCCATCCCAGACGAGGATCGCCTCCTGCGCGCCGGCATCCTCCGCTCGCTGGCGGGCCAGCACGTTAGCCAGCAGTGCCGTTGCCTTGATATCGCAGCGACCCCAGCGGGCGTCCGGCAAGGTAATGGCAGCAATGCCGCCCGGTGGTGGTGGCATCGGACTGGCCATGCCGAAAACGCCCGGTGTGACGCCGGCCGGGAAGCGATGATCCCGCCCGGTATCCGCGCCGCGCGTCACCTGCAGGTAAATGCCGACGTCGCCGCCGCCGTTGCGATCGATGAGGTCCCGGACCAGTTCCTGCCAGGCGTCGATCTGCAGCGGATTTGAAATACCGAGCTCGCGCAGGCTGCGATCCAGGCGTTGCAGGTGGGCGTCCAGCAGCAGCGGCCTGTCGCCGTAGACCGGGATCACTTCGTAGACTGCATCACCGAATAGAAACCCGCGATCCAGCGGTGAAACGCGGGCCTCGGCCAGCGGCAGAAACTGACCGTTCAGGTAACAGACGGGCAGGGCATCCGCCATGTCTCTCCGGCTGCGTTACTCGAACCAGAGCAGCACGGAGTCCCGCGCCTGGCGCCACAGGGATCCCACGGCCACCTCGTTCATTGCAAACAGGTTGGCCTCGGCCAGTGTCTGATCTGCGAGGTTGATGCGCAGCGTGCCGAGCTGCGCTTCGGCATCCACGGGTGCTACGACGTGCGTCGGTAATTCCACCTGGGCCTGGACCTGGTCGTAGGTGCCGCGGGGTATGGTGATATAGAGGTCCTTGCGAACGGCAAGGTCGGTGCTGTCGGCACTGCCTTTCCAGACCCTGACCCTGGCGTCGTCGAGCGGTTTGCCGGCCGGGTACAGGAGCCGGGTCTCGTAGAAACGGAAGCCATAGTTCAGCAGCGCCTGCGAGTCGTTGGCTCGGGCAGTCGAGCTCTTGGTGCCGAGAATCACGGCGATCAGGCGCATATCGTCGCGGCGTGCCGATGACACGAGGCAATAGCCGGCCGCATCCGTCATGCCGGTCTTCATGCCGTCGACCGACGGATCGCGCCATAACAACGCGTTGCGGTTCTTCTGCGTGATGCCGTTGTAAGAGAATTCACGTTGGGAATACCAGCGATAGTATTCTGGATATTGCTCGATGATCGCCTGTGCCAGCCGCGCGATATCCGCTGCCGTGGTGTAATGATCGTCGTTCGGCAGGCCGGTGCTGTTCCGGTAGTTCGTGTTCAGCATTCCCAGCTCGCGGGCATACTGGTTCATCAACTGCGCGAAGATTTCCTCCGTGCCGGCAATGTACTCGGCCAGCGCGACGCTGGCGTCATTGCCGGACTGCACGATCATGCCCTGGATCAGGTCATCGACGCTCACTCGCGTGTTCACCTCGATGAACATGCGCGAGCCGGGTGTCCGCCACGCTTTTTCACTGATGAGTACTTTGTCTTCGAGCGTGATCTGCCGCTCGCGCAGCGCGCGGAAGACTGCATAGGCGGTCATCAGTTTGGTAATGCTCGCCGGTTCCAGGTGTTCGTGCTCGTTCTTCGCGGCGAGTAGCTGTCCACTGTAATGATCCAGCAGGATATACCCCTTGGCGCCCAATTGTGGCGCGGCCGGCACCGGTGTCTGCCCGCCCGCTGCCGTGACGACTCCCAGCAGGCCAACGGTTAGGAACAACAACCCAAACTTGCGCAACGCTGTCATTGCAGATTCCCCATCTCTCGAGCGGTTACGAGATGCGTGTCCAGAATATTCAGATCGGCGACCCGTGCGACGAGTTCGTCGTATTCGTCGACGTCGACGATTGGTCCCAGCCGCACGCGGTACAGGCTGGGTTGCTCGGCGCCATCATAGTGAATCACTACGTTCGCGACGCCGCCGGCCTCGAGGCGTTCCTTGAGCTGATAGGCGTTCGCCTGTTCGCCAAAGGCGCCGACCTGGAGATACAGTGTCCTCGCCGGCGTGGCAGGTCTGGTGGCGGGTTGGCTCGCTGCGGTCGCCACCGCGGCAGGCGATGTCGTGTCGGCGGGGGTCGGTGCCGGCTCACTGATTGCGACTGCGGGTTTGGCAGCGGCCTGGCTGGCGCCATACGGCAGGGCCTCGACTTCTACCAGCGCGGTGCCGTCGCGAATCATGTCCAGCCGGGTCGCGGCAGCGTAGGACATATCGATGACCCGGTTATGCACGAACGGCCCGCGATCATTGACCATGACAATCACACTGCGGCCGTTGCTCAGGTTGGTCACCCGGACGCGGGTTGGCAGTGGCAGCGTCTTGTGTGCCGCGGTCATCGCATGCATGTTGTAGGGCTCGCCGCTCGAAGTCGGCTTGCCATGAAACTTCTTGCCGTACCACGATGCCACGCCGCGTTCGCGATAGCCGGCGCTCGTCGCCTTCACGTAGTAGCGCTGGCCGAAAACCTCGTAGAACGCCGGGTTGCCTCGTGCGCTGCGCGGCGGCTGACCCTGATCCCGCACCACTGGCGCTGGTTCGGGCCGGGCAGTCGTCGGTGATTCTCTCTCCCAGCGTGTGGGGGAGCCACAGCTCGCCAGAATCGTCGTCAATGCGAACGCGGCACTGGTCCACGCGAAGCGCTGCAACGGCACGCGGTCGGAGCGCCTCATGGCGTCTGCTCCAGCGTTGCGACCATCGGCGCTGCCGCGTCGCCGAGTGCTTCGCTGAGCTGAAACACGGCCAGCGCGTACATCACGCTGCGGTTGTAGCGCGTGATGACGTAGGCGTTGTGGAAGCCGACCCAGTACTCGCGCGCGTTCTCGCCCTCGAGGTCGAACAATGCTGCCGGTGTGTCGCGAGGCAGGTCGCCGTTCAACTGGATGCCACGCTGCTCGAGTGATGCCACCGTATCCCGTAACTTCAGCTTGTTGTCGGACTGCGGCTGCTCGCCGGGCAGGGCTTCGCCAGCGGAAAAGACCGGTTCGCCGGGACGCCATTTGTGCGCAACGAAATAGTTGGCGACGCTGGCGAGAATATCGTCCCAGTTGCCGAGCAGGTCGCGGCGGCCATCGCCGTCACCATCGACGGCATAGGCGCGGTAGCTGCTGGGAATGAATTGCGGCGGTCCCATCGCGCCGGCATAGGAGCCGAGCGCATTGTTGATGTCGATGTCTTCCTCGCGCGCCAGCAGAAAGAACTGTTCGAGCTCGCCACGGAAAAACCGGCTGCGCGGCGGATAGTCAAAAGCCAGTGTGCCGAGTGCATCGATCACCCGGAAGCTGCCGGTACGACGGCCGTAGAAGGTCTCCACCCCGACGATTGCGGCCATGACTTCCGCCGGCACGCCGGTCTCCTCGGCAATGCGCTGCAGCCGGGCCGTGTGTTCGGCCAGGAATGCCGCGCCCGCTTCGATCCGTTTCGGGGTAATGAAGATCGCCCGATACTCGTACCAGGCTTTGGTCTTCTCAGCCGGCCGCCGCATGGCGTCCAGGATCTTTTGCTGCGTGTCGCCGCCGGCGAGTACCGACTCGACATAGCTGCGTTCGAAATCGTACTCAGCTACCAGTTGCTCGACGAATTTGCCGACGTCGTCACGTACGACGTCCCAGGCGAGGACTGGGGGAGCGATGGAGGCTGTCGCCAGCAGGATAAGACTGGCGAAACGCGGGGCGCAGATGTTCCTTATCATCGAGCCAGGAGCTTCCGGTGCGTCTGGATTGACATGAGAATACCGAAACCGGCCAAGAGGGTCACCATCGATGTCCCGCCGGCGCTGACGAGCGGTAGGGGTACGCCGACGACGGGAATCAGTCCGGTCACCATGGCGCTGTTGACAAAGACATAGAAGAAGAACGTCAGGCTGATCGTGCCTGCCAGGATGCGGCTGAAAGTGTCCTGCGCCGTTGCGGCGATCACCAGTCCGCGGAACAGGATCAACAGGTAGATCAACAGCACCGAGAGCGCGCCGAGCAGCCCGAACTCTTCGCCGATTACCGCGAAGATGAAGTCAGTGGAACGCTCCGGCAGGAATTCCAGCTGGCCCTGGCTGCCGTTGAGCCACCCCTTGCCAAACAGGCCACCCGACCCGATCGCGATCTTGGACTGGATAATGTGATAACCCGCACCCAGGGGGTCGCTATCCGGGTTGATCAGCGTCAATACCCGCTGCTTCTGGTAGTCGTGCATGACCCAGTACCAGAGGACCGGCAGCGAGATCAGCGCGAGCGATATTGCGCCGAAAATGTAGCGCGCGCCGATGCCGGCAAGAAAAATGGCTGCGGCGCCGGTCATCGTCAACAGAATCGCGGTGCCGAGATCCGGTTGCAGCGCAATCAGCGCGACCGGAATCAATATCAGCAACAGGCTGGCAACGATCATGCCAAAGCTTGGCGGTAGCGGCCGTTCGTGTAGCAGCCATGCAATCATCAATGGCAGACCCAGTTTCATGATCTCGGACGGCTGGAAGCGCAAGCCGATGTCGAGCCAGCGTCGCGCACCCTTGCCGACGTCGCCGGTCAACAGCACCATCACCAGCAGGGCCAGTCCAACGAGGTAGATCCAGGGCGCCGCGCGCCGGTACCAGGCCGGCGGGATCTGGGCGACCATCAACATGGCCAGCAGCGCGGCCGCGAGCCGCACGGCCTGTCGAAATACCAGGGTGCCGCTTTCACCAACCGCGCTGTAAAGTGCCAGCAATCCGACCACCATGATGGCCCCGATCCCTGCCAGCAGCAGGCCGTCGAGATGCAGACCGCGCAGCAGCAACGCCATGGCGGTCAGGTCCGCGGGCCGGCGATTGCTGGTCAGGACCGAACTCATGACGACGTGTCCAGGTAGGTTTCCAGAACGGCCCGCGCGATCGGCGCCGCGGTGCGGCTGCCGCTTTCGCCGTTCTCCACGATCACGGCCACCGCGATGCGGGGCGCTTCCAGCGGCGCGAACGCGATGAACAATGCGTGATCGCGCATGCGTTCCTCGATTTCCTCGGAGTCGTATTCCTCGTCCTGCCCCACGGAAAAAACCTGCGCCGTGCCGCTCTTGCCCGCTATCGTGAACGGCGCATCGCGACCAACCGCTCGGGCCGTGCCGCGCTCGCCCTGCAACACCGCGTTCATGGCGCTGATGATGCGGTCCCACTGCGCGTTATCGTCAATGGCAACGGGCGGCAACCGCTCCGGCTGGCCGTATTCGGTTTCACCTGTATCGAGATTCACGCGACCCCGCAGCAGGCGCGGTCGGTAGCGTTCGCCGCGCGCGGCAACAACCGCGGTTGCATGCGCAAGCTGCAGCGGCGTCGCCAGCAGATAACCCTGGCCGATTCCGGTAATTACGGTCTCGCCCGGGAACCAGACTTTGTCCTCGCGCCGGGAAAACGCGCGCCGTTTCCAGGCCGGCGTTGGCACCAGGCCTGCCTTCTCGCCGCGAAGGTCCAGACCGGTGGTAGTGCCCAGCCCGAAGCGCTGCAGGAAATCGGCCAGCCGGTCGATGCCGAGCTCCCGGGCCATGTCATAGAAATAGACGTCGCATGACTGCGCGATAGCGTCATGCATGTCCACCGGTCCATGGCCTTCGCGCTTCCAGTCGCGGTAACGATGACTTTTGCCCGGCAGGCGGTAATAGCCACCGCAATACATCGTGTCGTCCGGATCCAGTGCAGCGTGATGCAGGGCCGCGAGCGCGAGCATCGGTTTGATTGTGGATCCGGGTGGGTAGGCGCCGCGCAAGGCCCGGTTGAACAGCGGTCGGTCCTGATCGGTCTGTAGCGCGCGAAATTCCTTCCGCGTCAGACCCGCGCTGAATGCGTTCGGGTCATACGATGGCGCGCTGACGAACACGAGCACGTCGCCGGTCCGCGGTTCGATCGCAACCACTGCTCCCCGGCGCCCGGCCAGTGCGTCCCACGCGACCAGCTGAGCGTCGACGTCGAGCGTCAGCATCAGGTCCCCACCCGGGATCGCGGCTTCGCCGCCCAAGACCTCCATGATGCGACCGCGCGCGTTGACCAGCACTTCCGCGTGCCCGACTTCACCGTGCAAGCCGCTCTCATAGGCGTCTTCAATCGAGGTTTTGCCAATGACCGACGTCCCGGCGTAGGCGGCTTCATCCAGTTCCTGTTTCTCCGCCGCGCTGATGCCGCCGACGTAGCCGACCGCGTGGGCGACAGCGGGACCGTACGGGTAATTTCGCGCCAGCCGCGCACGAATTTCGACGCCGGGGAAGCGGGGCCGGTGCACCGCGAACTGCGCCACATCTTCATCCGTCAGTCGTTGCCGAATGGCGATGGAATCGAAGCGCCGATGCGTGCCGATCAGCGTTTGGAGTTCCGCGACCTCTTCGCCATCGATCAAGCCAATCTCCACCAGGCGCGCCAGCGTGGCTTCGAGATCCGGAACCTGCTCCGGGATCAGTTCGAGCTGGTAGCTCGGCACGTTCTCGGCGAGCACCCGGCCTTCGCGGTCGTAGATCAGGCCTCGCGTCGGTGGCACCGGCTGTACCCGGATGCGGTTGCCCTGTGATTGTGCGGAGAAGTAGTCGTACTCGAGGATTTGCAGCTGGAACAGGCGGCCAAACACCAGCGTCACCAGGAAGAACGCGATCAATCCGGCAACGATCACCCGCCGCAGGAACATGCGTTGCTCGGCCCAGTGGTCCTTGATGCGAATGCTGGTTGCCATGAGTTCAGGCCAGCGCCGTGCTGCGGTGCTCGAGGCGTTCCCTGATGCGATCCATGATCGCCATCACCGGGGGCCACAGGAAACCGCCGATCAGAACCTGAGTCCAGCGTGCCACGCCGACCGCCGGGTTGCCGGCGACGCCGTCGATCCAGAACAGGATGAATCCTTCCAGCGCCAGCAGTGCGAACACCGTGGCGGTGAGCTGCCACAGCGGAAAGATCCGGATCTGCAGGTGAAAGCGGTGTGTCAGGTACGCGATGATCGTGAGGCTCAGGCCATGCTGACCGAGCGTGTCGCCCTGCAGGACGTCCAGCGCCAGTCCGACCAGGAAGGCACTGCCGAGTCCGAAGCGCTTCGGCCACATCATCGCCCAGTAAATCACGGCCATGGTGACCCAGGGCGGACGGAAGGGCGTCAAGGCATCGGGCAGCGGCAGTGACATCAGCGCCGCGCAGGTCAGCATCACCAGCCAGACCGGCCAGACCGTGGCGTGCCGCGCGCTCATTCGATGGCTCCGTTGGCCGGCTGGTCGGTAGCGGCCGTATTGATACGTTCCCGCTCGCTCGGCGCCGGCTCTGCGACGATTGGCGCGGTTTGCTCGCCGGGCCAGATCAGCAACACTTCGCGCACCCGGCTGAGACGTGCCGCGGGCTGCGCAGTTACGGTCAGAAATGACGCGCCCGTTTCGTTCGTCACGGCGGATACGGTTGCGACCGGATAACCGGCCGGGAACGTGCCGCCGAGGCCAGACGTAACCAGCAGGTCGCCCGGCACGATGTCAGCATTGCGCGGCAGGAATGGCAGCGACAGTTCATCGAGTTGTCCGGTGCCGACTGCGATGGTGCGCTGGCGATTGCGCAGTACTTCCACGGGCAGTGCGTGCTCCACGTCCGTAATCAGGATCGCCTCGGCCGAAAACACCTGGTCACGAGTAACCTGCCCGACGACCCCGTCGGCATCGATCAGCGCCTGGCCGACGAAAACGTCATCGTCACTGCCTTTGTTGACGATGATCTGGTGCCGGAACGGATTCATGTCCACGGCCATGATTTCGGCAATCAGCACCCGGTCGCTGACCTTGGCGGTCGAGTCGAGGAGCGCCCGCAGGCGGGCATTTTCCTGTTCCAGCGATGCCATGGTCTGCAACCGGCCATCACGCGCGAGCACGCGCTGTCGCAGCATGCGGTTTTCTTCAAGCAGCTGCCGCCGGGTAACCATGTTTTCACGCACCCAGCGTCCGAACGCGACCGGGGAGTCGATCAGTACCTGGACCGGGTAGGCGGACGCGGCCAGCAGCCGGCGCAAATCGACGAGTAATTCGCTGCGACTGTCGGCTACCATCAGGCCGATCGCGAGCGCACAGATCGCAACCGCGCGCAGACCCGGCGTGGTCTCACGATAGCCTCGTTGCTTGCTGTCAGTCGTGCCGAGCGCCATGCCCCAGGAACATCCGGACCGCGCGGCGGCTCGGCAGGGTCACGATCGTGACCTCCCGATCTGCGGTCAATCCAGGCCGAACATCGACGGCCCGTGCTCATCCATAAGTTCAATCACGCGGCCGCCGCCGCGAGCCACGCAGGTCAAAGGATCATCGGCCACCACTACCGGCAGGCCGGTTTCCTCCATCAACAGTTTGTCGAGGTCGCGTAACAGAGCACCGCCGCCGGTCAGCACGATGCCGCGTTCGGCGACGTCCGCGCCCAGTTCCGGCGGGGTCTGCTCCAGCGCGCCCTTGACGGCGCCGACGATACCCTGCAGCGGCTCCTGAAGCGCCTCGAGGATCTCGTTGCTGTTCAGGCTGAAGCTGCGGGGCACGCCTTCCGACAGATTACGCCCCTTGACGGAGATTTCCTTGACCTCGTCCCCAGGATAGGCAGAACCGATGTCGTGTTTGATCTTCTCGGCGGTCGCCTCGCCGATGAGAATCCCGTAGTTGCGACGCACATAATTGACGATGGCCTCGTCGAAGCGGTCCCCACCGACCCTTACGGAGGCCGCATAGACAATGCCATTCAGCGAGATCACCGCCACTTCCGACG
>JASJBD010000086.1 GCA_030066665.1 Gammaproteobacteria bacterium
TCAAGGGAGTCAACTGGGGCTATACGCCGCGGAACGAGAACTTCAACTACAACCTGTGGAGCGAGTCCCCCGACCGGATCAGAAAAGTCCTCGACTACGAGATGGAGTTTCTGAAAAAAGCCAACGTCAATGCAATTCGCAGTTTCAGCATGATTCCGCCGGAGTGGATCACCTACATCTACAGGGAACATGGAATCATGACGGCCGTGAACCCGCTGATGGGCCGGTACGGGTACATGGTCGGCGGCAGATGGGTCGAGTTTACGGACTACTCCGACCCGCTGACCCGCGAGACTCTGAAACGGGACATGCTGGAGATCATCGAGCTCTACAAGAATACGCCAGGCGTGCTGATGTTCGCCTTTGGCAACGAGAGTAACTACGGCCTGTCCTGGTCGAGCTTTGAGATTGAGAACCTGCCCGTCGGTGAACAAAACACCGCGAAGGCAAGATTCCTGTACAGCCTGTTCAACGAAGTTATCAAGGCCGGTAAAGAAATCGCCCCGAATCATCCGTTCACGCTTGTGAACGGTGACATCCAGTATATCGATCTGATCGCGGAGCTGGTCCCCGATCTCGACATACTCGGCAGCAACGTCTATCGCGGTCCGAGTTTCACCGATCTGTGGGCCAGAGTGGACGAAAAGCTCGATCTGCCGGTGCTGTTTTTCGAGTTTGGCAGTGATGCCTACAACGCCCGCACGAAGCAGGAGGACGAGGTCTCTCAGGCCATGATTCTGAAAGCGCAATGGCAGGAGATGTACAACAAAGCCTGGGGCAACGGCGAGGAGGGCAATTCAATCGGCGGCTTCGTGTTCGAGTGGCGTGACGAATGGTGGAAATACCTGCAGGACGAAAACCTCGACATCCACGACAACAATGCGTCCTGGTCCAACCAGGCTTACCTGTTCGATTGGCGGGAAGGCAAGAACAACATGAACGAGGAGTGGTTTGGTATTGCCGCCCTCGGCAAGGTCAACGCGGACGGTGTTTACGAGGCCCGGCCACGGATGGCTTACGACGTGCTGGCCGAGACCTGGTCTATGGATCCGTACATGTACAAGAAGGTTGCCATCAACCAGGGCTTCAACGACATGGATATGGAGCTCATCGCGTTGAAGAGCGATGTGCGCGTCCTGAAGGCCGAGAGCAAGGAAAGACGACAGACGGTGAGCTTCAACGGCGGCAGCCTGAAGGGGGAGTTCGTGGTCAAGGGTACCCAGAAAGACATCGATGAATTCGGCGAGGAAGGCCTCGAATTCTCGGACGGCCAGATGCTGTTCCTGGACTTCGGGTTCGCGCCGACCGAGAGAATCGAAGGTCGGAGTACCGTCAATATCCTTGGCAATGTGGCCGATACCGAGCCGCTGATCATTCAGTATGGACGCCGCGGGCTGCCCGTCGAAGTCGTCATCGAAGATGATCCTCTTATCTGCGACCCTGAGAGCACGTGCCCGCGCATCCAAAGAACCACGGTTTTAAACGACCGGGAGCGGGTGGAGATTTACGACTTCGAGGCCTCCTACGATGGCGACGCCTTCGACGTGAATGCCTTCTACCACGTGCCGCGTTATCACTTGAAGTACGAGGGTGATTTCTTCGGCTTGATCCGCGAGACGACGGATTTGACCAGCCCGGACACCGGCCAGGATATCTGGAATGCGAAAGCGCCGAGCGGGATCGAGTTCATCGGTGACGAGATGTTGAACGGCCTCACAGTCATGGTAGGCCCGGAGCTGTACTGGGGCGCCAACCCGAAAGCGGTCGTGAAGGGCGACTTCAGTTTCGCCGGCGTCGATTACACGTTCATGCACGCCGAGGACCTGGCCCGGCGCGACGAGGGCGTGGCGGCGACCGCGGCAACCGAGATTCAGACCCGGCAGACGACCTTGTATGCGGACATCAACTTCCGGAACAACACCAGGCTCGAGGTCGGCGGCATCATGGCCAGCACCGAGAAAGTGGGTGACCCCTACAGTCGACTCGAAGGCAGCGGCGTGGTTTTCGACGAGATCGACTGGGAAGACACACTGGGCATCAAGGCGAAACTGAGTTTCGACGTGGGGGATGCTGCCCGGTCTTATGTGGCCGGCCATTACGCGGGCCTGGTTGCTGATGGCGGCGACCCGCTGAAGGAGTTCGGTACCCGCCTGCCGCTTTCGGCGCTCGGCAATAAAGGGGTGTTCGAAGCCGGGGCCATGATAAATCGGGGCAATTTCATGCTGTTCCCGCGCTTCATGTACCGCGAGAATCTTGTCGATGCCAACCCCAACATCGACCCGTTCATCGATCCGAACACCGGGACCCTGTTTCCAGGCCTGAATGCGCGCAACCGCGACGACGATGCGTTTGCCGTGCTGGATAATCGTGAAGCGACCGCCTACGAGCTGTTCCTGACCTACGATCCGACCGGCGCCACGCCGTTCTACCAGTGGGACAACGACGTGCGCGAGAATGCGCCCTTCGCGATGAACATTGGTCTGAACTACACGGAATACCCGACCTTTACCGATTCCTACCAGTTCTTCTTTGATCGAGAAGGAGTCAACGCGGCATTCGGCCGGGGGCTGCCGCCGGAGGATGTGTGGGAAGTGTCGAGTCGCATGGTGTTCGTTCCCGGCTTCGATTCGCGGTTGATCCTGAACCTGGTGGCCGGCCGCGGCCAGTCAACCGGTGATCCGACCGGCGGTTCCCGCGATTATTACAAGATGGATGCCAAGTTCATCCGTGGTCGACACGTGTTTTCCGGTTATTTCAAGAAAGATGCCTGGGGGCCATACGACTTCTATCGGCAGTTCAATATCACCTTCCCGGAGCAATTCCGGTTCGATTATGAAATCCTGCTGGACGAACTGTTCCATGAAGACTGGTCCACGAGGATCGGTATCAGAACGCTGTTCTGGACGGTGGATGAGAATTCGCCCGATGACTTTTACCTCGACGGTGAGAATGACTATCTATTCCTGAGCTCGCTCTATTTCACGTTCATGTTCTAGTGGCTTGCGGGACTCGGAAGGATGCTGAGCATGAGAAAACTTAATGAAAAGCTTGTCGGACGAATCGTGCTGAAGGCAGGGTTCTTGTTGGTGGTCGGGGCCGGCCTCGTTGGCTGCGGCGGGCCCAGCAGCAGCGATGGCGTTGTGGCCAATGAAATTCCGTTGCCAACGGATACGCTGTTGAACCTCGCCTGCGCGGACGTGGGTATCAACATCGAGCAGTGCGTGCTTGACGACTTCGAGAATCCCTTCAGGGCCACCGTCACCAAGGAATTCGATCCGAACGATCCCGATGCGGACACGAAATTCGCTCTGAACAACAGTCTTCCGGAAGGGCCGACGGGCGCGAAAGCGCGATTTTATCTCTGGGCGACAGCGCTGGCGCGGTTCCCGTCGGGCGAGAACCAGTACAACACTGCGCTGGCCTTGCACGAGTTGTTCACGACAAGCGGCGATCCGCTCATCCGGGAGCAGGCGAAGAGAGCCTACCGGTCCGTCTGGGAGAATTTCTTCGGGTCGGTCACTGTGTTCGAATGCTGCGGCGAGTTTTTTCCCGAACCCCGAGACGATACGGCGTTTGCTGTACCGCTTAACGAGTTGGTGCTCGAACGGCTCGTGCGCGCGGCGGAATTTACAAGTATGTCTTATCCAAATGGTTTCGAACCGCTCATCCCGGATGACCCCAGCGGTCTGGATGCCGGCCTGATCGAGCTGGAGACGCAGGAAGTCATCACCAGTTGGGGCTTCAACTACCGTTGTACCGGGCTCGGTGCAGCCCGGACGTGTTTCGTCGAAGTAAGCGTATTCCCTTAATCACACAGGCGGTGTTGCCCGGTTATTGCAACGCATGATGAGCATTGTGCGATTCCTGCTGCTGGTGTCTGCCCTTGGAATGCTGATGCCTGCCCTGGCACCAGCCGACGCGATCCCGGTCGAGCTGCGACAAACCGAGCAGGGCTGGCTGCTACTGCGGGCTGGTGAGCCCTACTTTATTCAAGGCGCGGGCGGCAAAGATTCCCTGCAACAGCTGGCGGCCACGGGGGCCAATTCCATTCGCACCTGGGGCGCCGATGACATCGACGAATTACTCGACGAGGCGCACGCGTTGGGTCTGAGCGTCACGGTCGGCATCTGGCTTGGTCATGAGCGCCATGGCTTCGACTACGATGACGATAAACAGGTGCGGGAGCAGTTCGAACGGGCGCGGCAAACCGTGTTGCGTTACAGAGACCACCCGGCGGTGCTCCTGTGGGGCGTCGGCAATGAAATGGAGGGTTTCGAGTCCGGTGATGATCCGGCGATCTGGTCCGCGGTCAATGACATTGCCGCGATGATCAAGGAGATCGATCCGAACCACCCGACCATGACCGTCACGGCTGAAATTGGCGGTGGCCGCATAGAGAGCATTAACCAATTTGCTCCCGACATCGACATTCACGGCATCAATGCCTACGGTGGGGCCGCCTCATTGCCGCAACGCTATGTCGATGGCGGTGGCAGCAAGCCTTACCTGATCACGGAGTTCGGCCCGACCGGCGCGTGGGAATCACCCACGACCGAGTGGGGCGCGCCGCTGGAATTGACTAGTACGGAGAAAGCGGCGTTCTACCGGCGCACTTACGAGCTGGCCGTTACAGGTGCACCGGGCCTGGCGTTGGGATCATATGTCTTCCTGTGGGGCCACAAAATGGAGGCCACCGCAACCTGGTTTGGCATGTTCCTGGAGGACGGCGCGCGACTCGCTGCGGTCGACACCATGATGGAGCTGTGGAGCGGTGAGCGACCTGCCGACCTCGCGCCGGTCGTTGAACCGCTGGTTTTGGAGGGTGATGCACGCCTGGATCCGGGCGACGAGCTGCGCGTGCGGGCCGTTATCGCCGATCCGGAAGAAGGTCCCGTGACAGCGCGCTGGGCGCTGCGCCCGGATTCCGACGAGTTCGCCACCGGCGGCGACTTCCGGCCGAACATGCGCGACATAGAGAGCGCAATACTCGATGGTGATACCGAGGGCGCTCGCGTGCGCATGCCCGCTGATCCCGGACCCTATCGGCTGTTTTTGTACGCCTACGACGAAGCTGGCAATGCGGCAACCGCCAATGTGCCACTTCTAGTCAAAGGCGAAGTCGGCAAAATCCGGCTCCCGCTGTCTGTCTACGAGGATGGTTTCGAGGGCATGCGCTGGGTGCCGTCCGGCTGGATGGGGATGATCGATTCGCTGTCGCTCGACGGCCAACATGCAGAGAATCCCCATGAAGGGAAGGCCTGCATCAAGATGCGCTACGAGGGCGAATTCGGCTGGGCCGGGGTCGCCTGGCAGCATCCGGCCAACAATTGGGGTGACCAGGACGGGGGCTTTGACCTTCGGGATGCAGGCAAGCTGGAATTCTGGGCCCGTGGCGAATACGGCGGGGAACAGATAAAGGCGGGCGTGGGCCTGCTCGAAAATGATGTGCAATACCCGGATTCCGGCAAGACCAGTGTCGATGGCATTGTTCTCACGCGCGACTGGAAGCGTTACCGTGTTCCCGTGAAGAAGATCGATCGGTCCAGCATCAAGACTGGCTTTGTGGTGTCGGTCACGGGCCGCAGCACACCGGTGACGCTCTATCTGGACAGCATCCGCTTCGTGCGCTGAAGCGGCGGCAATTAATCCGGGGCCGGCCCGGTCGACTCACGAATTTGCAGGGACGCCGGAAAAACCTCCGAGCCGTGTAGCGCAGATCCGTTGCCGGCATCTTCGATCAATACACAGGCCGCCCGCTCGGTCATGGTCGCAAGCGGCTGCCGGATGGTCGTCAGCGCCGGAAAGATATGCCGGGCAATCGAGATATCGTCACAGCCAGCGACCGAAAGTTGTCCGGGTACGTCAATATCTTTGCTGGCCGCGATTCGAATGACCCCAGCAGCCATATCATCATTGGCGGCGAAAATCGCCGTCGGACGCGACTTCCTGTCCAGTAGCTCGGCGGCCGCCGCTTCGCCGGATGCGATTGAATTATCACCGTCGCGAACGAGTCGCTCAAAGAACTTGAGACCGCTTTGCCGCAGGCCGTCCTTGTAACCGAGAAAACGGTTGCCAACTGCCTTGTGGCTGCGGTGCCCGGTGATGAAAGCAATCCGCTGGTGTCCCAACGACGCGAGGTATCGAGTCATCTCGGCGCTGATTTCCCGGTCATTCGTTGAGATCGAATACCGATTTGCGCTGTCTTTGCCGGGAGACAATTGGACCAACGGGGTTCCGGTCGATGAAATGGCATCCACGACCTTTGGAATGTTGGACAAGGGAGCGGCGAGGATGATTCCCTCGGGCCGTGCCCGTTCGATCAACGACTTCAACTCCAGCGCGAGATCGCGTTTTCGCGCGCGGCCGGGATGAATCAACAGTTCGTAGTTGTTGGCGCTGCAAGCCCGGAGCGCGCCCTGCTGCAATCGCAGGATATAGCCCCCGCTGGGATTGTCGTACGGACTAGGATCGTCGTAGACGAGCACAATAAAGTGCGAGCGGAGACTGGCGAGACTGCGCGCGGAAATATTCGGTCGATAGTTGAGTTTCGTGATAGCTGCCTGGACTTTTTCCCGGGTCGACTCGCGCACGTTGGGCTCGCGGTTCGTGACCCGGGACACGGTCTTGATTGACACGCCGGCCAACTGCGCGACATCGTCAATCGTGGCTCTGCGTTTCGCGTTCATTCAACAGGTGCGGTGCTTTCCGACAGCCGATCAGCATATAGACTTTGCATGGCTAGTTTAGGCGTGCGGTCCAGCTTGAACAGCCCCCAGTGTTTTTCCGGTTCGAGCGGATCAGGAGAGCCTTTCCAGGGCTCGTCGAACGCTTCGAATACGAATGTCAGAACGTGTTCACGGGTGGTCCATTCCATTAATTCACTGTAGTACTGGGCCTGCAGCTCCTCGGACGCGTTCCAGGGCTCGATGCCGCGCCCGTTCGATGCCGTCGTCCAGCCGGCCTCCGTGATGATCACCGGCTTGTCCGGATAGTGATCGACGACCGAGTGGTAGTTCTCCTTCGTGTACTCCAGCGCATCGTGCATGGAGCGGTACTCCCAGGCCGGATAGGTGTGCACGGACAAGAAGTCGAGCTCGGCCGCCAGCGGTTCGAGTTTGTACGTCCAAGGTACGTAATTTTCGCAGAACGTGATCGGTTGTTGGATCGCGCTGCGCAGTGTCTGGACGTGTTCGATCAGCCGATCCACGGATACCATGTGATCGGTCCATTCCACGCTGGCTTCGTTGCCTACGGACACGGCGAATACAATGCTGCGATATTTGTTCGCCAGAGCGATAGCCCTGTCAACCTGGTCGTGGTTGTGTTCGCGGTTTTCGGCGAGGGTCTCTTCGCTGAACTCGGCGCCCCAGGGGCAGTGTGGATTACTCATTTCGGCTGCCAGGTCCAGGCCGAGCATGAGTTTGAAGTCGAGGCCCTCCTTGCTAATAACGTCCAGGACCAGCTCCGCGTGCGGGCCGGAATCGTAAACCCTGAGGACTCGCCAGTTCCTGGACAGGATGGCCAGATCCTCCCGCACCTCGTTATAGGAAGGATAAATGCCCTCGATCGGGCTCTGTCCGTCGCGGTAGCCGGAATAGCAGATTGCATTGCCGTGTTCGACCGGCAATGTGTGGGCGCCGTCCCGACTGGCATGACCATCAAACATATTTCGGTCTTCCGTCCTGGTCCCAGAGTCCCCAGTAGGCCCCAACGTCGCCTTCCGCGTCGACCTTCCACGTCTCATCAAACGACGAGAAATAGAAGACCTCCACACCATCGGTTTCTGCCCACTGGTACGTATCGACAAAATACTTGATGGCGTTTCTGAACGACGGGATCGCACCCTCGGTAGGCGACCCGATATTGGGCCAACCCGTCTCGCTGACAATCACTTTCTTGCCCTTGGCGGCGCCCACTGCGCGCCGGTACATTTCCTTCATGTACGGCAGGGCATACTCGGCCGGGCAGCCTTCCCAGAATGGATAGCAGTTGGCGAGCAGGACATCGCAGGCCGCCGCGACGCGTGGGTGGTCGACGAACAGGAAATAGGCATCGACGTAGCCGACGTCGATACCGGGCACCGCCTGCCTGGCACGGTTGAGGTAGTCGATCAGCTGGTCTTCCGGGAGCTCACCGCGGAGCAGGACTTCGTTGCCGACGGCCAGGATATTCGCATGACCGGCACGGGCGACCTCGATCGCATTGGCCAATTCCTTTTCATTGTGTTCCAGGTCCTCGTCGAGCCAGACGCCGACTACCGTCTTGAGTCCAAGTTGGGTGGCGATTGCCGGAATCAGTTCATTACCATCAGTGCAGGAGAAGCTGCGTATCCAGTTCACGTAGGGCTGGATGATCGTGAGTCTCTCGCGAATCTGCGGGTCACTCAACTGCGTGCCGGGTCCCTGGCCCTCCAGGTACGGGCTGAAGGAGATGCCGTGAATCTTCGCGTCGAGAATTTGTCTCACGAGCGCCCGCAATTCATCGTCCGACAGGGCCGAGGCGTCAATTCCAGCCAATGAGAGATATCTTCTGTAAACGCTTGACATTTATGTAATTTTCCTCGGCCTATTCACTCAACAAACAGCCTGTTCCGGCCGAAGGACACGGTCAAGCGGCGGACGCGGCCGGTGCGTTCGAACACCGCCTGGCTTTCCTCGTTTGGCAGCGCGAGTTCCGGCACAGTCAAGGCGTCGTCGTCACGCAGCTCGATCTCGATGCCTGGCTCCGCTTTGTCATCCAACTGATAAACGATCGGCACCTGGCACCAGGTGAATGCCAGGGCATCAGCCGGCACCGAGATTGTCTGCCATTGGTCATCGATGTCCAGATATCTGAACTGCCGGGATTCTGCAGCAAACTCTGCTGCACGCAAAAGATCGGGCTGAAAACGAACTGCACCGTAACTCACCCGGACGCCCAATTCACCGAAGCGACAGAGGATTTCCTCCTTGACCTGGCCGGTCATGCCCGGCTGCCTGGCACCCGCATGTCGCGGCGTATGGGAATACGGGTCGGTCGGGAACGCGCCATATTCAGCCGGTGTCTTGTTGAAGCCGATGCCGCGGCGAATCTGATAGTAGAGCTGACCAAGTCGTCGCCTGCCGCTTTCGTCGACATCTTGCCCGGATGCCGCAAAGAAGTTCTCTTGCACGGCCAGCATCAGCTTGGACACCATGTGCCAATAGATGCACCCGAGGCCCTCGAAGCCGAACATCGTCCCGGAGCGCCCGGTGAACTGTTTGTGTCGAAACACCGTCTCATACAGTTCACGTAAGGGGTCAGTGATCTTTTCGAGTTCATCCCCGTACTCCGGGATGAGCTCGCGTATCCGCATGCCGAGATCTCCGGCATTCTTGAAATCGGCATTGAAACGGCAACAGCCATCCGCATCGCGGAGCACGATGCGTTCGTCGCCGCTGGTCAGCATGCGCTGTAGCAACGGCAACGTGTCCAGGCTTTGCTCCGGGATGCGATTTTTGGCGAGAAACCCGGGCAACTCGCGGTCCGGGTAGAGCATGAAACTGTGCTGGTCACGCCGGTACAGGTCACTGTCGAACAGGGCCTCGATTACGCGGACGGCGGAATCCGGGTCCATAGCACCGGCACTCAGAGCCGCGACCTGGCCCTCCAGCATCGGATAAAGCCGCTCGATTGCTACGGCCCCGTCACGGCGATCCAGCAAGTTGTAGGCGTGGTACAAACCATCGCTGCGCTGGTTGGTGGCGATGGTCTGGTCGATCGCGGCCAGGGCATCGCTTAGCATCGCCTTGATTTCCTCAGCCGGTAGTTCGACCGCGTCACCGGAAAACCCATCCTGCGCATACACAGCTTGCCGGTAGCGGCCGGCCGCCTGACCGACTTCCACAAGGGCTTCGAAACGCTGCTGCTCCCTGATCGGTTGATCGCCGAGGAGGGGTCGAACCTTGCGCAGTGCAGCGGCGGTATCCGTAAACCACTGCGCCACTTCGCCGGAAACTGGGAACGGCGCGGCTTCCTCGGCCAGCAGCACCTGCAGGAAGCGGACATAGCGGCGCATGTAGCACGCCGTCACCATCGACAGGCCGTGACCGACGATGGCGTTGTTGGCATCGTTCCACTCCGGGCGTTGCGTAATCAGCCAGATGCCGCCGTCGATAACAAGATTGCCCAGTTTGCACAGCAGGGGGACCAGCAATTTTTCCAGCAAATTGACCTGGTAGACCTCATCGCTGTCCGCGCGTAACACGAGTTTGCCGTCGGCGCCCATCGCCTCGACCCGCTTTTCGATCTTTTTTTCCAGCGCCTCGTCGAACGTGACGGTGCTCTTGGGGTTTTCCAGTTGCGCTTCGAACGAGGTGATTCGATAGGGCACATTCGCATAACAGAAAACGGGCTGTCGCAACAGGCGGTGCAACCGTTGCGGCTGGAAGTCCCGGGACAGTTCCAGCAGCTTCAGCAGATAGATGATCTGATGATCGCCCCAGTAGCCGATGTAACTCCACGGGTTGTCCGGTTCCTCGACCTCCCAGTCGATGCCTTCCTTGGTAATGCGATAGGGGTTGTAGCCATCCATCGTGGATGCATTCAAGAATTTGGCAATGACGCTCTCGGCGAATTCCGGGTAGCTGACCAGCAAGGCCTCCCAATTCTGGAAAATGTCACGCCAGTTGCCCTGGTAGGACAGCAGCCTGTTGCCGCGTTCGTCTTTGAGCTTGATGGCAAATTCATTCCACGGGCGACTCGGGTCCCCGTGACGCCGGCCAAAGGTGATAGGCAAATACTCGTAAGCCAGACGCAACAGTTGCGAATCGTCGTGGTCACTGATTAGCGACCGGAGGTCCGCAATGCTGACAGTGTCATTAAGGCCTTGCAGCAGGCCCTGGTTGCGCTGGTACACATCCCGGTTGAAATGCTCAATCGTGCTGTGGAAATCGCGCTTGGAAACTGTGTATTGCTCGTCGAATATGCCGCCGCGCAGAACGTTGAACATCACATTGGCATAGTGATGTGCGCTGACACTCTCGTCTGCGGCAGCCTGATACGCATCGCCGCGGCCCATGATTCGCGCCAACGCGTCAGAACCCGTTGCGATCGAGCTGTCGATGGCTTCGGTGACCGTGGTCGGGTCGTGCAATTGCCTGCGCAAGGCGACGACGTCGGCCTGGCTCTGCTCAGTGTTTGCGACGAGTTGCCAGCGCTGTACGGCTCCGGGCGGTAACTCCAGCGCCTGGTTTACCAGGTACGCCCCGCGGATACCGCGGCGATGGAGTTCTTGCTCCACGTCCAGACCCGCGCGGAAGTCTGCCAGCTGCTCTGTCGATAACAGGAACCTGGGCGCCCGCAGGCCCAGGCTGAATACAGTCGTTGCGCGCAACGACTCAGCGGGCTCGGCGCGATCGGTAATCCCGGCGTAGAGCGTGTGCACACCGAGGCCGGTATCCGCGTCGAGCTCCGCCCACTTGTAGGCATTGACGAGGTTGCTGGTGTTGGTCTGGGCGATCCGGGGAGTGCCGGCCGGCAGGATGTTCCGGAAGCCGTCCACCAGGTCCAGGCGCACCGTCCTGTCGGCCAGGTTTCGCAGCTCGCAACGCCGCACGAAACCATAAGAATCGCTGGTCGCCCAGGTGTAGCGAAACGCTAGCCGTAAATCGCGATTGATCTCCTCGAAGCAGAGTTTGTTGCCCAGGGCGTTTTTGTACAGGTTGCGACTGACAAGGAAGCGGCTCTCACGTTCGCTGCTCATGGGCTCCCAGACTCTCGGCAGACGCTGGGTAGCGACCCGCACGATTGTTGTGCACCCGGTGTGCGTGATGCTGTCATGAATCTTGTCGACGGTGACATACGGGAACAGCGCCGTGTCGGGAGAAACGCGACCAGCAGTCAAGCCGCCGTTGGAGGATGCAAACAACCAGTGATCGACGTCGGAAATGACGCTGATAAAGAACGGTGCCATTCGATCCACGTTGCGGATCATGTAGTAGCGTTCGCCATCCAGATCCACGAAGGCACCCGACACGTCACCTGCCTGGGAAACGTCGGAGTTCATATTTGTGGTCTGTGTCGCGAGGCTGTTATTGCGAGAATTCTTCACCAGCGTATTATATGCAACGCTGACAGCGCTGTCATCTACTGCGCCGTTCGTATCACTACATCAGGCGGTACAACCTGCGCGGATCCTCGCCGGCGCCGCGCGTTTTCACCAAAATCTGCACGGCTTGGCATTTGACCCGCTGCGGCTCATCCGGGAACCTTGCTAACGATGGCATTCCGTCGACACTATCAAATAACAGTAGCATTGGTCGCCGCGTTATCGTTGACAGGCTGTGGCGGCGGTGGTGGTTCGGCTCCGGGGACCGCACCGCCGGTCGGCAATCAGGCCCCGGTGATTCAGTCCGCAATCGCGTCGCAGGCCGAGGCCGGTCAGCCGTATGCCGCGACGATCGATGTAACCGACCCGGATGGCGATGCGTTAACTATCCGCCTGGCCGAGTCGCCAGCCTGGTTATCGCTGCAATTCGATCCAAACGGCGACGCAACTCTAAGAGGCACACCGGCCGGGCCGGACGTCGGCGATCACACCGTTGTCATTGAAATCGAAGACGCCGGTTCGCCGCCGCTGAGCGTACGTGAAACTGTCGTCGTGGTCGTCGCGCCGGCTATGCCCGCGATTGATTTTCGCGACGAAGTCATCTACTGGGCAATGACCGACCGCTTCGCCAACGGCGACCCGAGCAATGACAATGGCGACCTGAGCCGCATTGGCGATGCTGCCGACAGAACGAATCCGGTCGGCTGGCATGGCGGCGACTTTGCGGGTATCAGACAGAAGATCGAGGAAGGTTACTTCCAGCGGATGGGCTTCACCGCGATCTGGGTCTCCCCGGTGGTACTTCAGGTCCCACCGAGCGGCAATGGCGGCGGACCCAACGCCAATCAGATCTTCGCGAGTTACCACGGCTACGTCGCCGAGGATTTCTTTCGGATCGAGCCGCATTTCGGCGCGCTCGACGAGTTGCGGGCACTGGTGGATACGGCGCGGCAGAACGACATCGAGATTCTGATTGACGTCGTGCTGAATCATGCCGGGCCGGGCGCTGAACTTGTCAACAGCGAGCCGGACTGGTTCCGTACCGGGGCGGAATGCGGGAATGATGAAGTCACGCAGTGCCTGTTCGGGCTGCCGGATTTCATCCAGAGCGAGCCGGATGCCCGTGCATTCCTGTTCAGCACGATTCGTTTCCTGCGCGAACAGGTTGGCATGACCGGTTTCCGCATGGACACGATGAAACACGTCCCGGACGATTTCTGGCAGGAGTTCTTCGCGCGCGGCGGCGCGGGTGACCCGTCCAGAGTGTGGACCGTCGGCGAAGTATTCGACGGGAGCGTGATGAAACTGGCGCGCTATCTCGATGATCTCGGTTCCCCATCCGTTCTGGACTTTCCCCTGCAGTTCGCGATGCGCGACGCGATCGCGCGCGGCGGCAGTGTCGCGACCCTGACCAGCGTTTTTGCGCAGGACGTCAACTACGACGATCCGACGCGCCTGAGCCTGTTCGTCGACAATCATGACATTCGGCGGTTCGTCAGCGAGGCTGTTGGCTCCGGGACGGATCGTGACGGTGCGCTGGTAAGGCTGCGCGCGGCGCTGACTTTCATGTTCGCGGCCCGAGGTATCCCGGTCGTGTATTACGGCACCGAGATCGGCATGACCGGGGAGGGCGACCCGTACGCACTGCCGCTGGGTCAATCGAACCGGGAGGACATGGATTTCACCGCGCTGGCGAACTCCGATATTGACGAGCTGCTCGGCGAGCTCGCCGCGATGCGCAGTGCCTATCCGGCGTTGCGCCGTGGTACGCAGCGCACACTGTGGCCGAATGGTACAAGCGACTGCGCTGTTGCCGACGCCGGCCGGGATTCAACCGCAGCCTTCGGCGTGGAATTGTTCGTGCGCGGTTCGTTCAATGGCTGGGCCGCCAATCCCGGCGGCAATAATCTCGTAAACCTCGATGACCGGTTCTATGCCGCCGAGGTGGAAATGTCAGCCGCGGCGCACGAATACAAGATTGCTGACGCCGGCTGGTCGGTCGAACTTGGCGTCAGCGGCGCCCCGACCCTGCTCGATTTTCCACAGCTCATCGGCCCGGTGGCGGGTGGCGCGGAGGGTAATGCCGACATCAGCATTGCCGAGACTGGTTGCTATCGCTGGGAAATAGATTCCGCCAATGCGGCAGCGCCATTGCTCACGGTCAGCCGTGTCGGCGATGCCTCGAATGTGTTGGCCTTTGCGCGCGAGCTAACTGGGGAGACGAGCTTGCTCGCGCTGCTCAACAATAGCGATACTGCAATCGATCTGGTAATGCTGCCGGGCGGTGGCCTGCCCGTTGACGGCGTGTTGAGCGATGGCTTGGCGCTGGATGCACTGACCGGCGCTGGTGGCGAGTTTCAGGTCAACGGAGGCCTGCTCATGGGCAACGTTGCGCCACGGACCGTCCGCGTTCTCGTCAGTGCTGGTCCATGATGCCGGCCGATAAGCGTTCTACGGGGGCGGTGTGCAGGGCCAGCGCGCCTGCAGGCCCTCGAAGAAGGCTGCTGCAATAGGCTGCTCCAACTGTGCCGGGTTCGCCTCGAGGTAGTCATAGACGGCCTCGATCTTCGCGCGCGCGCCGGTGTCCCGTGGCATGCAGATCTGGAGCAGACTGGCCGGGTTGCGCTCGCTGAACATCGCAAAGACCTCCTGCTGATCGAGGTCGTAATTGACCACCAGCGCCGACGCCATGCTGACCGCGCCGATCTGGCTACCGGTTGCAAGGCCCTGGCTGACACCGAGACTGGTTGCAACGCACCAGGTGATCTGCACGTCATCGGCGTTGCTGCCTTCGCGGAGCATACCGATGTAGGCGGCGCAGCCATCTTTCCAGTCGCCGGCAGTTTCCTCGGCGATCGCGGGCGCCGACGAAACGCTAAAGCCCAGCACCGCAATCACTGCGGCAGTGAATCTGAAAAACATGGCTGACTCCTATCAGTACTCGGACACGATGCGCCGCCGGATTTGCTGATACTCCTCTTCAGTCAGTACACCCTGGTCCCTGAGTTCGCGGATTGCACGCAGTCGATCCGCCAGGCTGTTTCCAGTAGGAATCGGCGGTGTCGCCGGGCCGGTCGTGACGCCCGGCTGACGTCCCGCCGTTGCGGGTTTCCGATCCGCTGCTGCCGGTGGATCCGGTGCCGTCGTCATTTTGACGTCGAGTTTGCGTCCGCTGGGCACGATGCCGACGAGGCTCGCATAACGGTTCCTGGCGAGGTTGTAGTCGGCCAGCCGTGCTTCCTGCCAGCCGCCCTTGTGGCTCAGATAATCGACCACCGGCGGTTGTTCCGGATCGCCGCGCCCTCTGATGCCAAACGCATCGAAGTTGATGCCCGGCTTTACCGGCATGTTCATCAGGTTGAATTTTTCGGGCGAAACCCCCAGCAGGGCGGTTTGTTCCAAAGCGGCCCCCGTGACAACCACCGTGTAGGCCCAATCGTCGCTGGCCGGCCCGCCCAGAAAATCCTTCGGCACGAAAAACCGAATGTCGCGACCCCGGACCTTCACTTTCTCCGGCATGAAATAGTGCTCGTCCAGTCGGGCATCGACGCCGGCCGATATGGCTTTGCTGTCATCACTGCTGATGCGGCCCTGTTCCGCACGGACAGCGCGTTCCTCCAGGCGCTGGACGTGTTGTTTCAGCAGATTGCGCGCGACCGACGGTCGGGGTGTCAGCAACACGGTCTTCTCCCAGGCCGTGGCCCGGTCGACGGCAATCCTGCGTCCGGGCAGGCCGTCCGTGCGACCGCTGCCGGGCTTCATGTCTGTATCGATATAGACATCGATATTGAAAGTATAGAAGTCATTCCGGGCCAGACTCGCGAGCGATACCTGCCCCACTTCGGTCATCAGGCCTTCAGGGGAGCGGATCGGCTTACGAAAGCTGGCCGTGAACCAGGTGCCGTCTGCGACGTTTTCGGCGCCAAAAGCCAGCAGATCCAGGTCTCCCGGCTGCATGTCGTTGCGATTCGGGTACAGAATCTCGCCGGCGCCGTAGTCGTCTTCCTCGAAATCCACCAGGTCGACGCCCCCGGCGGAGAGCGGCGCGTGGCCGATGATCAGCAGTCCGATTAGAAGCTTGCGCATGTCCCGAATAATAAACGGGGCGACGGACTTCAGCCCGCCGCCCCGGTGCTCTGCCGGAGCCGGTTTCCCGACCGCTAGAAGCTCACCTTCATGAAGGCCTTCATGCGGTACTGCTCCAGGTCGACTTTCTTGACGTCGATATTGCCCAATGGAGTCGCGACAGAGCTGACC
>JASJBD010000084.1 GCA_030066665.1 Gammaproteobacteria bacterium
GTCCGGGCAAATCTTCGCCCAATAACCAATTACCCGACAGCGTGATGGCCAGGGCGTTATTGTTGTTCTGGTCGCAGGTCAGGGCGGCTGCAGTCATACGGCGGCTCGCTGGAGTTAGCTGCGATTGTAACGCGACCAGAATTCGGCCTGAGGCTTACAATTCGGGCTGGCCGGTCGGGTCGAAACGCTCAATGCCTAAAGTTGCCCTAGCCGCAAGCTCAAAGATCTCCGCCGAGGCCGGCGCGGCCCTCGCCGATGCGGGTGGCAACGCGGTGGACGCGGTGCTGGGCGCCGCGCTGGTGTCCATGTGCACGGACATCGGCATCGTCAGTCCGGGCGGAGGCGCGCTGCTGACAGTCTGGCCCGCGGATGGGGATCCGGTCGTCATTGACGGTCTCCCGGAGATGCCGGGGCGCGGGCAACCGTCCGAACGCTTGGGCCGATCGATGTGGGATGTCGCCTTCGATTACAAGGGTGAGACGCATCAGGGCATCGGCTTTGGCTCCGTGGCCACACCGGGCGCCTTTGCGGCACTGGATGAAGCGTCTCGGCGTTTCGGCAAACTGCCGTGGGAACATCTCGTGCAACCGGCGATTCGTTATGCGGAGAGCGGATTCCCGTTGTCCGGTGGCGCCGCGGAGTACCTCGGCTATACCCACGAAGCCATTTACAGTTGGTTAGAGGAGAGCTACCGCCTGTTTCATCATGCTGATGGCAGTCCGTTAGTCGCCGGCGATGTCGTCGCAATGCCCGAGCTGGCGACGAGCCTCAAAGAGATCGCGGCGGACGGCACGGAAATCCTGTACCGCGGTGCCCTCGGGCGGCGCCTGGCGGCCGGCGTGCAGGACGCCGACGGTCTGCTCAGCGAAGCCGATCTGGCAGCCTATCGAGCTCAGACTCGCAAACCGATTACGCTCGACTTCCACGGCTGGCGCATTGCCACTTGTCCACCGCCATCGGTAGGCGGACCCTGCCTGGCGGCGCTGCTGCATTTACTCAGCGCCTGTCCGCAATGTGATGTCAACGCGGAGACGATGCGGTGGCTGGCCGAGTCCCAGCGTGCGGTTTTCAAGTACCGCGCCGAAACCCTGGACGGGGCCGGCGAAGAAATCACCGCGGAAGTCAATCGTCTGCTATCGCTGGCGCGGCTGGGGGAGCCGTTACAAATACTCTCGTCGCCATCGACGATTCATATCTCCGGCGTCGACAGTGATGGCCTGGCGTGTTCATTGACGGCGTCGGCAGGTTACGGCTCCGGTGCGATTGCGTCCGGTACCGGCATCCTGCTCAACAATTCCCTGGGTGAGGTGGACCTGCATCCTCAGGGTTTGGCACAGGTTGCACCGGGCACCCGGCTGCTTTCCAACATGGCGCCGGCCGTGGCCCGCAGCGACGACGGCGCGGTGCTCGCCATCGGTTCGCCCGGCGCGGGGCGTATCACCACCGCCATTGCGCAATCGCTGTGGCATCACATTGTGTTTGGCGAGACGCTCGAGGCCGCAGTCGCGCATCCCCGTTTGCACGTTGAGCCGTACGCGGCAACGAGGAACATTGCGTATGAACAGGGTCTGCCCGTGCCACCGATGGATGATTTCGAACTCCGGGAATTCGACGAGTTGTCGATGTAATTCGGTGGCGTGCAGGCCGCCCGCTGGAGTCCGGACGAGGTGCTGGTGGCGGTAGCGGACCTGCGGCGGTCCGGCCACGCGGCTCACGGCGGCGGATAACTAGCACCAGTCTTTCCCGCCCGCCGTACAGCAACCCGATGCGCGGTATCCTTAGACGGCAGGATACAAGGCGAGCGAGAATAAACGGTCGCAGAGGAAGACAGCATGAGTTCGAATCGATGGCTCGCAGCCAGTATCAGTGTCGCCGTGACGCTGATCTCCGGATGCGGACAACCCGAAAGCGCGCGCGATAGCGGCGCACGGGTAAACGAAGCGCCGCCGGCTGAAGCGCGCACCGCCGTCACGGGAGCGCGCATAAAGGCTGCAGATAACAAACCCGGTGAGTGGTTAACCCACGGCCGCACCTACGACGAACAACGCTTCAGTCCACTGGAGCGGATTACCGACCAGAACGTGGCCGAGCTCGGCCTCGCGTGGTTCGTCGACCTGGACTTCGACCGCGGCGTCGAGGCCACGCCACTGATCGCCGACGGCGTGATGTACACCACCGGTTCCTGGAGCGTGGTGTATGCGATCGACGCAGCCACTGGTGGACTGCTGTGGAAACATGATCCGCAGGTGCCGCGCGCGAAGCTGCAGCATCTTTGTTGTGACGCGGTGAATCGCGGGGTCGCCTTGTGGGGCGACAAGGTGTACGTCGGCACGCTGGATAGTTACCTGGTTGCACTGGACCGGATCACCGGCAAAGTCGCGTGGAAAGTGTCGACAATCCAGCCGGGTGAAACCTACGCGATCACCGGCGCGCCGCGGATCGTGAAAGGCAAGGTGCTGATCGGCAACGGCGGGTCGGAGTTCGGCGTGCGAGGCTATGTCACGGCTTACGACGCGGACACCGGCGAACAGGCCTGGCGGTTCTACACGGTGCCGGGCAACCCGGCCGAACCGTTTGAATCACCCGCGATGGAGATGGCGGCTGAAACCTGGAAGGGCGGTGAATGGTGGACCGTCGGCGGCGGCGGCACGGTCTGGGATTCGATGGCGTATGACCCGGAACTGGACCTCGTATATATAGGGGTTGGTAACGGTGCGCCGTGGTCGCGCCGGGCGCGCAGCACCGAGGGCGGCGATAACCTGTTCCTGTCCTCCATCGTCGCGCTGCGTCCCGATACCGGTGAGTACGTGTGGCATTACCAGACCACCCCCGGCGATGCCTGGGATTACACCGCGACCCAGCACATGATCCTGGCCGACATCGAGATCGATGGCGCGACCCGCCAGGTGCTGATGCAGGCGCCGAAGAACGGTTTCTTCTATGTGCTCGATCGTGCAACCGGTGAATTGCTGTCCGCGGAGAACTTCGTCCAGATCAACTGGGCCACCGGCATCGACATGGCCACCGGGCGGCCGATCATGGCTGACGATATCTGGTACGAAGAGCCGCGCTTTACGATTCCCGGGCCGGCCGGTGCGCATAACTGGCAACCGATGAGCTACAGCCCGCTGACCGGGCTGGTCTACATCCCGGCGCAGCAGCTACCGCACGTGTATGCCTATGACGACGAGTACGAATTCACGCCGGGCTTCTGGAATACCGGGCTGGAATGGGCCATGTCTGCGGCGCCGGAAGATCCGGAAGAGCTTAAAGCGTCTGCCAGCGTCGTGAACGGCAAGTTGCTCGCGTGGGATCCGCGCACCCAGCAGGCCGCCTGGACCGTGGATCGGCCGCTTCCCTGGGGCGGCGGTGTGCTGAGTACTGCCGGTAACCTGGTGTTCCAGGGCATGCCGACCGGGGAGTTTCTCGCCTATAGCGCGGATACCGGTGAACAACTTTGGTCCTTTGATGCGCAGACCGGCGTGTTCGCCGGCCCCGTCAGTTATGAAATCGACGGCGAGCAATACGTCGCGGTATCAGCCGGCTGGGGCAGCATCATCGCGCTGATTGGTGGTGAAGCCATTGCGAGTATGGACATGGTCAATCGCAGCCGTGTGCTGGCATTCAAGCTCGGCGGCACGACCGCATTGCCGCCCCCCGAAGATCCGCCGGAGCGGCCGATGCCGGAACTGCCCGACATCGACACTGCGCCGGAACTGGTCGCACGCGGCAAGCTGGTCTACTACGACCGCTGCAACATGTGCCATGGTGATGGCGCAGTATCAGGCGGCGTGAATCCGGATCTGCGTTACTCGACCAAGGCGGTGCACGAGCGCTGGGATGCGATCGTGCTCGATGGCGAGCGCCACGCGCTGGGCATGGCCGCTTATCGCGACGCGATCTCAGCTGAAGACAGCCGCGCGATTCACGCTTATGTCGTTAGCCGGGCGCGCGCGACACTCAGCCGGTAGTCATTTCCTCTACCGCCCTCCCGAACGACCGCAAACCGACAGCGAATATCAGCACCGCAATCGGCGCCGAGCAACCACTGACCAGTGCGAGTGACTTGCCGACCGCCGCCGTATCCATGAAGACGTAGTCGGTGGCCAGGGCGGTCAATGCCGGGCCGGCGCCGGACGCGATCATGTTCAGCACCAGCATGTAAACGGCTGAAGCCTGCGCGCGAAATCGATTCGGCGTAACCAGTTGTAGGCCCGCCGGGGCTGCTCCGACGGAGCAGGTGCAAAAGAAGACCAGGAACGCCAGCATCACGATCGCGAGCTGCCAGGAGCCGGCCAGTGTGGCAGTCGCCGCAAAGGGCACGGCGCAAACGGCTGTCACGAGGCCGGTCCGCAAGGGTCCATCGAGTTGCCCGCGCGACCGGAACCAGTCGGTCAGCCAGCCACCGCAGACCATGCCGCTCGCGCCGCAGATCAGCGCGACCAGTCCCATGGCCAGGCCAGCCTGGCCGGGACTGAAGTCGAACACGCGAATCAGGTAGGTTGGCGTCCACGCAAACATCGCCTGCACCGGCAGGCCGATAAACGCGAAGCCGAAAAAGTGTGCCAGCAAGGCGGCGCGTCGTGACTTCATGAACCCGAACAGCGCCCGCACGCTCGGTGCATCGTCGGTCGCAGCACCGCGGCCGCGGCGGTCAGGTTCCCTGACCGTTAGCATCAGCAGCGCAACCAGCACACCCGGTAAGCCGACGGCCACGAAGGCGAGCTGCCAGGGTTTGACCGAGCCAACGATCGGCAATTCGACGGGCGGTGCCCCGCTGAAAAACTGCACTACCGCGCCGCCGACGATAAAGGCTGCGCCGACGCCGAGAAAAATACCGGAACTGTAGACGCCCAACGCGCGGCCGAGACGTTCGGGCGGGAAATAGTCGGCGATCATGGAATAGGCCGGCGGTGAAAGCGCGGCTTCGCCAACACCAACACCGACACGCGCGGCGAACAGTTGCCAGAAGTTCCGTGCCAGGCCGCAGGCCGCGGTCATCAGGCTCCAGACGAAAATGCCGGCCGCGATGATGAGATTGCGTCGTTTGCGATCGGCCAGCCAGCCAATCGGCAAACCCACCAGTGTGTAGAAGATGACGAACGCAAAGCCATGCAGGATGCCAATCTGCGTATCTGAAAGGCCCAGGTCTGCTTTGATCGGCTCGACCAGTAGCGCGATGATGGTCCGGTCGATGAAAGAAAAAACATACGCGACCGTCAGGACGCCGACGGCATACCACGCAACCCGTGGCGATGGCCAGGGTTTTTCGGTCATGTGGCAGTAGCAGTCACGATCCACGCGCCGCAGCGCATGCGCACGCCGTCATTGGTGTCATGTGCTCGCAGCACGCCACGCACGGCATCGAGCACGCGCGCGGCGATGTCGGGGTCATCGTTTTCCCGCAGCAGTCCGCCAACGGGGCCCATTTCGCTGAGATAAGTGAGCGCAGTCTCGACGTCGGGTAACCGCATTTGCTCGTCCACCAATTCGTGTTGAACGTTCCTGAACCCGGCTTCCTCGAGGATGCTTGTCGTCCGTACCGCATCGGCAAACGCGAAGGGACCCGGCGCCAAGGGATCCGGCGGCTCCGGCGGGGGCAGGATTTCAAAGGCTGCCGCCGCAGTTGCTGTCATCCAGGGATTGTCGTCCGGCGCGCGCCAGCACATGAAAACGAGCCGACCATCCGGTTTCAGGCTGGCATGCAGATTCGCGAAAGCCGTTACAGGTTCATCAAAAAACATCACGCCGAAGCGCGAGAACAGCAGGTCGAAACGATTGCTGCCCAGATCAGCACCAGCTGCATCGGCCAGCTCAAATCCAACATTGCTAATTGACTGTGCCCGTTCGCGCGCGACCGCGAGGATCGGTACTGACACATCAACTCCCAACACTTGGCCAGCATCGCCGACGGCTGCGGCCAGCTCCAGCGTGGTACGCCCGCCGCCACAGCCGACATCCAGCACAGTCTCGCCCGGCCTGGCGGCAGCCTGCGTCATCAGACGCTGATTGAGCGGACCGAGCAGCTTCTCGGTGGTTTCGATATTTGCCACCCAGGCCTGGCCGCCCTGTTCGTTCCAGAATTCCTCGTTATTGGCTTTACTGTTCGCCACGATTTCCTTGGCCCTGAAATAGGTTGCGATGGATAGCGGAGTTTAGAGCATTCGGACAATCCTTATCCCGCTGCTTGGCCCTTGGAATTACTATCAAGGGTCGTACCTGTGTGAGAAATCGTCATGAGAAAGTTGCGGCTACCGGTCGCGATTGCGATTGGCCTGACCGCATGTGGTCAGAACGAGGACAATGCAGGCGATTCGGCGCCGCAGGCGCCTGTAGACCCGCGCCCCGTGGTCTACGCTGTTAACTACCCGCTGGCCTGGATGGCGGAACGTCTGGGCGGCGATGCAATCCGGGTGGAGTTCCCGGCACCGGCTGACGAAGATCCGGCCTATTGGCAGCCGACGCCCGACCAGATCATCGAATTTCAGAATGCGGCTCTGATTCTGCTAAATGGCGCGGGCTATGCCGGCTGGGTCGAGGAAGCGACGCTACCGAACAAACGGTTGATCGATACGACGCGACAGGTGCGCGTGCGCCTGATACGAGACGAGGATGAGGCCACGCATAGCCATGGGCCGGATGGTTACCACAGTCATGGCGACTGGGCGTTTACGACCTGGCTCGATCCGACCATGGCGATCGCGCAGGCCTCTGCAATACGCGATGCGTTCGTGGTCACTTTCCCGGAACTCACGGAGGACGTGAATGCGCACTACACAGTGCTTGAGCGCGATCTGAAGAAACTCGATGCGCAACTGAAAGAGTTGCTTTCACAGTTCGGTGATGAACCGCTGCTGTTTTCGCATCCGGTCTATCAGTATCTGGAACGGCGCTACCTGCTGAATGCTCGCTCGGTGCACTGGGAGCCTGACCAGGTCCCCGGTGATGCGGACATTGCCGAGCTGCGCGAGATACTCGCGGAACATCCGGCCAAGATTATGCTCTGGGAAGATTATCTGCTGCAGATGACGGTGGATCTGCTGGAGGCAGAGGGCGTGCGCAGCCTGGTATTTCGCACCGCTAACAACCGCCCGGACGAAGGCGATTACCTGAACGTGATGCGCGATAACGTGGCGAATCTCGAAAAGCTGCGGGAGGAGTCGGTTACTCCGCCGGGCTGAGTAGCCGTTCGACGATTTCCTGGTAAATGAATAGCGAATCTACTCGTAACGCTCGGCCCGCAGGATCTTGATCAGCTCGCCGTCTTCCAGGGCGGCGCCGCTGGTCCGGCCATTGGTGGCCTCGGTCAGCGGCTCATTCCAGAGGTTGCCAGTGCGGCCGGACAAATCGGCGATGGATTCGCCGGCTTCGGCCGTAGCGATGCGTACGCGGTAGGCCATGATCGATTCCCGCTCTTCCTGCGTCATATTGCGCAGACTGAGTGCCGCCTGGCGCATGGTTTCCGTATAGCTGTCGAGCCCCGCGGCGATGATCTGGAACATCGTGCGGTCGCTCCGGATCCACACGTAGTAAATACTCGCCGGCGCTTCGCCGGAGGTGTCGCGGATGCGCACGAAATGCGCCGGCCACTCCCCCAGCTCGGCGGGCGCAATTTCGTCCGGCACAATGCCGGTTTCTCGCTCGACCTCATCCGCAAAGGCTCGGGCATAGGCTTCCGGCGGCGCCAATTGTCCGGCGCCCCCCAGGACCATCAGCGCCTGTTGATTCGGCTCGAAGGCGCCGACAAAATTTGGCGTGTTTACGGTCTGCCAGCCATCCGGGAAGGTGACCGTGAAACCCATATCCGGCTGCAGGAATTTCTGATCCTGGAACACACCCTGCAGCGGGTTGTCGGGGCCCCAGTACAGGCCATCGATGCGTTTGAAAAACGCCGCCTGATCTGCAGCAAATGGCGTGACCGGGCTCCACTGCAGGCTACGACCCTGCTTTTCGATATTCGCGACCCGATCCGGCGTCGTCGGGTGTGTATCAAAGAAAGTCGCCCGACGTTGTTCGCCTGCCAGCACCGTGACAGTCCGCTCCAGGTTGTCCAGCGAACTGCCGAGTGCATTCGGGTCGTACCCGGCGCGCGCGGCGAGCTGCATGCCAATGGTGTCTGCTTCAGTTTCCTGCGTGCGGCTGAATGACGCGAGGTAGACCTTGCCGGCCTGGGTTATCGGCGCATTGATTCTTTCGCCAATGTCTTCGCTGACAACGGCGCCGACGACCTGACCGGGTAAGGTCAGCAGGCCGGGCAACACGCTGCGCTGCGCCTGGCGCGCGTGATGCCGTTGCGTCACGTGGCTGATTTCGTGGGCCAGGATGCCGGCCAGCTCATCTTCGTTATTGACCAGCGCCAGGATGCCGCGCGACAGATAGATGTACCCGCCCGGTGTCGCGAACGCATTTGGCTCCGGCTGATCGACGATCTGGAAAGTGAACTGGTATGGCGTATCGCCCAGCTCGGCCACGAGGCGTCGGCCGACGGCGTCGACATAGTTGCGCAGGTAGCTGTCGCTGTACAGGCCGATCTGGTCCGCGACTTGCCGCGCGACCTGCTGGCCGGCCTGATTCTCGTCCTCAACCGTCGTTAAACCGGTGCCGCCGCAGGCCGTCAGCGCGGCAGTCGCAGCCAGTATCAAGAATCCGCGAATTACGAAGATCGCCGCCTGATATCGACCATTTTCAGCGTTTTTCTGCATTTTTGCGACTTTTGAGCTCTTCGAACCGGCCGTAGTTTAACAATATCTGACTGTTAGCAGGCACCGGCTGCGTGCTATCAATTCTGATATCATCTTATGGTGGCTCAAGTGATCATCCGCAATCTGGACGACGCAACTGTCGCCGCGTGGAAGGCGCGCGCGGCTGCCAATGGGAACTCCCTTGAGCAGGAGCTTCGTAACCTGCTGGTGTCTGGAGCAAAGCCGACGCCGGCCGAGCGATACGCACGCGCTGTGCAGATCAGTGAATTGAGCCCCCCCATCACAGACGTCGACTTTGAGGAACTAGTCCGCAGGGACCGTGAACGTTGGCACTGGTAGTCGACGCGAGCGTCGCGGTGCGCTGGTATATGGCGGGCTCCAAGGGTGAGGCGGCGAGGCGGCTGTTGCAGCAGGACGCATCCTTTATCGCGCCGGATCTGATTTTGCCCGAGGTCGGCAACAGCATCTGGATGATGCAGCGAGCCGGCAAAATCAGTGTGGAGCACGGCAGCCAGATTGTGGCTTCGTTACCCTCGGCTTTCGATCGGCTGTTCTCTGGCAAGACAGTTGGCGAAAGGGCGCTCGCAATTGCCACTGCGCTGGATCATCCCGTGTACGATTGTTACTACCTGGCGCTGGCGGAGCGTGAGGACACAAAAATGATTTCAGCGGACAAGCGACTCCTGAAGCGCGTGGCCGATTCTGATTGGAAGCAACTGCTCCAGCCGCTACCGTTTGACGGATAGATAGCGTGCGTAGGCTTTGTTGATATTGAGCCAGCGCTGGCCCATGCCGGCGACGGCCAGCGCCACGACCAGCTCGACAATCTGTTCCGGCGTCAGCTCATGGTCCAGCTCGGTTACCAGCTCGCCGCGCACCTCATGCGGGAAGACCTGCGCGACCCGCGCCACGCGCATGGCCACGATCTCGGCCGGGCTCAGCACGGAGTTTTGCGGAAGTTCGCCGCTGGTCGCATATGACTCAAGTTCCGTGAGTTTGCTCGGGAGACGCTCAGGATCCTGGCTGACAAGCTCCGCGATGCGGCGCTCGTCGGCCGCCATTTCCGGTTGATTGCTACCGAGTGCTAGCACATAGGTCGCCAGGTGCTTGGTTTCCGGATCGAGATCGCCGACATTGAAAGCCGCGTGATACATCGCACCGACCGATTTCACCGCATGCGCTTCCGGGTAGTCGCCGACCCAGGCGGGCAGCAATTCGCTATCGAAGCTAGCGTATTTCTCGTGCAGCGGGGCCAGTTCAGCAAACACATTTTCGCGCACCTGGTCCGTGAGTGCCTTGAACTGTTCTGGTGTCGGCGGCCCGGTCAGTGCCGGTTGCTGATCGCGGTAGTCGTGCCGGTTCGCCTGATCCTCGGTGTCATGGGTGCCCCATTCCCAGTCGGTGGCCAATGCCGACTGATCGATGGTCTGTTTGATCGAGGCTTCGATCTCTACGCCGATCAGGTCATTCCAGCGATTCAGGAATCCCATGATGCCGCCCATCGCGCCGACGCTGGTCACCAGGTCGCGCAGATTGTCAGCGCCGACCGCAGCAGCAGCCTGCTGCATGTCCGCATCTGATACGGATTGCGTGGTCATGCCGGCGGATAGATTCACCACGGCTTTCAGGCGATCCTCGAACGGCAATTGGTCGAGTTCGACATCTCCCTGCAAGAAATCGAACAGCGCCTTGATGTTTTCAGGCGCCTGCCCACCGTATTTCATCGACAGATCGGCGCCATGCGCCGAGCAGTAGGAACAGTTGGCGGCGAACGCCGTCGCCAGGCAGCTCATGCCGAAGTAGATGTTCGTTTGCTTTTCGACCAGCGACATCATAGAGCTGAGCGCGCCCATCCACAGCGCCATCGGCTCTGGCCGCAGCACCATGTGGTCGTAGCAATTACACAGGAAGCCGAACATCGTGCGGTACCACAGCCGCACGGCGTCATATTCCGGAATCGTGGTCGGGTCAAACTGGATATGGGGTTCGAGGATGTCCTTGATCGGCACGATCGCCGTCTGCAGCTGTTCCGGCGAATAACTTGCGGACAGAAATGCCGGTGCGTCGGCTTCCTCCAGTGCCTGCGTCGCTCGCGCCTTGATCTTGTCCCGGTCCAGCGCCTTCAGCTCCGCTGCCCCGCCGACGTGGTCGTTATTGAAGAAGATCTGCGGCACCGTGTGGCGCTGGCTGACCAGCGACATCAGCATGCTGTTCTTTACATCGTCCTCGATATCGATGTCGGTATAGGGGATTTCGAGTTCGCTCAAGAGCGCCTTCGCGTCGATGCAGTGCGGGCACTTGCCTTTGCTGAAGACTACGATTTCACCCATGTAACGAGCCCTCCAGCGCCGCTTCCATTTGCTTGCAAAGGATCTTTAGCACCCGTATTCGCGCGTACCGCTTGTCGTTCGCAGGCACCAGAATCCACGGTGCGTTTTTGGTATCGGTACGCGTCACCATTTCATTCACAGCGTGCACATAATCTTCCCAACGTTCGCGGTTGCGATAATCCTCATCGGTGATCTTGTATTTCTTGTAGTGAGTCTGCTCCCGGGCCCGGAAGCGGGCTAATTGTTCGTGCGGGTCAATATGCAACCAGAACTTCAGGACCAGGTTGCCATGCTCGGTAAGTTGCGACTCGAAATCGTTAATTTCGTCATAGGCGCGGCGCCATTCCGACTCGGTGGCAAATCCTTCGACCCGCTCGACCAGCACCCGGCCGTACCAGCTACGGTCGAATATATGCATGTAGCCATCGCGTGGCAGCCGTCGCCAGAAACGCCATAAATAGTTGCGCGCGAGCTCCTCGTCCGTTGGCGCGGCGATCGGGAAGACCTTGCAGTCACGCGCGGAAATCGCCTGCGTGACGCGCCGGATCACGCCGCCCTTGCCGGCGGCGTCCCAGCCTTCGAAGGCGAGCACGCAGGCCAGTTTCTGTTCGCGCATTTGCAGTGACAGATCGTGCAGCTTGACCTGAAATTTCTTGAGCCGCTCCTTGTACTTGTCGTACGCGATCGTTTTTTGCAGCTTGACGTTGGCCAGGTGGTCGACAATGGGGTGCTCGTCCCCTTCCCTGACTGCGGCCGGTGCCGCGTCGGCGACCACGCCATTTGCCGCGTCGAGCCGCCATTCCATGGCTTCATGTATCAGGCGGGCCACGGCCAGATCACGCGCCTTTTCGTCCGAACCGTCGATCACTTGCCACGGCACCACGTCGCTGCTGTCCTTGAGCATGCGTTCGATCAAGGGTGTCGCTTTGTCGTAAGTCTCGTGGATTTCCCAGTCGAGCTCTTCCGCATACCGCGCTTGAGCCGGATTCTTGTGGAGTTTGTCGAGACGCTTTTTCATTGCCTCCGCCGGCAGATCCAGCCAGATTTTCAGCAGCAACACCCCGTCATCGACGAGCAGGCGTTCGAGGTTATTGCCGTGCAGTACACGGCGGCGGTAGTCGGATCTGCCGAGATCTCCGCGCATCAGGGCCCGGATGTTGAGTACGATCCAGCCACCGGCAAACAGGCCCGTCCGGCCGTTCGGTGGCATGGCGCGCCAGAAGCGCCACAGACCCGGTCGGGTGCGCTCCTCTTCGGTGCGTGGCGTGGCGAACCAGGAGTCGAGATAGCGGCCGTCCATCCATTCGTGCAGCCGATCTACGACTTGCTCAGTGCCAATCCGGTCGCGGCCACCCAGCAGTACCAGGACCGGAAAATTTGCGTCCTTGAGGCGGTACTGCGCGTTGACCAGGCCCAGTCGCAGATCCTCGATCACGGCTTTGCGATCGTCCTTGGACAGGTCGGCGGCAACGTCCGGGACAGCAACGGGCGGGTTCGGGAGTTCGGCCATTTTCTGGTGCCGGGCCGGAATCCAAATGGCCCGGTCCGGCGAAACCTTCTTAGCTAGGGCAACCTAGCGAGATTACCGCCTTCCTCCAAAGGGCAGCAATCGAGAAAGGACATAAGAGTCAGGCAACCGGGGCGGTCCCCTGATCGCGATCCCCTACCTCCCAAGATCCCCCTGTAGTGATTGGGGGTCGCTCCGGAAGCCACTAAATTCAAGGGCTTACCACGCGTAGGCAAGCTGTCCGAACCAGTTGACCCCAGTCCCCGGCAATCGCTCCCCGAACGGCACATCCGACGGCATGGTGCGGTTGAAACCCGCCAGGTGGTTGGCGTAATCCTTGTCGAACAGGTTCTCGACCCCGGCGCGGAACTGCAGGCCCCACGGGCTGCGCCACTGGCCGTAGAGATTCAGAATCCCCCAGCCCGACGTCGGCTCGTTGGTCGAGCGCGGCTCGTCCAGCACGATGGCTCGGGAAATCTTCTTTTGCTTGGCGGCGCCCACACCCTCGACGGTCACCGACCAGTCCTGGCGTTCCCAGGTCAGCGCCAGCCGTCCGTTCAGCGGTGCGATCCGGTACAGGTTGTCATCCAATGAGGTGTTCTTGCCGCGCACATAGCTGACAGTTGCATCGAGGCTGAGCGGTTCCATTAACCGATAGCCGAACACCAGGTCGACGCCGTACAGCTCCGCATCGGTATTGGTGAACTGCAGCGGTGTCGGATCCCCGTTGGCTGCGCCGCTGACGGCGATCACGATCGGGTCGGTGCTCGCCGTACCCTGGATGAAATCCTTGATGTCACGGAAGAAGGCCCGTGGCGCGAAATAGCCGTTCTCGAAATTCCACTCCAGGCCGAGCTCGACCTGATTCGACTTCTCCGACTTCAGGTCGAGATTGCCGACGTAATTGTTGAGATCGCCGAGGCCGGAATTTACTTCCAGCGGAATCCAGAGATAGCGTTCGATATACGACGGCGCGCGCGTCTTGTGCGCGTACCCGAAATTGACAGTCATGCCGTCGCGAATCTTCCAGTCGAGCTTGACGACGGCGTCCACGTTGTCGTCGTCGAGATCGCGCTTCGCATTGTTGAAGCGATTGCGCAAGGCCGCGACGGCGCACGGCGGTGTTCCAGGCGGAAACGCGCCGCTGTCACAAAGCTGGGCCGGTTGCGCCTGCACCGGATCGGCATCCGACTCGGTGCGCTGGTAGCGCAGACCGATTTCCAGGCTCCAGTCCTCGGGCAACTCGCCCAGCCATTCCGCGAACAGACCAATATTGTCCTGCGTGGCCTTATTGAAGTTCTGCACGAAAAACGGTGGCACATCGGGGTCCTGCACCAGTCCGGAATGTTCCTCGAAATTGCCGTCGATACCGAGCTTGGCAGTGCCAGATAGCACATCGAACGCACCACTGAAGGCAAAGCCAATGGCGTCGGATTCCACGTCGACGAAACGCCGCTCCGGGCCAATGAATGGCGGCAACGGCAGGCTCGAATTGTCCGGCGGATCTCGCAGCAGGAAGTTATTCATGGCGTGTTCGACGTCGGTATAGAACAACTGCGCCGCCCAGGTGACGCCACCCCATTCGCTGCGCAACCCGAGATTGAATCGATCCGTGTCAAAGAAATCGATGTCGAGCGGTAACGCGGGTGTACCGGTTGGCTCGGTGTCCGTGTGCGTGTACTCGAGCGACAGCTCGTTGCTGCCCCAGCTCAGTCCATATCCAACACCGTAGGTGCCACGCTCATGACTGGTCCCGCCGATCTTGCCGCCACCGAACTCGAGGTCGTCGCCATCCTCGTAACTGCCGAGCACATGGAAACGGTGCCGTTGGTTACTCAGCCCGAGTACACCCGAAACCGAATAGCCGTCATTGCTCATGCCCGACAGCGTCAGGTCGCCCATGCTTTGAAACTCCGCGCTGGAGACGAAGTCCGGTTGCTTCGATCGTGCTTCGATCAATCCGCCGATGCCGGGTCCGCGGCTGACCGGTGCGATGCCGCGCGTCAGGGTGACGTTGTTGGCAAGCCCCGGTGGCAGGTAATGCATCGGGGCGTCCATCCAGTTCAGGCCACCCGGTGTGACCCGCATGGAATTGACCAGCACGGTCATGCGCGGTCCGAACAGGCCGCGATATTGCGCCTGACCACTGAGAGGGCCATTGCGGTTCACCGTAGCGCCGGGCAGGCGCTTGATGATGTCCATCGAGTCGGGCGTCGGTGCGGCGCTGACACCCGGGGTGATGTTCAGGACGTCATCCCGCTGATTGGTGCCGATGATTTTAATCTCCGGGATTTGTTGCGCCCAGGCTGGAGCCAGCAAGGCGGGCAGGAGCGTGGTAACCACTGCGATTCCGAGGCGCATTCTTTTTCTCGTTGTGCTGCCGCAGCAGCGAGGCCGGTATCCTACGACATTTGGCGACGCCGTGTCGACAAGAGCTATCGACGCAGTTCAGACTCGATTGGGCCCGTCAGGTTATCGGTGGGGGCGGCTCAGATATTACTGGGGCGCGGCCGCCCGCCGAGCGACGCGACTATCAGCAGCGGGCCATTGGACACGACCACGCCACCCGGTTGTTCGGCGGTGATCGCAAAGGCCTTCGGCGAAATAATGTTCAGTTTGGGATCGATCGGCACGATCACCTCGCCGTTGCCGGTGGGGATATCGAACACGCCACCATCCACCGGCTGCGTGTCGCGGTCGGGATCGATGATCCACAGCTGGTATTGCATCTGCGTGGCATCGTTTACCGGCATGCCAGCGAGGCGCAGGAAACCGGTCTGGCTTTCGTTGTTCCAGACGACATCGCCAGTAACATTCTCGAAGCCGGGCTCGGTGGGTGTTTTCCACGGCCACACTTCCGTGTCGGGGTCAGCCAACACGGTGTCGAGCTGTTGCGCGACGGGCAAGCCATTCGTTATGCCTTCCCGAGGCAGGTCCACGCGGAAGACCACAAAGGCCAAAGCCAGTCCGGCGGCGAGCAGCCAGCCGGCGCTGTTTGAGTTCAACCATGATTTCCGCGCAGCTTGCTTGCGCGAAGAACGGGCGCGCGCGGCTTCGAAGTCGGCGACGGTTACGGCGTCGTTACCCGCCTGTTTCTCGAAAAAAAAATCGTGGGCCTGCTCCAGCAGCTTTTGCTGTAAATGAGCCGGCATACAGCGCTGCGCGTGCCGATCCTTGTCGAGGAAACTGGTCTGCACCAAGGCCGCTACGCGCACAAATTCCTCGCGATCCGGTATCTCGTCCGTCGCCAGCAGGTCGTCGAGTTCCCGGCGCTCGTCGTCGTCGAGGCTGCCGGCGGCCTCGGCGGCCAACAGTTCCAGCAAGCGCTCATCCTGTTGCAGTCGTTGTGCGCTCATCCGTGGGTCCCCTCTGCCTCGTCGCCAAGTTCCTCGGCAACGCGGAGTTGTTCTCGAATATGAATGAGGCCGCGACGAACGCGGGTCTTCACCGTTCCCAACGGCATGTCCATGGCTTCCGCTATTTCACTGTGGCTGTAACCTTCGTACAGCGACATGGAAAGAATCTGCTGGTGTTGCGGATCCATGTCGGCGAGGACCCGCTCGACCTGTGCCACTTCGGCATCGTCTGACAGCGCGGCCGCTGCGGCGACGGGCTGTTTGGCGCCTATCTGATCGTCGATCGGTTCGAGGTCTGGCTGGCGTTGGTGCTTGCGCAGGCGGTCAATCAACCGCCGACGCGTAATGGTGGAAATAAACGCCACTTCGCTGGCGACATTGCGGTCGTAACGTCCGGCGCTATTCCAGATCTCGATGAAGATTTCCTGCACCGCATCTTCGGCCTCGGCCTGGTAGCCGAGATAACGACGCGCGAGCGACCACACAAGATCGCCATACCGCTCGATGAATTCGGCAACGGCGTTTTGGTCGCCTGCGGCAACCCGCTCCAGGATGGGCTGTTCTTCA
>JASJBD010000085.1 GCA_030066665.1 Gammaproteobacteria bacterium
ACATGAGGTGCAGCGTGTTGAACATCGGCCCGGTCACGTTCCAGTGGAAATTGTGGGTCTTCAGATACAGCGTATAGCTGTCTGCCAATACTCGGCCCAGGCCGTCGCATATCTCGCGCCGCTGGTCCTCCGCAATGCCGATATCGATGCTCATGGTCTGTCTCCTTGATTGCCTTCCGGCGTTACTCAACATTCGATGCCGTTACTCTACGGATTCGCAGTAATAGGTAAATTGGATTATTTGTATTGTTTTAATAGTTTTTATATATCATACTAAAAGCCGTTCAACCTGAGCCCTGCCGTTGCCAAGCACCCAGCTGCCCAGCGTTCGCCAGTTGCGCTATTTCGCCACCCTGGAGGTCGAGCAGCACTTCGGCCGCGCGGCCGAAGCCTGCCACGTGTCACAGCCGGCCTTCAGCGTGGCAATCCGGGAGCTCGAGGAACGCCTGGGCCTGCAACTCGTGGATCGGAATAGCCGCCGTGTAGCGATTACGCCGGCCGGCCGTGAAATTGCTGCCCAGGCCCGGTTGTGCCTGCGCGACCTGGAGCAACTGTGCGAACTGGCCACCGCGCGCCGCGAGCCGATGGCGGGACCGTTGACCATCGGCGTCATCCCGACTATCGCGCCGTTCCTGCTGCCAAGGGTTCTGCCGCAGACCCGGCGCCGGTTCCCGCACCTGCAGCTTTTCATCCGCGAGGCACAGAGCGAGGAGCTTTTGAACCAGCTCGAGGACGGGCAGCTCGACGTGGTGTTACTGGCCCTGCCCTATCCGATGCGCAACGTGACGTCCATGCAGCTGTTCAAGGATCCGTTTTTGCTGGCCTATCGACGCGGCACGAAACTCATCGACCCCGACGGCTTCTCGGTCAACCGCATCACGGCCGATACCGTGCTGCTACTCGAAGAGGGTCACTGTCTGCGCGATCACGCCATGGCCGCATGCAAGGTGCGCAACCTCGCCCCCGTCAACCCGTTTGCCGCAACGAGTCTGTTTACGCTGCTGGAAATGGTCGACAGCGATCTCGGCGTGACGTTCCTGCCGCAAATGGCGGTTGGTTCGGCGCTGCTGCGGCAGACTCACATCCAGACCGCAGCCCTGCCGCGCGGCGGCCACCGGGACATCGCACTAATCTGGCGCAAATCCAGCGGTCGGCAAAAGGAATTCCGTCAGCTCGGGCAGCTCATTCGTGACACTGCCGGAGCGAACGCGCAGTAATTGAATCGTCAGGATTCGAGTGCTCGCAACTCGTCGCCGAGAATATCAATGCCACGGCGGACGCTGTCCGGATCCTGCGCGTAACTGAGCCGCAGGCACTGCCTGCGGTGCGGCCAGTCGTCTTCGAGGCCCGGAAAGAAATGTTCGCCGGGCAACACGTAGACGCCACGCTGCTTCAGGCGTGCGTAGAGTTCCGCGCTGGTGATCGGCAGCTCCGGCAGCCAGAGCCACAAAAAGAAGGCACCCTCCGGTCGATGCACGAAGTACTCCTGGCCGTCGAAGGCACTGCGCACCCAATCGAGCGCCTGTCGGGCCCGGGCCTGGTAGAAAGGTCGAATCACATCGCGGCTCAGGTCGATGATCTCACCGCTTTCGACCAGTTCGCGCGCCAGCACTGCGCCAACGCTGCCGACGGCCAGGCTGACAATCGCATTCATGCCGGCCAGCGCATCGATGATCTCCGGACGTGCAACGACGATGCCGTTTCGCACTGCCGGTAGTCCGATCTTCGACAGGCTCATGCACAGAATGACGTTGTCATCCCAGTACGGTTGCGCCGCTGTGAACACGATCTGCGGAAACGGCATGCCGTAGGCGTTGTCGATGATCAGCGGCACGGCGGCATCGCGCGCGAGCTTTGCCAGCCGATGGACCTCCTCGTCGGTCAGCACATTGCCGGTCGGGTTGCAGGGGCGCGACACACAGATCGCTGCGATGTCATCGCCGATTGCGAGTTGGGAAAAGTCCACGTGGTACTTGAACTGCCGCTCCTCGAGCTGTTCGATCGTCGGCCGGCGCGCAACGAACAGCCCGTCATCCAGCCCCACGTCTGAATAGCCCGCGTATTCCGGCGTGAGCGGCAGCAGCACGCGACGCATGGTCCCGTCGTCGAATTGCCCGGCCAGCAGGTTGAACAACAGGAAGAACCCTGACTGGCTGCCGCCCGTGAGCGCGATGTTCTCGGCGCTCAGGGGCCAGCCGTATTCACGCCGCAACAGCGCCGCGAGCGCCTCGCGAAACCGCAATTCCCCGGCCGGCGCCGCGTAATCGGCGAGCATCCGGCGCAGCTCCCGCGGCTGATTCGCCGTTTCGCGCAATCGCCCGGCGAACCGCTCGAGCACGGCAGGGATGTGGGCCGGATTGCCACCACCAAGCATCATCACCCGCTCCTCGGCGGACATTGCCTGGCCCAGGTCGTCCATCAGTTCGCGGGTACCGGTGTACCGCGTAAAGCGTTTGCCGAATGACGAGAATTCCATGGCGACTTCTGTGACGACTTCTGTAACGACTACGGTGACGACTGCGGTGACAGAAACTCGGCGCGACGCACCAGCGCGCGCTGCTCGAGGTAATCCAGCGTATCAGCATGCAGGCCGGTACGCGGCCGAATCTCCGCACCCAGCTCCATGGTGATGTCGGTATCCGGGCGATACTCGGGCCATGCGGGCCGCCCGGCGCCATTGGGATCGCCATTGCGCGCGAAATCGATCCAGTAAGCCCGCAGGGTGTCTCCCCAGGCCAGGTCCGCAGGCGTCAGCTCGATGCCGCCCTTCCATTTGGGCCGCTGAAACTCGGGACGGTCGCGCACCGTGCCAAAGATAAATGGCACTTCCATACCATGCCACGCGCCGGGCACTCCGCCGCGGATATTCTCCTGCTGGTACGTCACATGGAACAGCCACGCAGGTGACGATACCTGCGCCATCTGCTTGGCCAGGTAGCGGGTGGATGTGAGAAAAATACCTTCGGCAAACCAGCGATGCGAGACACCAATTCGGGTCCATTGGTCGTCGAAGGGCGCGAGATCTGCATCAGACAAGCCTTCCAGGAAGGCACCGGCCATAAACCACTGGGCAATCAGCGGAATGTCCTGTTCGATCTGGCCCCACTCCCAGGAGTTGGCACCGCCGATGTAGGGCACATCGTGTTGTTCGCCCCGCTCGAACACCCGCACAACATGATCGGGGATCAACCGGCCGTCCACGACCGGGTTGAACGAAATGCGTCGCGCTGCATCGGCCTGGTAGTCGAGAATCTGTTCCACCGACAACGCGCGCAACGCCGCGGCCGTGGTCGGGCCATCGCCCTCGATGTCGAAATGCGCCGCGAAATCCCGACCAACGTCCTCGGATGATGGGCCGAACGGTCCGGTCGGACCGCGCTCGAACGCGTGACGATTCGCGTCCAGCGACACACCGCTGCCCTGCGCGATCGCGCGATGAAACAACCCGGCCGCCGCCGGTGACGCCATCAGGAAATTCACCGACACGCCGCCGGCCGAATGCCCGAAGATCGTCACGTTGTCCGGGTCGCCGCCAAAGGCCTCGATGTTTCGCCGCACCCACTGCAACGCTGCGATCTGATCCATGACGCCGTAATTCACCAGGGGCTCGTCGGCCTGCGCAGCCGTCAATGCCGGGTGCGCAAAGCGTCCGAGGAAGCCGACGCGATAGTTGATGGTCACCAGCACGATGCCTTCCCGCGCCAGGTAACGACCGTCGTAGACGGGATAGGACCCGGACCCGAATTGCATGTTGCCGCCGTGGATGTACACCATGACCGGCAACGGGACAGCACGCTCGCTCGGCGCCCAGATATTCAGGTTCAGGCAATCCTCCGACTGGGGCACCGTCGCAAAATGCTGCTGCAACCACTCCGGAAAAGTGTCGCGCACGATTTGCGGACACATCGGCCCATAGGCCGTGGCCGCGCGCACCCCCGTCCAGCGCGGCACCGGCCGGGGGGCCCGCCAGCGCCGTTCCCGCGCCGGTGCGGCCGCGAATGGCACCCCCAGAAAGACGTCCACACCCTCGTCCAGGTGTTCCCCCTCCAGCTCGCCGCTGTCGATCCGGACCACGGGTCCCGCCGCCGCCAAAGCGGCCGCCAGGCTTGCCAGAACGGCCCCTGCAGCCAACAGCACGGCCCATCGGGCCAGGCGATGGACACTGAACTGGAACATCGATGTTCGATCTGGTACACTCATGTTCGATTTTACGAGGGCCCCAACCCATGTCCGATTCGTCGACCGTGGTCGCAATGAGTCCCAAGGTGCGCAGCCGCCAGAACCGGACGCGCCAGCGTATTCTGGTGGAAAGCGCGCGACTCTTCACGGCCAATGGTTTCGAGAACGTGAGCGTCGAGGAGATCATTGACGCCAGCGAGGTGGCCCGCAGCAGTTTCTACCGGTTTTTTTCGAACCGTGAGGACCTGCTGGCGCAGATCGTGCGCCCGGTCTTCGAGCAGGGCCGCGAAATGCTCGCTGCTGCGCCGGTCGGCGACGCCGGCGCCGTCATGGATCACATTCTGCATGTCTATCTCAGCCTGTGGCGTGATGACCCCGATGCGATGCGGGTGTCGACACGCGTCGGCGGCGTGCACTTTTCGATCTTCCGCGACGTGCATGAAGCCTACCGGACGGAGCTATTGCGCTTGCTGGAGCAGGTCGCCGCAGCCGGCATTCTGCTGAACGGTGATGCCCGCCAGACCGGTGGCCTGATCGCCCGCATCGCCACTCGCGTCCTCGAAACCTACGCCGACTCACCCCGCCTCGAAGAGTTATTCATTGCCAGCATGCGCGGCTTGCTGCTGGCGCCCGATTACTGCCAACGCGCCCTCCCGGAGGGGCCAACACAATGACAACGATCAAAAGCGTTCTGTACCGGCCACCGTTAATCGGCCTGCTGGCCTTCCTGCTCGTGTTTGTCGTGCAGGGTCTCGGTCACACGTTGATGGTGGCGATGGAAGCCTTTTTTGGCCATGACCACGTACTGCAGGCGGCCACGCTGCTCGGCCTGTTCGGCGCCGTACTGCTGTTTGTCGGTATGAGGCACGACGGTGAAGTCGCCGGTACCTGGCTCGGCTTCTGGGCCGGCACGTTCCTGTGGACCGGCTGGGTGGAATTCTCCTTCGTCTGGGCTGGTGACTACCTCGCCGTGCCCGACCTGATGGATCCGGCGACCGGCGAAATCGCAACCAAGAATGAATATCTCGTCATGATGTCATCTCTGGGCCTGCTGATGTCAACGCTGGTCTACTTTACGCTCAACAAGGAAACCAAGTGCAATATGTTTCGCTGGATGCAGCGGCGCCTGAAACTCAGCACCGGCAAACCGACACCGAGGTACCCGCGTAATTTTGCTGCGATTACCTGCCTCGAAACCATTTACGTGCTGTGGTTCTGTTACCTCGCGCTGTTGTTCATGTATGAAGAAACGATTCTCGGTGAGCACCATCCGGTCACCTACGGATTGTTCTTCGCCAATACCGTCTGGGCCATTTACCTGATCCAGCGGTTAGTCCGTTTCTGGAAAGTCACGACTGCCATTCGCTATGCCATCCCGACCGCCATCATCGCGTACAACAGCTGGGAGATCCTGGAACGCTGGGGCGTGATCTCGGACTTCTGGGTGGAACCGCAAGCGTACGCGCTGCCGCTGCTGCTGATCACGGGTGCCGTGCTGGTTGCCGCGATCCTCGCGTACAAGACGCCAGCGCACGTGAAGAAACTCATGAACCAGGAGCGACCGGTCGGCTAGCAGCGCTGCCAGACCACCGACCAACAGATGGTGGTGACTGCAGTTAACACGCCCCTTCGCTCGAAGGACGTGGCGATCCTGCTACACTCCAAGGCATGCGAACACAGCTTTTGTTGTGCTTCTGCAACAGCTAGGGGTGATCGGTACGACCCGCAGCAGGGATCGCGCCACAGAGAACAGGGCCGGCCAATGAGCCGGCCCGATTTTTTTCCGGCCGAACTGTTTTACAGTCGTCACCTCGATCCCGAAACCTGGAGCCCGCCCGATGTTCATTAACTTCTGGTACGCGGCCGGTCGTGCGACCGAATTCACCGATCAACCACTGAAACGTCGCATGCTCGGCCAGGATTTCGTGTTATTCCGTGACAGTCAGGGCATCGCCCGCGTGCTGAGCAATACCTGCACCCATCGCGGCGGGTCACTTGGGGGCGGCAAGGTGCAAGGCGACTGCATCGAGTGCCCCTATCACGGCTGGCAGTTCGATGGCGACGGGATTTGTCACCGGATCCCGTCTCTCGGACCCAATGCGCGCATCCCGGCACGAACGCGCGTGGATGCCTATCCAACCGAGGAGCGTTACGGCCTGGTTTTCGCGTTCCTGGGTGACTTACCCGAGGCGGAGCGCCCGCCAATCCTGAACATCGAGGAATACGGTCCGGATGGACCGGCCGAAGGCTGGGCGGCCACGATCCAGGATTTCCAATGGGAAATCGACTACAAGCGCTCCATCGAAAATGGTATCGACCCGGCCCATAACGAATTCGTCCATCCGACGCATGGTTTTTCGGGCAACAATCCTGACTATGTGATGCCGGCACCAAAAGTCGATCACACGGAATGGGGAACCGGTTTCTGGTCGCGCCGACTGGCACCGCCGCTCGCCGAAAACAAGATGCGTGAGGCGTCAGGTCGCGAGGACAATGCGGTTGTCGAAGGCGGTACCGGCCACGAGGGCGTGTCGATGATCTGGACCCACATTCACCCGACGCCCACGATGTTTATCCACCAGTATCTCTTCGAGACACCGATCGATGCGGAGCACACACAACTCTACCTCGTCAACCTGCGGAATTTCCTGATCGACAGCACGGACGACGAACGCATGATGACGCGCAACGAGGTGGTCGCGCTGCAGGATCGGGGTGTACTCGAAGACATCAACCCGGTGCAGACACCGCCAACGAACAATCACGAATTCTTCGTCGGCGCCGATGAGCCAATCGCCGGCTACCGGGAAAAGATCAAGGACTGGGAGGCGCGCGGTTGGCGCATTGACCTGGATGACGTCGAGCGCAATCGCAAACGCGTGGCCTACGCGATCCCCTGCCCCGCCCGCCGTGAATTCAGGAACTGGGTGCTGGATGCCATTCCGTTGATTGCCGGCAGCGATGCAGCAGCGTCGAGCAAATCCGGTACGGCGGCAGATTGAGAGGCCGCTGCCCGCATTAGCCGCCGAGCCGGTAGCCGACAGTTACGCCGCAAATGCGACCATTGCGGTTGACGACCGTGAAGTTCGGCACGCCGAAGAAGTCGCGCGACGCAAAGCCGAAATTCGGCGTGCGATCATCCAGGATATTGTTGCAGAAGCCATCGAACGTCCAGTTGTCGTCGCGCAGTCCGATGCGCAGGTTCACGGTGTTGCGTGATGGCACGAACCCGAGATTCTCGGCATCGGTGTAGCGTTTCGAACGATAGAGATAATCGGCCCGCATGAACGCGGTCCAGCTGCCGACGCCGAGGTCCCGGTCGAGCTGGCCGCCGAAATTGACCGTGTGTTCCGCGGTGTTCGGCAACCGGTTGCCGTCGACGCGGCCGGTCGACTCGCCGATGGCGTCACAATCCAGGCCGGGAATCTGCAGGCAATCGCCCCAGCCAACGGATGCGCCGAATACGGCATCCTTGAATTCCGGATCGGTATACGCATAGCCGACATTCAGCGTGATGGAATCCAACAGGCGCAGCACGCCTTCCAGCTCCGCGCCGGTGACCTCGGATTCACCGATGTTGGAAATAATCGGATCCGACGTGATCATGGTGCCGGTCGAATCCCGCCCAAGGGTAAGGATCTGCTGATTTTCCCAATCCACGTAATAGAATGCGCCGTTTAACAACGCGCGTCCGTCCCATAGCGTCAGCTTGGCACCCAGCTCGTAGGTCCAGTTTTTCTCCGTATCGTACGTGCGCTCGGGCTCGAACGGCGCATTCGCGTTGTAACCACCCGATTTCACGCCCTTCGCAGCCTGTACATAGAGCAGCGCATCGTCGGTCGGCAGCCAGGAAAAGATGATCCGCGGCGTGAAATAGTCGAATTTCTGCGTGCCCAGGTCGCCAACCGGTTCGCTGTCGGACGGGAAATTATTGGCCGTCTGCATCGCACTCTTTTCTTCTTCCGTATAGCGCCCTTCCAGCGACAGGGTGAACTGCTCGAACAAGTCGATCTCGAAAGCCGCGTAAACCGAAAAGAACTCGTTCTCCAGCTCGGCGCGCTCGTCCAGTTTCGGCGGCGGTGCTGGCAGGATAGCGTTGCTGGTCGACACCGCCGGATCGCCCCAGCGAAACCGCTCGTCGATGAAATCTTCCTTGCTGAAGTAGATGCCGACCGCGCCGTTATACGACTCACCGGGGTCCCAGGCCAGGCGCAGGTCCTGGCTGATTTCGTCACGGTCCTCCGCCGGGCCGCTGCCGGTTTGGGACAAAACCGGATCGGAGGGTTGCTGGATCAGGCCGAACACGCCGCTGCTGAACAGCGTACCGTCGGCGGTTTCATCGAGGTCCGAAAAGAACGTCGTCTCGCGTTCCTGGTAGCCGGTCAACGACGACAACAAAAAGTCGCCGAGTTGCCAGTCGATCCTCAGACTGGCGCGCAGGGTTTCCCGATCCCCACCGGCAAGCCGGTCCGGGGAAAACACCTCGTTCTGATCCGTGATTTCACCGAGCGTGCGTCGGCCGATCTTGCCCGGCACGCCGGTGAGCGTGAGCGCGTAACCGAGTTCGAATGGACTGACGGCATCCTCAGGAATCCCGACGCGCCGTGAATCCAGGCGGGATATGATCGTCTGTGGCGCCGGCTGCAGCTCGTCATCCTGGTACCAGATCGACGCATTGAGCTCGAGGTTGTCGCCGATCGCGCTGCGCAGTCCGAGACGCACGAAATCGGTCTCCGCGCTGCCGAGGCGCTCCCCGTTCAGCGAGTTCACGTGCGTGCCGCCCGATTCGTTGTGGCCGGCGTCCAGCCGCAGCGACAGGACATCCGCGACGACGGGCCCCGTGACGAAGCCACTGATGTTGTTCTGGTCTTCCGTCGCCACTGTGCCGCGCACGCCGGCGCCAAATTCATCGGCCGGTCGCTTCGTGACGTAGTTGATCGCCCCGGCAAAGCTGTTACGACCATACAGCGCGCTCTGCGGACCACGGATCACCTCGATTCTCTCCAGCGCGTCGAACAACAGCGTCGTCCCGCTGAACCCCGGCGAGTAGACACCGTCCACGAAGGTGGACACATTGACCTCGTCGCCGACGCGGGTCTGTTGCGACAGGCCGCGAATTACCGGTCGGTTATTCGTGATGGAGCCGCTACTGGCAAATTCCAGGCCCGGTGTCTGGCGGGCCAGGTCCTCGAGATTCAGGATGCTCTTATTGTCGAGCGCCTCGCGCGAAAATGCCGAGATCGAAATCGGGATGGACTGCAGGGATTCTTCTTTCTTGCGCGCCGTGACGACGACTTCCTCGATACGCGAATCCTGGGCCGGCGCGGGCGAACCCGCCAGCGCCACGGCCAGGACCACAAAACCCATCAGCAGCAGCCGACCACGAGATCCCCCGCACATCATCCATCCCTCTCCCTGCAGATCCAGCCGGCAGCATAGCGCAGGCGGATTGCGCAACGAACCGCGGCCCCCTGCCGGTCCACGGACTGGAATCTTTCCAGCAACACATGGCCGTGGGCCTGCCTTTGGCTCTAGAATTTCGGACGGGATGCAGGAGGATCCAAGCAGGTGTCTGCCAGTAAGCTGCCAGCCGGACTATTGAGCTTCGTAATCACCGGGCTGTGGTCCGCCATGGTGCCGAGTGCGGAGACGACTACGGCGGTCAGCGGCACATTCAACAACAGCCAGGAAAACGCCTGCATCCATGTGTCCACGTTTTTCTATCTGACCGACTGTTTCTACGCCCGGCATCGCGAGGAACTGGCCGGCCAGGCAGTGCCCTGGAGCGGGCCGACCGTCAACCCGGTCTACTATGCAGTGGACGGCGAGCAGGCCACCCCGGACCATACACCGGCACCCGGCGATCAGCGGATTGCCCCGGCCATGTCGGGCAGCCTGACCATCGACGATAGCGATACGGCGGATCCTGCGGACGACCGGATCAGCGGCACGCTGATCGTCGCGCCGGCGGCACGCAGCGTTGTCGTTAACGTCAACGAGCTCGCAGGCGGGCCGGCTGGCAAGCCACCGCGCGCGGTGATGACCTGGTCCAGCATCACGCACAGCCTCGAACCGACGGCGGTCCACAGCGCGACGGCCAATGAGTACGACGGCATAACCTACGTCATCGCGTCGCGCGGATTTCCGCGCCGACTGTGCCACACCGCGGATTCTCAGGATTGTTTTCCCAGTGCGCGCGCCGGCCTGACGACCGATGGTCAGTCCGCCGAGGGCACCTGGGACGGCCCGGCGGAAATCGGGATCACGCGCGATGTGCATATGGCCGGCAATATCGGCGCGCGCACGTCGGCGGTGATCGCCGATTATCGATGCGTGGACAATCGCAATCAGATTACCTGCCCGGACCATAATGTCGTCTGGAGTACATCGCGGGAACCGGCGCCGGGCACCTCGAATGAAAATGAGGGACCCGGGCTCGACAACCTGCTACTGCGGGTGACGACCGATGCGACCGGGAAAGTGCTGCTCGCCGAGGGTTTCTGGACGAACGAATACCGGATCAATGCCGGGCCGGCGTTCATGCAGGCGCCGGAAGGTCACGACAATTCCTGGCAGGGCGGATTTCTTGAACTGCGTGCGGCGGCGGATGACTGAGGGCGCGGCGTGCCTTTAGGCGAACGCCCGGCCGGCACACTGCTGTTGTGTGCGACCGCGCTTCTGGGCAGCTGCCAGTCACTGCAGTCGACCGATACGATCGATGCCAATCCGCAAACTGTCGGTAATCTCCGCGCCGCGGTCGATCTGCACCCGGATCCGCGCGTTCTCGAAGTGGAACTCGTCGCGCAGATGGCCCGGCTCGACCTCACGGGCGACGGGTTGTTCGCCAACGTTTACAGCTTCAACGGGCTGACTCCCGGCCCGGAGCTGCGCTTGCAGGTCGGGGATGAAGTGATCGTGCATTTCACGAACCGACTGCCGGACCCGATGTCGATTCACTGGCACGGCATTGAGCTGGATAACCCCAACGACGGCACGATGGTGACGCAGAACCCGGTGCATACCGGCGAAAGCTTCACCTACCGGTTCAAGGTGCCGCGCCCCGGCGTATTCTGGTATCACCCGCACGCAATGCCCACCAACGCGGAGTTCAAGGGGCTGTATGGGCCGCTGATCGTCGAGGATCCGCACGAGACGACACTGCGCGCGGCCGCCGTTCTGCCAACGCAATCGCAGACGCTGGTGCTGTCCGATATCACGGTCTGCAAGGCGCCGGGCGACAACGACGCCACCACCTTCGCGCCGAATCCGAAGCGAGCCTGGGCATTCACCGACAGTATCGGCCCGTTTCCGGGCAACACGGCGTATCCGACACCCCGGGACCTGTGCGAAACGCCCCGGGGTCGCGACGGGGAATCGCTCGACACCGGCCCACTCGCGGCCGGCGACATTCCCAATGTAAAACCGGAAAAGCGCTGCGGTCCACGCATTCCCTGTCGGGTGAACGAGGGACAACTGGTGTTAACCAACGGCCGCGTCGCGAGCCCGCGCGCCGGCACGCCCGAGCAGCCCGCCTCACTGTCGCGTACCGCTGCGGCCGTCCCGGTACGGGCTGGCTCAGGGCAACGTCTGCAGCTCATCAATGCCGCGGTGAGCCGATATTTTCGCCTACGCCTGACCGATCAGCAGGGTCGCCTGGTTCCACTGTACCGAATCGGTGGCGAAGGCGGTTTGCTGGACGCCGCCCGCGTCGAGGGCGGCATGCAGGGACAGCTCGACACGCTGTTTACGCGTGGCGAAATCGTGCTTGGCTCCGCCGATCGCAGCGACGTCGTGTTTCGTGTGCCGGACGGTCAACCCGGCGACGTATTGACCCTGTGGACGCTGGATTACCAGCGTTACGGCACGACCGAATACCCCTTCGGTTATGGCGGTTTACCGACCGTGCCGGTCGCGCACTTCCGGATCACGGATCGGTCACGCAATGCACCTGCATTCACGATTGCCAGCGGCACCCCGCTGCGCACGCATCCGGACGTCAGTGATCCGGTGGAAAGCATCAAGGATCTGCCGGTCACCGCAACGCTGGCTGACCCCGGCAGCCTGACGCCGCCGCGGCCGGGCTCGGACAACCCTGAGCTGTTGTTCACCGTCGTTGGATTGCGCGAGTCCATCGACGGCATTCACGGCACGCCGCTGGAAGGCGGCGAAGGCGATTATCGCGACATCCCGCATATTCCGAGCAGTCGGTTTGCGCGCGTGGGTGACCTGCTGGATATCCGTATTCGCAACGGCACGCAAATGCACCACCCCATTCACCTGCACGGCTTTTCATTTCAGCCGGTGCGGATGCTGGATACCAATGGCAATACTGTGTACGAATACGATTACAACGAATTCGTCGACACGGTCGATGTCCCGTCCACCAAAATCCTGGAGTTCCGGGTCCGCTTGGACGATCGGCCGATGATCGAGGACGGCAGTGCCGGCGGCGCGCTGGGCCGGTGGCTTTTTCACTGCCACATCTTCAATCACGCCGCGATCGGCATGATCACCGAGCTGGTGGTGCTGGACGCCGAAACGCCCTGAGAGCGCAGCGAATTCAGGCGCCAAGAATGACCTTGGTTTCGAGAAACTCCTCGATCCCGAATTCACCCCACTCACGGCCATTGCCGGATTGCTTGTAGCCGCCGAAAGGCGAATTGAGCGTCATGCCTGCGCCGTTGCAGTGGATCATGCCAGCGCGCAACCGGGTTGCCACACGATGTACCCGGGTCGGATCGCTGCCGGATACGTAAGCGGCCAGTCCGTATGGCGTATCGTTCGCAATTTCAATGGCCTCGGCTTCGTCGTCGAAAGGCAGGATCGCCAATACCGGGCCGAAAATTTCTTCGGTAGCAATCGTCATCGCGTTGTTCACATTCGCAAATATGGTCGGCTTGACGTAAAACCCGTTCGTGATGCCGTCCGGTTTGCCTGTCCCCCCGGTAATCAACTCGGCGCCTTCGTCGATGCCTGCCTGGATCAGTCGCTGGATCTTGTCGAACTGCAGGTCGCTGATGACCGGACCCATCGAAGTGGCCTCGTCGCGCGGATCGCCGACCACAACCTCGTCAGCGAAGGCTTTGGCGATGCCGACGGCCTGATCGTGAAGCGCGCGCGGCACCAGCATACGAGTCGGTGCATTGCATGACTGACCCGTGTTGCAGAAGCACTCGTCAACGCCGTGGCGCACGGCTTCCTGAAGCACGTCCTCGTCCAGGATGATGTTGGGCGACTTGCCGCCGAGTTCCTGGTGCACGCGCTTGACCGTGTCGGCCCCGGCCTTCGCGACTGCAATGCCGGCCCGCGTGGAACCGGTGAACGACACCATGTCCACGTCCGGGTGCGCCGCCATCGGTGCGCCCACGCCCGGCCCGTCGCCGTTCACGAGATTGAACACGCCCGGCGGCACACCGGCTTCGTCGAGCATCTCCGCAAACAGGTAACCGTTTACCGGGGCGATTTCGCTCGGTTTCAACACCATGGTGCACCCGGCCGCCAGTGCCGGAGCCACCTTGCACGCAATCTGGTTGATCGGCCAGTTCCACGGTGTGATGAGCGCGCAGACACCCACCGGCTCACGCCGTAACAGCGTGCCACCGTGCTCCTGTTCGAACGGGAAGCCGTCGAGTAACTCCATTGCCGTTTGCATGTGCCCGATACCGAGCGCGGTCTGCGATTTGCGTGAGAAGGTCAAAGGTGCACCGAGCTCGTCCGAAATAGCCTGTGCGACCTCTTCATAGCGACGCTGATAGATGTCGAGAAAACGCGCAAAGATCTCGCGTCGCTCGGCAATCGAGGAATTCGCATAGCTGGCGAATGCGGCGCGCGCCGCGGCCACCGCTTTGTTCACGTCGGCCTCGCTGCCCAGCGAGATCGTGCCGATCTCGGCCTCGGTGGCCGGATTGATCACGGGTGCGGTGACCGGCCCGGTTGGCTCGACCCACGCGCCGTTTATATAGAATTTGCGACAGTCGTACATGGTCCCGGATCCGTCAGCAGCCTTGATACCGGCATCCTAACCCGGATTTTGAACTGCTGCCGGCAGGCGTGGTCCAATCGGCCCGAGTCACCGCACAGCAACGCGCAGCGATCATGCCAAATGCCAAGAAACTCATAGTCCTGACCGTAGTCGTGCTCGCGGTGGTCAGCTTCTTCGTATTCGACCTCGGCCGATTCCTGTCGCTGGAGGCCCTGCGGGCCGGCCAACAGGAACTGGAGGCCTTTGTGGCCGAGAACTGGCTGCTGTCGTTTAGCGGCTTCTTTGTCATTTACGTGGCCGTCACCGCGCTGAGCATTCCCGGCGCTGCCGTCATGACGCTGGCCGCGGGGGCCGTGTTCGGCCTGCTGACCGGCACGGTGCTGGTGTCGTTTGCGAGTACGATCGGCGCGACTCTGGCTTTCCTGCTCGCACGGTTTCTGCTGCGCGACTACGTGGAGGAAAAATTCGCCAGTTCGGCTGACAAGGTCAATAGCGGTGTGACGCGCGAGGGTGGCTACTACCTGTTCAGCCTGCGCCTCGTGCCGCTGTTTCCGTTCTTCGTCATCAACCTCGTCATGGGCCTGACCCGACTGCGTGCCGCCACGTTCTATTGGGTCAGCCAGCTCGGCATGTTGCCCGGTACGCTGGTCTACGTGAATGCCGGCACGCAACTCGCGCGCATCGAGAACACGTCGGATATCCTGTCGCCGGCGCTGATCGGTTCCTTCGTGCTGCTGGGTCTGTTTCCGCTGCTGGCCAAGAAAACCCTGGAGATGCTGAAAAATGTCCGCGGCAGCGAATCCCCCGCCGAATAACTTCGACACCAACCTTGTCGTGATCGGCGCTGGCTCGGCCGGGCTGGTGAGCGCCTATATCGCCGCGGCGTCCAAGGCCAAAGTCACGCTGGTCGAGCGCGAGCGCATGGGTGGCGACTGCCTGAATACCGGCTGTGTACCGAGCAAGGCACTCATCAAGTCGGCCAGCATTGCGGCCTACCTTCGCCGTGGCGAGGAATTTGGCGTACACGCCGGCAACGTCCGGATCGATTTCCCGCGGGTCATGGAGCGGGTGCAGGAAGTCATCGCCCGAATCGAGCCGCACGATTCGGTGGAGCGTTACACCTCGCTGGGCGTGGATTGCGTTGCCGGCAATGCGCGTATCACGTCGCCGTGGACGGTCGATGTCGACGGCCGCGAGATCACGACACGCTCCATCATCATTGCATCCGGGGGCCGGCCCGCGGTGCCGCCGATTCCGGGACTGGCTGACTGTGACTACCTGACGTCGGATACCCTGTGGGATCTGCGCGAGCTGCCGCGCCGACTGCTGGTGCTGGGTGGCGGTCCCATCGGTTGCGAACTGGCCCAGGCCTTTGCCCGCCTCGGCAGCGAAGTGACGCTCGTGGAAATGCTGCCGCGGTTGCTGTTGCGCGAAGACGAGGAAGCGTCGCAGCTCCTGGTCGAGAGCCTGAAACGCGACGGTGTGAATGTGCTGACCGGTCATCGTGCCGAGGAATTCCGCCAGGAAAGCGGTGCGCACATTGCGAAGTGCAGCAGCGAATCGGGCACGATCGATATTCCCTTCGACAAGGTGCTGGTTGCCGTGGGACGCCGCGCCAACACCGACAACCTCGGACTGGAAAATGCCGGCGTGGAACTGAACGACAACGGCACGGTGCGGGTAAACGACCACCTGCAAACCAGCTGCGAGAACATCTACGCCTGCGGTGACGTGGCGGGACCCTACCAGTTGACGCATGCCGCGTCTCACCAGGCCTGGTACTGCGCGATGAATGCGCTGTTCGGCACTTTCAAGAAATTTCGCGTCGACTACTCGGTGCTGCCATGGGCCACGTTCACGGACCCGGAAGTGGCGCGCGTCGGGCTGATCGAAGCCGACGCGAAGGAACAGGGCATCGCCGTCGACGTGACCCGCTACGGGATCGACGACCTGGACCGGGCCATCGCCGATGGCGAGGCGAAAGGCTTCGTCAAAGTCGTGACAAAGGCCGGCAGTGACAAGATCCTGGGCGTTACGATCGTTGGCCACCACGCCGGCGACCTGATCGCGGAATATGTCGGCGCAATGCGCCACGGCCGCGGCCTGCGTTCGATCCTCAACACCATCCACATCTACCCGACGCTCGCCGAGGCGAACAAGTACGCCGCCGGCGAGTGGAAGCG
>JASJBD010000083.1 GCA_030066665.1 Gammaproteobacteria bacterium
GACGGTGCAGACGTTCGACCAGCGCGCCGTCAGGATCTGGAACGAATCTACAGCCGCCGTGAAAAGGGTGTCACGCCGCCGGTTCGCATCGGCTTTGGCGAAAACGCCGATAACGAACAACTCGAGGTCGAAATCCCGGATACCTCTTGTCCGCCATCGCTGCGTGCGAGGGAACAAATTCGCCTGGCAATGGATGCGAGGAAGAGTGCGCAGAAGATACTCGGACGCGAGGATACCGGCATGGCACGTCTGGCCCATGCACGCATATTCGGCGCCGACATGCCGTTCATCCGACGCGGCATGGATACACTGGTGGAAAATTACAACCACATCGCGGATGACTACCGTGATGCGGATCGGCACTACTACCTCGAGCAACGCGCCGTGAAACTCAATTTCACCTTGCGCGTGGGTGACCTCGGTTCCTTGCAAAACGTTGCGGTCGATTTTAGTTTGCCGCAAACCGCCGGCTTCGAGGTTGCGGATCGGATTGTCAGCGATCCCGACAGCGACCAGTCCGACGTCGAAAATCGTCTGCTCGGGTATCCGAACGTCACCCGGACCCGCGAGAGCGCGACCTTCCGGATCGAACTCGGTAATCTCGGTGCCAGCGAGAGTTGCACGCTCCTGGATACGCCTTTGCGCATCGCGGTCGGCCGGGAGCTGCGCGGTCGCAAAGTTGCAATCCGCTATTTGCTAACCGCCGACAATCTCCCGCAACCATTGCATGGACGCCTGAAGCTCGTGTTTTGCCGCTAGAAAAGGCGCCTCGTCGCATTTCCGCTAGTATTCGGGCTGACAGGATACAGCGGGGGAAGCTGATGAGAAGGACCATTCCCGGCGTCATTCTACTGTGCGTCTGGCTGGTACCGGCAGCGGGTCAGGAGCGCCTCACGATGGCGGCGCTGCAGGAAGCCGATTACATGCAGGGCAAGCAGGCCTTCCAGGGCCGCTGCAGCGCGTGCCACACGCTGGCGGATTCCAGCAGCAATATCGCCGGGCCGAACCTGTGGGGCGTGTTCGATCGCGTGGCCGGCAGCAAGGCGGATTTCCGCTACTCTGAGACGCTTGAGAAAGCCGGGTTCGAGTGGTCGCCCGACCGGCTCGACGCCTGGCTGGACGACCCAACAGGCTATCTGCCCGGCAACATCATGGGCATCCCGGAAGCCGTGCCTGCGGCTGATCGACCGGCGATTATTCATTTCATGCTGATCGAAACCGGCGCCGTTGACTGGGAGCGCCCACCCGAAGCGTTTGCCGTCGCCGACAGATCGGCGCCGCCGGCCGAGCGCTGGCCGAGTTTCTGGAATCACCTCATGTTCAACCGCGTGCTGTATCGCTGGGAAGACGCAGCAGCCGGTGAGAACTTCCCGTTCGAGGTCTATTTCAAGACGGATGGTTCAGCGGCAACCAACCAGAAAGGCATGACGGGCTTCTGGCATATCACCGAGCGGGACTTTTTTTGCTATGCGTTGACCGGCATGCCGGTCGGCGTTGGCAGTATGGTTGAATGCTTCCCGGTCGCCGCCATGGCGATTCCGCGGTTTGCCAGGGAACTGTGGACTTCCAACCCACAGGCCGAGGTGAAACTGCATGGGGGCATCCAGCCCGGCCGGCCCGACTGGGTCGATGCCGAGAACCCGGCCATGTAACAAAGTCCACGAAATCGTCGCAGCGGGGGAGAAGACTATGTCGGAGCAGCGCGTCGCCGATCCGTCCCGGCGCAAACTATTGTCACGACTCGCTTTTGCAACACTGATGGCCGGTTTTGTTGCCGACCGCAGCGTTGAAGCCGGGAATCACACGCGTGCCGGGGCGAAAATCGAGTATCCACCCTGCGACGAAAAACTGAAGGCGGAAATCGACGCGGTCCTGGCCCGCACCGAGGCCATCTGGAATGCCCAGGAGTGGTGGCGCCTGCCGACCGAAATCTGGGATCGTGAAGATCCGACCCCGATGTACGTCGCGGAGGAACTCTACGACGTCATGATTGGTTGGGACGTCCTCGACCGTTACATCTTTCCACCGAAGAAAGGCCTGGACGCCTTTCGCTGGGGCTACTCGAAATTGTGGGTGAAGGAACTCGCGCCAGGTGTTGCGCTGGCGCTTTACGACCACTGGTTTGAAATCAAGATTCGCGCGCCGGGCCCGATTGGCGTGCCACGGCACGGGTTTGACCGGGTGCTGTCGATCTACAACAAGCGCGCCGATGGCTGGCGCCAGTCGCTCTACGCGCAGTGTCCGCTCGGCCCGGATACCTATGTGCGCGCCATGGCTGAAAAGCTCGTGCAACCGGATTGGGACGAGTTCTATGACGACGTAAAGACGCGCGACATTCAGGACCCGCGCCTGCAGAACAAATAACGACAAAACTATATCGGGACGGTGAGCATGCGAGCGACATTTTTGACTCGGGAGCATCACGATGGCTTTGTATTTCGCGCGCCCGCGCCTCGCGGGCGCTGGCGCATGACCGGGCCCTGGTTCGCGCCCGCGGCTATCCTGCTCGGCATCAGCCCGTTGTTCGTAACGGTTTGTGTCGCCGGCGGCGACCCGGTTCGCGGTAAACAACTGGCGGTAGAGTGTTTCGCCTGCCATGGACCCGACGGCAACAGTCCGTCACCGGTGAATCCGCGGATTGGCGGCCAGCACGAGGAGTATCTGATGCTGGCGCTCAATGCCTATGTCGATGGGGGTCGCACCGATTCGCTGATGCGAGGTGCCGTGCTGAACAAGAGCCAGCAGGACCTGCAGGACATCGCCGCCTATTACGCGAGCCAGAAGAGCGCGTTGACCGGCGATGCGTCACCCGCGCCACCGGCCGGACCGCCAGGGGCTCGCGGGCCTGCGGGACGGGGCGGTGTGAAATTCGATCACGGCGCGCGCACGGCTGAGTTCTTTGCGCTGAAGGCGCGCGCGCAATTTGCGGCTGATACGAGCCAGCCGGCGACTGGTGGGGACTGCGTCGCGCCGGATGTTGGCACGAACAGCCAGGCCGATCGCGATAAAGACGGGCTGCCCGACCGGTACGACGCCGCGCCGGACGACGCCGACGAGTTCGTCGTCGATAGCAACGGCGATGGTCGGTACGAGATCTGCAATTTGCAGCAACTGCAAGCAATCGTGACACTCGGCGAACGGGCCGGATCGTCGACCGGTTTAACCATCGACGAACGCCTGTCGCGGTCGTACCAACTCGTCCGCGATCTGGACGCTACAGGTACTGGAAATTTCGAGCCGATTGGCAACTGCGGTGCTACGGGCAATTGCATGCGCGCGCTGGGCCAGTTCGGATTCGCCGGCGTGTTCGACGGACAGGGTCATGCCATTCGCAACCTGACTGTCGATCATGCCGAGCGTGGTGGCGTCGGTCCGTTTGGTGTGCTGGCGGAGACCGGTGTCATCATGAATCTGCGCGTCGAGAATGTCGTGGTGCGGGGCCGCGCCGGTACCGGCGGCCTGGTGGGCTCGAACTTCGGGGTCGTCTTTCAGTGCGACGTCAGCGGCGCGGTCGAGGCCGCCATGGCGGTTGGCGGACTGGTCGGCGGCAGCGGCGGCCTGGTGATGGACAGCCGATCCGCCGGCTCAGTCACAGGACAGCAAGCCGTCGGCGGGCTCGTCGGCGATATGACCGGCGCGGTGTTCTCGAGCCGCAGCACCGCGAACGTCAGTGGCGAGCGGGGCGTCGGCGGCCTGGTCGGGCTCAACACGTTTGGCTATGTGCTTGGCAGCAGTACGGCCGGCAAGGTCACTGCGGTCAACGATGTCGGCGGCCTGGTCGGCGTCAACACCGATGCGCGGGTTCGGAACAGCTTTGCGACCGGTGACGTGGTCGCGACCGGCAATAACGTCGGTGGCGCTGTCGGCTTCAATTCGCTGAGCATGGTGCGAAATACTTACGCCGCCAACCGGGTGCGCGGTGCTGATGCGGTCGGCGGCCTGGTCGGCCGTAACAACGGGACGATCGAAAGTGGCTATGCGACCGGGCCCGTGACTGCTGTCGGGCAGTCCGGCCCCGTGACGGGCTTCGTGGTCGAGGGAACTGCCAATGCCGTGTATCCGGATGCCACCGTGTCGACGACGCAATTGTCGCAACTAACCGGCGAATCGACCGGTTGGGCGCCTGTCGCGGTACCCGCCGTTGAATTGCTCGACTATTTTTGTGATCTCTCCGGAGACGGTTTCATCGAACCGGAAGAACGTCGTGCCGACAATTACATCTGGCGTTTCCCGGACCGCATGGCGCCGACGCTCCGTTGCGCCGCGAACTAGACCTGCTAATTACCGGAGGCGAGGTATGCATCGATTTATCGTCCTGATCCTGAGCGCCGGCGCGGCGCTGTCAGCCGAAGAACGCACCTCCACATTCCAGCCGTTCGCCGTTGGCGACGTGTTCGTGGCAGCCACAGTCATGGACGTTCCGGATGACGATCACGCGGGGACCGGGCGCTTGTTGCAATTCGACCGCAATCTGCAACCGAAGGGAGTGTTGTGGATTGAAGAGACGACGCACAAGCTCGGCGGTCTGGCGCTCGGACCCGACGGCGTTTTGTGGGCTTTCGCACCGATCTCGTGGCAGGTCGTCGAGGTCGGCCCGGATGGGAAGATGATGCCGCTGCGCAGTTTCGGCAATCGCGCCTTTCACAGCATCGCGTTCGCGCCCGATGGCAGCCTGCTATTCGGCGAACACCTCGTCGGCGCCAATCGCAAGATTCCATTCAACACCACGCAGTTTTCCTACCGGCCCGGCACGGAGCGGATCGGCGATGGTCACATCTTTCGCTATTCAGCCGACGGGCGGCTGCTCGACGAATACGCGAGCGACGTACATGGCGGCATGGCAGGTATTCATGGTGTGACCAGCTTCGTGCTGGAAGACGATGGCAACCGTGTTATTTACATTTCGGAAACCGGCAACCGCGTGATGCAATACGATCTGGCAAATCGGCGCCAATTGCCGGACCTCGCGGTATTCGACGGCCAGGACGATCGGCCCGGCATGGTGCTGGTCATGTCCCAGATGCCGGACCGCACCCTGGTCATCGCGACGGGCAACAAGCTGGTACTGCTCGACCCCGACACCGGCGCGACCGGGAAAATCATTCCGCTGGAAAGCTCCGGCTGGGCCGCGCTGAGTCCCTCGGTCGATCAGGGCGAGCTGCTGCTCGGTAACTTCTTCACCGGGGAATTCGTGAAACTGCGACTAGTGGACGGTGAAGTCACGGGCCGTGGGACCATCGGTGAACAGAATTCCCTGTCCGGGATCGTGCAATACGGTGGCCGGCAAGTGTTTCGCCGCGGCCCCGGCTTCGGCACCGGGAATCCTTATGAATCGGTGATCGAATCCTCGGAGAAAGCATTCATGCTGCGCGACCTGGAGGGTTCGATCGAGAATATCGACGACGATTACGTGCTTTACGATATCCGCGACGACGGCCCGGTGCCGCGGATGCAGGGCAAGGAAAACGTCCGCCGGATTCTCGGCGCGTTCTTCTCCGCCAGCGATGCCTGGGTGGATTCCCGGGTCGACAAGTGGGGCCTGCTGGACAATATCCTCGTCCAGGTGGAATACGACACGTACAGCGACGGGGCCGGCACCCGCACCATTCCTACGCTCGTGGTGTTCGAGCATCGAGACGGCAAGCGCTGGCGCGAATGGCGATACCGGCCGCAGGCCCGCTGAGCCTCGCGCCGCCTACGCCTATATAATACGGACGCCGCGCGGGGAGCGGCTGATATCAGACTACAGGGACCCTGATAATGTTGAAGGCGCTGCTGAAGATTCTGCTCGGCCTGGTCATCCTGGTGGGTGCATTCGTCGTGTTTGTCGTGCTGAGTTTGCGGCCGACGCCACCGACGTCCACGTTCGAGCTGATGGGGGAATCGATTGGTGATCCTGAAGCGCCGCCCTACCTGATTTTCGGCGCGACCGGCGGGACCGGCTATGAAGTCACGAAACTGTTGCGGGAGCGCGGTGACCGGGTAACGGCATTCGTCCGCCCAACGTCCAACACCAGCCAGCTCGAGCCACTGGGAGTCGAGCTGATCGTCGGTGACGGCATGAACTACAGCGATGTGCGTGGCGCCGTGGGCGACGGCAATTATCGTGCCGTGCTGACCACTATTGGTTGCCTCAATTGTGACCCGCCGCCGGATTTCATCGCCAACAAGCATGTGATCGATGCCGCCGCCGAGGCCGGGGTAAAACGTCTGATCCTCGTAACCAGCCTGGGCGTGGCCGAGACACGTGATGCCGTGCCGTGGTTGTCGCGGCAGTTTCTGGCGGAGATCTTGCCGCTGAAGGAGCAGGCCGAGCGACACCTGATGGACAGTGACCTCGACTACACCATCATCCGGCCGGGCGGTTTGCCACCGGATACCGAGCCGACTGGCCGTGGCGTCCTTACCGAAGACCCCATGGCGTTTGGATTCATCGGTCGCCCGGACCTCGGTCGCCTCATCGTCGGCTGTTTCGATGACGACCGCAGTGTCGGTAAGGCTTTTGCCGCGATGGATCCTCAGCGCAAGTCGCCCTGGGACGCCGGCCAATAGGAGGAAAACATGAGTACTGCCTATCCCTGGGTCGAGCCGCCGTGGCCGGACGCCGACCTGCCGCGTGACCAGCTCCAGGACCGCATCGAGGAATTACTCGGCAGCACGAATATGTGCGTGCTGGCAACGGTCGAAAGCGACGGTCAACCGATCGCGAGTCCGATCGAGTACCACGCCGATGGTCTGGATATCTACATGTTGCCTGATCCGGGCACGCCGAAACTCAAAGCGATGTTGCGCGATCCCCGCGTCTGCGTGGCGGTGCATCACGCCTACCATGGCTGGCAATCTGCCCGGGGCGCGCAATTCTTCGGACAGGCACACATCCTGGAACCACATGCCGAAGGCTGGGATCACGGCATGAAGATCTTTCGCTGGTATGAATGGATGAATGATCTCGGCATGGACACCAGCAAACCGTTCGAGCGACAGATCGCCAGGATCGTGCCGGACAAGATTCTGTATACCGACACCTGGTTGTGGAAGCAGGGGTATTGCGCCAAGCAGGTCTGGCAGCGCGACTAGGCCAGTTTGGCAAGCGCTAACTAGTCGCGCCGATAATTTCCTGCAGATCGGCTGCGATTGCTGCGGCGTCGTGCGGCGCGCTGAAAAGGGCTTGGAATTCACCGCGGGGATTGATCAGAAAAACTGCCGCGGAATGGTCCACGATGTAGAGCCCGTCATCTTTCGTGATCTGATAAGGCGCACCGAGCGCGATCGCCAGTTGATCGAGTTGGCCCGAATCGCCCGTGACGCCGATAAATTGCGGATTGAACCCGTTGACGTAGGCGCGGAGCTTGTCCGGCGTGTCGCGTTCCGGATCGACGGAGACGAACAGCACGTCCGCCGGCACCGACGACTTCCGAATAGCCTGGTCCAGCGTAAACAGAGTTGTCGGGCATACATGGCCACAGTTGGCAAAGCCCATGAACAGCATCGTCCATCGGCCGCCGAGCCGGGCCGTGGTATAGGGCTGGCCATCTGCATCGCGCAAATCGATTACTGGCAGCGGGCGAGATTCCGGCAAAACAGTGGCGGCCTGAGTCATGACAGTATCGGTCCGGCCGCGCAGTTGCTGCGCGAGCTGGGCGCCGAGCCAGCCGCCGAGTGCAAACACAACGACAGCCAGTGCTACTGGAATTATTTTGTTTCGCATGAGAACGAGTTCGTTTGAGTTGGTAGTATACGCGACGGCCTGAGACCGCTAACAGCACCGAAGATGTTGAAAGGACAATCAATATGCCAGTCATGCAGACCTCGGACCTGACACCCCGCCAATACTGGGAAGAGGTGAAGGCCAATCCCAATCGCGCGAAGTTCGGTTTTGGCACCAAGGCCGCGCTCATCAACATCGATTTGCAGCGAGCCTACACCGATATCGACAGTTACAAGACGGCCTATCAGACCGATCCGGAGCAAATCGATTACATCAATGAACTGTCTGCCCTGGCCCGGCAGAAGAATATGCCGGTGATCTGGACCTACGTTGCGTATATGAGCAATGCGGATGACGCCGGCGTCTGGGGTACGCGAACCAATACGCCCGATTCGCTCCAGAACATCAAGGTAGGGGATCCGCGGGCGGAGCTTGATCCGCGACTGGATATCGATCACGCACGCGATGCCGTACTCAACAAGCGCATGGCGAGCGTATTCCACGACACACTGATCCCTTCACTGTTGGTCTGGCACCGGGTCGACACCGTGATACTCACCGGCGGCAGTACGTCTGGCTGCGTGCGCGCCAGCGCCGTGGCCTCGCTGTCCACGGGTTACCGCACCATCGTGCCGGAGGAATGCGTCGCCGATAAACACGAAATCCCGCATTTCGCTAATCTCTGCGACATCATGCTCAAGTATGCGGACGTTGAGCCGGTGGCTGCCGTGAAATCGTGGCTCGAATCGCACCCTGGGTGCCAGCCAATTCGAGAAGCGCGCGGCTGCTCGTTCTAGAGCGACGATAATGAAAGAAGATCCAGGTCTTTACGACTACTGGCCCTACGAAAACCGCCCGAAGATAGAGTGGCCAAACGGCGCACGAGTGGCGTTCTGGGTGGCGCCCAACATCGAGTTCTACGAGCTCGACCCGGCCGTCAACCCACATCGCAAAGCCTGGCCGCGACCGGTGCCGGACGTCAATGGTTACGCAACCCGCGACTACGGTAACCGCGTTGGTCATATGCGGATGATGCGCGTGCTCGACAAATACGATGTGCGTGGCTCGATTTCGTTATCGACCGCACTTTGCGAGCATCATCCTGAGATCATCGAGCTGTGCAAGGACCGCAACTGGGAGTTTTTCAGCCACGGCATCTACAACACGCGCTATACGTACGGCATGGACGAGGCCCAGGAGCGCGCGATGATCCAGGATGCCGTGGAAACTATCCACAAGCACACGGGCCAGCAATGCTCGGGCTACCTGGCGCCGGCGTTGACGCATACGGAAATCACCATGGACCTGTTCGCGGAAGCCGGTGGCATCTACACCTGCGACTTGTTCCACGACGATCAGCCCACGCCGGTGCATGTGAGATCCGGCAAGAAGTTTATCTCCGTGCCGTATTCGCTCGAGATGAACGACACTATCGTCTATGTCGTGAACAAGATTGAGCCGCGTCGGTATGGCGAGATGATCAAGGCGAATTTCGATCGTCTCTATGCCGAAGGCGCGGAAAGCGGCGTGGTTATGTGCGTGCCGCTGCATGCCTACCAGGTCAGCCACCCGCACCGGCTGAAAGCGTTCGACGAAGCGCTGGAATACATCACGGGCCACAAGGATGTCTGGGTGACCACCGGGCGTGAAATTGCCGAGTACTACATCGAGCACTACTACGATCAGGCGGTTGCCGACATCGCCGCGAAAGGAGCCGCGTGATGCCGCTGGATCCGGACTACCTCGAATATCCCCGGCGCCGCTATGGCATGGACCATGATCGCTACGACTGGTCGATGCTCACCGAGCGGAAGCCGGTGCAGTGGCCGCATGGCAAGCGGCTCGCGCTATGGGTGAACGTGGCCGTGCAATATTTCCCGCTGAACCAGCAGGGCAAACCATTTCCGCCCGTCGGTGGCATGACGACAGCGTATCCGGATTTGCGGCACTACACATTGCGGGAATACGGTAATCGCGTTGGCATCTACCGGTTCCTGAAGGCGTTCGATCGTTATGGCATCAAGCCAACCTTTGCGGTGTCCGCGCGGCTGGCCGAACGCTACCCGTACCTGATCAGGCGGCTTGCAGAACGCGGCGACGAGATCATCAGCCATGGTTGGCACATGGATGCGCCGCACTATGGCGGCCAGGATCGCGGCGACGAGTCAGGACTGATCAGGCGGTCGCTGGAGACGCTGCGCGAGGCCACGGGTCAGCCAGTAGCCGGCTGGTTGAGCCCCTCGAAATCACAGAGTATGGACACGCCAGACCTGTTGGCAGAAAACGGCGTGCGCTACATGTGCGACTGGATCAACGACGACATGCCATACCCGTTCCGCACGTCAGCGGGCGACATGGTGGCAATGCCGCTGTCTACCGAACTCGAAGACCGCTTCATAGTCCAGGCCAACCTGCATTCCGAAGGTGAGTACGCCGACCAGGTCATGGACGCATTCGATTACCTGTACGCGGAATCAGAGGCCCAGGGTGGCCGCATGCTGGCGCTGTCGCTTCACCCGTGGGTGTTGGGCCAGCCACATCGTATCGGCAGGCTCGAAGAAGCACTCGAGTACATTACCGGGCACGAGGGCGTTTGGTCGGCCAGCGCCGGGGATATTTGCACAGCCTGGCAGGAAGCGCAGGCCTAGCCTCAACTCTGCGGCGGCCCTCCCGGCCAGGCGAGGTCGAACGGAAACGGGCGCTGCTCGCTGTTGAAAACCAGGTATTGGATGGCTTCGTAGCTGTACGTCGCGAGTGACTGTCCGAGCGCGGCGAGTTGGGGATTGGGTGCCCCGGTGAACAACACCCAGAAAAACTGCAGGATGACCACCGCCGCGGTCACGACGCGCGCGAGCCCCAACAACAGCACGATAATGATCATGAAGAGCAATCGCAGCCACGTCGATTGCGACTTCACGTTTCTCTCGAGGTCTGATTGCTCCCTGACGGGCTTGGCCGTCGACGGCTCATCCGGACCTGGCTTTTGCTCGTCTGCCATCAGCTGAACGGGTCACCTTTGAGCAGATTCAGCGCGTCGAGCCCGGTCGATACGCTGGCTACGGCGACCATCATCCGGAACAGGCGTTTGTGTCGCTCGTCAATGTCGTCGACGCGTTTGGCCAGTGCCTTGACCTCTCCGGCCAGGCGTTCGGTGCCATCGGTTACGGTGGTCCTGGAACGGGAATAGGCCGCTGCGCCGAACCCGGCGGCGGCCGCGCCGGTCGCAACCGCGCCGGTCTTCAGTTTGCCCAGGAATTCACGTCGGTCCATCGCAGCATCTCCATTCCCCGAATCGCCCCTATTTTACCCGATTCGCTGTTACGACCAGCTCGTGCTAAGCCCCTCTTTTACAACGTTTATTGGCTGGCCGCGCGCGGCCTCCAGCCGCTCGATCTGCCCCTGGCGCAGGCGAAGTGGTATCTGGGGAGCGCGGGTGACAAAGAGTCGGATGACGCCGAAACGCTCCGGCGTCGCGGCCTTGTGCAGGTCCTCCCACGGAATGCGCAGGTTTGGATGCCCGACACGAAACGGGAGCCACACCGACAGATGCAGTGCGGCTGCGTCGGTTCCCATCGTGATACAACCGTTATAGCCCGTGTAGTAGCGCAGGCTGATGCTCTGAAAGCCCCACGTCTGGGTTGGGCCGGGACCGGTTGCCCGATAATAACCGGCCAGCTGTGACCAGCCACCGACCCGGGCTATCAAGAGCATGATCGCGCACCACACGAATGCGATGAACAACGTCAGGAAGACAGGATCTTCCAGTCGGCGCACGAATTCCTCGATATCCATGCCAGGTCTACGCCGGGGTCAAGCGCTCGCCGAGTACGCTGCGGACCGATGACAGGATTCGGTCGACGCCTTCCTGACTATACCGTTGCGGCGTTTCGCGGCCCCACACGACGCCGGGCCAGCAGTAGTCACCAGGATACCGGCCGACGATGTGGACATGCAGCTGGTTCACGATGTTGCCGATCGCGCCAATGTTCAGTTTTTCCACGCCTTCGAAACCCTGCACGAGGATCGACAGCATATTGATTTCCGTGACCAGTTCCGCCTGATCGTCGGGCGCCAGGTCGCAGATCTCGACGGCGGTTGTTTCGGGTACGAGAATGAACCATGGCAAAGCCGCGTTGTTCATCAGCAGGAGCTGGCTCAGCGTCAGTTTGCCGAGCACGAAGCAGTCCTTTTCGAGGCGCTGGTCGAGTTTGAACACGTCGCAATTTCGGTAAGCCTGTGAGCGGAGCTTAATCACAGTCGATGCACCGATACAAACACATTGAGTTTGCAGGCAGTGCGGCGCGCCTCGCGGCTGCCGGTTACACTTATCCGGTCCAATTCAGGGGGACAGGGGCGTGACAAAACCGATTATCGTTGTCGTCAACGGCACGGCCGGGGAGGGCTACTGGACCGTTCATTACCTGTTGCAGACAGGTGCTTTCACGGTTCGCGCGACCGCCCGTCGGCCAGACAGCGACAAGGCGGACGAGCTGCGCCGGATGGGCTGCGAGGTCATCGGTGCAGCAACCGAGGATGCCGATGCGCTGAGCGCCGCCTTCGAGGGCGCCGAAGGGATCTATGGCACCACGATCTACAACATCCACGCCAAGAAGTACGTGCACGAGAACCCGCAGGAAATGGCTCAGGGGCTCGCGCTGATCGATGCCGCCAAGTCCTGCGGCAGCCTCAAGCACTTCATCTGGCAGACCATGACCAAGTTCGATCGCCACCCGGAGGATATCGGCCTCGACAGCCCGATTCATTTCCGCACGAAGTGGCAACTCGAAGAAATGGTTATCGAAGCCAGTCTGCCCTGGACCCTGCTGCGGCAACCCGCCTACATGCGGCAGATCAAATTCGGCTTGCGCGGCACCAAACGGGTGTCCTATCCGTATCCGTTTGGCACGAGACTGGCTTACGTGGCCGAGGAGGATATTGGCAAGATCGTGCCGCAGCTGTTTCTCGATCGCCAAGCGTTTCTGCACAAGACTGTGAACGCCGTGTCAGAAGTGCTGACCCCGGAGGAGCTGGCGCAAAGAATTCATGACGAGGTACCAAGTTTCAGCGCGCAATATCGCCAGGCATCCTGGCTATACAACGCCTTCTTCGACTATGTCGTCGTCGGCATGAAACCCGCCTTTCGCTATGCTTCCCAGATCAACGGTAATCTGATGGCCGGCAATTTCTTTGCGATGACCAGTGAAGACCGGGAATTTTGTGCCCGGCTGATCAGCCCATTGAAACTAACCACGGTCGAGGACTGGCTGCAGTCGGAGTTCAAGACCGCCTGATCGCGCTGCGGCGTCAAGGAGACAGCGGTACCGCGCGGCCAACCGGCAGTCGGACCATCGAGTCGATTCGCGTCGCATCGAACTCGAAGCAATGTCGCCCGGCCGGATGTTCCCAGAAATCGCCCGGTTGGCTGTGCGGCGACGGCCGGTCGAATACCGCACACAGTCGAAAGCGGTCCTCGCCGGGCAGGTATTCGTAGGCGGCCTCCGTCGCCGGATCGGCAGGTAACCGGTCGAGTTGCTGGCCGTCGACGATATCCAGTAGCTGTGCCGGCAAAGTCTGCTGGCCTTGCCAGTACATCTGCACAGCAACGGCAATTTGGCCGAGGTCGCGCGTGCGACGCTCGTCCATGCGAAACAGACGCTGTTCGCCCGGGGAGCCCGCCAGGTACAGGCCGACAGCAACGGTTATGGCTACGGCGACGGAGGCAATAATCACGGCCAGCCGGTTGACGTTCATCGGGCCAGCGCCTCGTCGTCGGCTCGCATGGACCAGAAGTAGTACGAAAAGATACCGCCGGCGATTACGCCAACAACAACGGTTTTCAGCAGGAAACGGGCGGTTAGCTCGCCGGATAGCACGCCGTTCAGTAACGAGATCAAGTCGCCGACGATGATGCAGACGGCGAGGGACATCGTCAGATAGGTGAGCCATTTTCGAATGGCCGAATTACGTTGCGCGGGATCCCGCGCGATCCGGCGCGAAATGCGATGGGCAACGAACAGGAACACCGGAAAGGCTACGAGCAATGATGAGGTGGCCCAACGGATGCGACTGTTCGTGCTGGCTGTATGGTCGGTCAGCGGATCCGGAAAGCCGAGGTTGATGAACTGGAACAGCAGGTTGCCGAGCTGGTAGGCGCTGATATACAGCATCGCGAACATGACCAGGTACATGAACGCATCCCGGGCCGAGACCTGCGGTCGCGGTCTGGGAACGGGCACGCGAAAGGCGACATCGGCAAAGCTGTCCATTGCATCCTGGATCTGCTCACGCGACCAGCCGGCCTCAACGAGGGCCTGCTCGGTGTCGGCGCGCGATGCGCCTTCCTGCAGGGCTTGCTCGACAAACTTGGACAGCGTTGAATCGGCCATATTTCATCCACTGTACATCGCAATAGGAACGCTTTTCAGCAGAATTGTTCCAGCCGGCGAAAAAAAACCCTGCCGAAGCAGGGTTTTCTTGAGCTTGATCGCCGCGTTCTACCAGCGACCACCGCGACCGCCGCCGCCGCCGCCGCGATTATCGCGCGGGGCCCGTGGCTTGGCCTCGTTTACCTTGATCTGGCGGCCATCCATATTGGTGCCGTTCAGTGCCTCGATTGCGGCTTGCGCTTCCGAATCGTTCGACATTTCGACAAAGCCGAATCCTTTGCTACGGCCTGTGTCGCGATCGATGATGATGGTGGCCGATTCGACTGTGCCGCTCTGGCCGAACGTTTCACGCAGCGAATCTTCGGTGGTGGAGTACGGTAGATTACCGACGTATAGCTTCTTGCCCATGGTACCTCCTCAGGTCCTTCAATAGCGCTTACAAGAGGACGAAGACACCAGGTCAATCAGACTCTTCAAAAGCGACAGCAAATGCGGGGCCGATTATAAGCCTTTCTCGGGGAAAGGCTACAAGCCATGCGAGCGCGCGGTAGCGGTTGCCGATAGAACCAATTTCTCCAGCAGGATCAATTATCTATCGCGGGATATCCCGGTTCGTAGTATGGTCTGTCGGGCTCTTCGGGGGATTGGGGATTCACTTTGGACACATTGATCGCTGCGGACGATATCTTCACGCTGAGCGCGGTGCTGTTCGGTTTGGCATGGCTCGGGTTCATGATTGACGGCACGTGGCTCGGTCGCAAGACCTCCGGCATGTTGTGGGTACTGCTCGGGGGTGTCGCGCTATCGAATTTCCGCGTGACGCCGTTCGAGTCGCCGGTCTATGGATTCGTGGGCGAGTACGTCGTGTCGCTGGCGATTCCCCTGCTGTTGTTCAAGGCGGATCTGCGCAAGATTCTGCGGGAAAGCGGGCGCGTCATGATTGCCTTCGTTATTGGTGCCTGCGGCACGATTGCTGGCGCGGTGATTGGTTACTGGTTGTTGGATCTCGGCGAAATCGGGCCGAAGGTGGCCGGCGTCTACACCGGTGGCTGGACGGGTGGCGCAGTAAACGTGGTGGCTGTGGCGAAAGCCGTTGAAATGACGCCCGAACAGTTCACTGTGGCGCTCAGTGCGTCGAATATCGTGAGCGTGCTCGCGCTGATGACTCTCATTGCGTTGCCGGCCATGACCCTGGTGCGCCGTTTCGTGCCATCGAAAACCATCGACGCCATCCCGGCCGACGAACTGGTAGTAACAATGACAGCCGAGACGAAAAGCATGCATCTGACCCACGTCAGCGGGGCCCTGGCGCTGAGCTTTGCCATCTGTGCCGCGGCGAACCTGCTGGCGAATGCGTTTGCGATGCAGCAGTACAGCATCCTGTTGATTACGGTGCTGGTGTTGGTGGTCGCGAATCTGTTTCCGCAGACCATGGACAAACTCGAGGGGGACTTCGACCTGGGCATGCTGGCGATGTTCATCTTCTTCGCTGCGATTGGCTGTGGCACCGACGCCACCGCATTCATCGAATCCGCGGTCGTTCTGTTCATCTTCGGCATGACGATCCTGGTCGTGCACGTGACGGTGGTGTTGCTCGTCGCGCGCTTGCTCAAGATAGACCTGGCCGAGGCAATTGTCGGATCGGCTGCAAACTTCGTCGGGCCCGCGCCGACTGCGGCAATCGCGATGGCCCGTGGCTGGAAGTCGCTGGTTACGCCGGGAATCATGTGCGGCATCTTCGGCTACATGATTGGCACGTTTATCGGCGTGACGCTGACAGCGATCCTGGACTAACAGTCGAGGGCACGGGCAGGCGCGATGGCAGCACGGAAATCACGATCGCGCCGCCGCAGCCCGAGTGGCATTCGACTCGCGGACATTGCCGCGCGGGCCGGCGTATCCACAGCGACCGTATCGCGCGCGTTGAACGAACCCGACAAGGTTTCACCGGACCTGCGCCAGCGCGTGCTGGATACCGTCGACGAGCTGAATTGGGTGCCGCATGCCGCCGCGAAAGCCCTGGCGTCGCATCGCACGCGCACGATCGGCGTCATCATGGCCGGCTCTCTCGGCCACGAGAACATGGCGCACGAGCTGGAGGCGTTGCAAAAGCACCTGGCCGCGGCTGGTTATTCGGTGTTGCTCGCTTTCAGTGAGCTGGACGATGAGCAGGAGCTTGCCCAGACCCGGGTGCTGCTGGAACGGGGTGTCGATGCGCTGGTGCTACACAGTGAATCGCATCATGAGAAGCTGTGGCGCCTGCTCGAGGTACAAAAGACGCCGGTCGTGTTTACGCGCACCGCAACCGGGCTGCCAGGCTACACGACAGTTGGCTATGACATGTACGCCGCATTCGCGCAGCTGGCGCAGCACCTGCTGGACCTGGAACACGAGCAGTTCGGCATGATGCTGCTGACGACGCCGCAGCAGGAGCAACAGCAGATTCCCGAGCCCGACCTCCGCGTGAAGCCGGCACTGGCAGGCGTCAGCGATAAGCTGGCCTCGCGTGGTTTGTCGATACGGACGGAGAACATCACCAGCACCTGGTTCAGCGTAGACAAAGGCCGGGAGTGC
>JASJBD010000091.1 GCA_030066665.1 Gammaproteobacteria bacterium
CGGGTTCCGGCTGTATGGCGGCTCTGGATGCCGAGAAATTCCTGGAAGGCCAGCAGTAGCGGTCGAACCGAGGTTTTTCCCGCTGGCCTGGATCAGGGCAATGCGTGTGCGAAAAACCGCGGTTCGACCGCTACTGCTGGCCTTCCAGGAATTTCTCGGCATCCAGAGCCGCCATACAGCCGGAACCCGCAGAGGTAATGGCCTGGCGATAGATCGAGTCAGCGACGTCGCCGGCGGCGAACACGCCCGGCACGCTCGCGGCGGTCGCATTGCCGTGCAACCCCGCGTTGACCACGATGTAACCGTTGTCCATGTCGAGCTGGCCCTTGAAGATACCGGTATTCGGGTCATGACCAATGGCGATAAAAACGCCGGTCAGGTCGCGCGACTGGGTGCTGTCGTCAACCGTGCTGCGCAGCCGGACGCCGGTCACGCCGTTGTCGTCCCCCAGCACCTCGTCGAGCACGTGATTCCAGACGATCTCGATATTGCCGTTCGAGCCGGACTTGGCGAAGAGCTGGTCCTGCATCATCTTTTCCGCACGCAGCGCATCCCGCCGGTGAACCAGGGAGACTTTCGACGCGAGGTTCGACAGATACAACGCTTCCTCGACCACCGTATTGCCGCCGCCGACAACGGCGACTTCCTGGCCGCGATAGAAGAAACCGTCACAGGTCGCGCAGGCGGATACGCCGCGACCCTTGTAGTTGTCCTCGCTGTCCAGCCCCAGGTAACGGGCGGATGCCCCGGTGGCAATGATCAGTGCGTCGCAGCTGTATTCACCCGCGCTGCCCCACAGATGAAACGGCCGACTGCCCACGTCCGCGCGGTCAATGTGGTCGCTCACCAATTCCACGTCGAGCCGGTCGGCATGCGCGCGCAGCTGTTCCATTAGCTGCGGGCCCTGCAGGCCCTCGGCGCCTCCCGGCCAGTTGTCCACGTCCGTCGTGGTCATGAGTTGGCCGCCCATCTCCGTACCGGTTATGAGAACTGGCTGAAGGTTGGCACGCGCCGCATAAACTGCAGCTGAATAACCGGCCGGCCCGGACCCGAGAATCAATACCCGACAGTGCCTGACGGCGGCCATGCAAACCTTCCTCTATCCTGGAGAGCCGGGGCTCGTGCTGGCCCGCGGCGTCGAAACGGCCCGCTAGTTTAGGGGATCGCTCAAACCCGGGCAAAGCCGGGGCTCGGTTTGCAGGGGTTGCAACCGCTGGCCGCTTCGCGGATATTATGTCTCCCGCTAACTGCTTTATTATTGAAGCAGATAGCTAAGGTTGTTGTTGCGTAATCTCAGTTGTCTAAAGTAGCTCAGCTGCCCGCCGGGGCTTCCGGCCAGGTGTCGATTTCGCACGCGGTTCGCGAGGCTGCGCTGTGGGTGTTCGGCGCCGTAGCTCTCATCATGCTGGTCGCGCTATTGACCTACGATCCGCGCGATCCCGGTTTCAGTCATACCGGCGATGCCGGTGCCATCCACAACCAGATCGGGGCGGCCGGCGCCTGGTTTGCGGATGCGAGTTTCGCCCTGTTCGGTGCGCCAGCCTTCCTGTTCCCTGCCATGATGTTACTGGCCGGTTGGCTGATCTTCTCGGCCCGCAGCAGCCCGGAACCGCTCGACCGCGTGCTGCTGGGGACGCGCTTTGGCGGTTTTCTGTTGGCGCTGGCGACCAGTTGCGGGCTCGCGACGCTCCATTTTGATCATGCCCAGATGCCGCAGTCATCGGGCGGGGCCTTTGGTGAGCTGATCGGCGGCTCGCTGGCCGGCGTGCTGGGGGCGCTCGGCGCCACGGTGCTGCTGCTGGCGCTGTGGCTCGCGGCCGTATCGCTCTTCACCGGTGTGTCCTGGCTGACCGTGATGGATCGGACCGGTCATGCCGTGCTGGGTGGTCTGGACGAGATCCGGAACCTGTTGCGGGTCCTGCATGAGCGCTGGGAAGCGCGGCGCGCGCAGGAGGCGCGCCAGGAAATTGTCGAGGAACAGTTGAAGAAGCGGCCGGCGCGCCGCAAGCTACGCATTGCGCCGGTCGTGCCATCGCCGGAACCTGGTCGGCGCGCCGAGCGTGAACGCCAGGTGCCATTGTTCGATCCGCCCGTGCCCGGCGAATTGCCACCGTTGGCATTGCTGGACGATCCGCCGGTGCAGCCGCCCGGCTATTCGGACGAGGCGCTCGAGGCCATGTCCCGCCTCGTGGAGTTGAAGCTGCGTGATTTCGGGGTCGAGGTCGACGTCGTGTCGGTGCACCCGGGTCCTGTGGTCACGCGGTTCGAACTGTCTCCGGCCCCGGGAGTCAAGGTCAGTCAGATCAGCAACCTCGCGAAAGATCTGGCGCGCTCGTTGTCGGCGATCAGCGTGCGCGTGGTCGAAGTCATCCCGGGCAAGCCTACTGTCGGGCTGGAAATCCCGAACGAACATCGGGAGCTGGTGACGCTCGGGGAAATCCTGCGCTCCAAGGCTTACGACGATATGAGCTCGCCGACGGCGCTGGCGCTCGGCAAGGACATCAGCGGTAAATCCGTCGTGGCGGACCTGGCGCGGATGCCGCACCTGTTGATTGCCGGTACGACCGGGTCGGGCAAGAGTGTCGCAATTAATGCGATGGTGCTGAGCCTGTTATACAAGGCCAAGCCCGAGCAACTGCGCCTGATCATGATCGATCCCAAGATGCTGGAGCTGTCGGTCTACGAAGGCATCCCGCATCTGCTCGCTCCGGTTGTTACCGACATGAAAGACGCGGCCAACGCGCTGCGCTGGTGCGTCGCTGAAATGGAGCGGCGCTATCGCCTGATGGCGGCACTGGGCGTCCGCAACATCGGCGGCTTCAATCGCAAGATCAGAGCCGCCAATGACGCCGGCAAACCGATACCCGATCCCCTGTACGAGCCGTTGGTGCCCGATGCGCCCGAAGACGATCCGGGTGCGCCGCCTTTGACCGCGTTGCCCCAGATTGTGGTGGTGATCGATGAGCTCGCCGACATGATGATGATCGTTGGCAAGAAATGCGAGGAGCTCATTGCCCGCCTGGCGCAAAAGGCACGCGCTGCCGGGATTCATATGATCATCGCGACACAGCGGCCATCCGTCGATGTGATCACCGGTCTGATCAAAGCAAATATTCCCTGTCGGATTGCGTTCCAGGTGTCGGCCAAGGTCGATTCGCGCACGATCCTGGATCAGGGTGGGGCAGAGGCTTTGCTGGGCCACGGCGACATGCTGTTCCTGCCCGCGGGATCATCGATGCCGTTGCGCGTGCACGGTGCGTTCGTGGCTGACCAGGAAGTGCATCGCGTGGTCGGGCGCCTGCGCGGCGCCGGCGAGCCCAGCTACATCGAAGCGATTACCGAGGGGCCGAACGAACCGATTCCGGGGTTGTCTAAAGAAGCCTCAGGTAGTGTCGAGGTGGATGATGAATCCGATCCTCTCTATGATCAGGCCGTGAGAATCGTCACCGAAACACGGCGCGCGTCGGTCTCCGGTATTCAGCGGCGTCTGAAAATTGGCTACAACCGCGCGGCCCGCATGGTGGAGGCCATGGAGATGGCCGGCATCGTCTCGGAACTGCAGTCCAACGGATCGCGCGAGGTCATCGCGCCACCGCCGCCCGACGCCGGTTGACTCCCATGCGACCCGGGTGTGCGCTCGTTGCGGCGCTGCTGGTGGCCGCAATTCTTTCCCCCGCGATAGCTGACGAAGCACCGGGCATTGACCGCGTGCGTGCGTACCTGGAGAACGTGCAGACCCTGCGCGCTGAATTCACTCAGGATGTTATCGACCGGGATTTCGAGATTATCGAATCGGCCACCGGTCAGCTCGCACTCTCACGTCCCGGTCGTTTTCGCTGGGACTATCTGCAACCCTTCGAACGCGTCATCGTCGCCGACGGTGAACGGCTTTGGCTGTACGAGGCAGACCTGGACCAGGTTACGGTACGGCCCATGGACGCCGGCCTCGGAGCGACGCCCGCGGCGCTGCTTACCGGCGGTGTCGATATCCTCGAAGGCTTCGAACACCTGGGTTCGGAAACGATCGATGACCGGTTGTGGGTCACGCTCGGGCCGCGATCTGACACCGCGGACTTCGCGTCGATCCGGCTCGGTTTCGACGACCAGGAGCTGACCGAGTTGGTCCTGTCTGATCGCCTGGGTCAGACGACGCGGGTGCGCTTCGCCGCGATCGAGCGTGATCCGGAACTCGCTCCCGATTTGTTTAGTTTCACGGTCCCACCCAATGCCGACGTGATCGGCGAAGAGGACCTTTGACGGGTGTTATTGCCGCTCCGGTTCTCGCGGTTCTGGCTTGTCGGTGGGCTCGCGATCATGGGCATCGTATTGCTTGGCACGCTGACGCCGCTGTCAACGCGTCCGATCGTTTTGCTCAACCTGCTCGATGACAAGTTGGCGCACCTGGCCGCATTCACGGTGCTGATGCTCTGGTTCTGCGGCGTATTTCAACTCAAATACACCCCACTGGTTGCCGTCGGCCTGGTGCTGTTTGGACTGTTGATCGAGTGGCTGCAGAGTTTCATCCCGTATCGCTCGGCTGAATTCGCCGACCTGCTGTTCGACGGGGGCGGCGTGGCGCTCGGCTGGATCCTGGCGGTATTGGGACTGCGGCATTGGACGATGTGGATGGAGTCGATACTGCCGGGCCGGGCAACGTGACCATGTCGGCGGCGCAGCGCGACGACTGGCGCCCGCTGGCCGACCGGATGCGGCCCCGCTCGATCGATGAAGTCGTGGGGCAGTCGCAATTGCTGGGCCGTGACAAGAGTCTGTCGCGCCTGATCGATGCCCGGCCGTTGCATTCGGCCATCCTGTGGGGGCCGCCGGGGACCGGCAAGACCACGATTGCGCGGTTGATTGCGAACGGTGCCGGGGCGCACTTCATTGCGCTGTCGGCCGTCATGGCCGGCGTCAAGGACATTCGCAGCGCGGTGGCGGAAGCGTCCGCGCAGGCCGACTCGCCGACGGTCTTGTTTCTCGACGAAGTACATCGCTTCAACAAGGCGCAACAGGATGCCTTCCTGCCCTGGGTGGAGGACGGCACGCTGACGTTCGTGGGCGCGACTACCGAAAACCCGTCCTTTGCCCTGAACAATGCGTTGCTGTCGCGGGCGCGCGTTTACGTGCTGAAGCCCCTGGGGGTCAGCGACATCGAGGAATTGCTGGCGCGCGCGCTGACCGATGACACGCGCGGCCTGGGCGGCGACAGGCTGCAAGTCGACGATGCCGAGCTGAAGCGCCTGGCCGTGGCTGCCGATGGGGATGCGCGCCGGGCGCTGAATCTGCTGGAACTGGCAGCCGGGCTGGCCGGTGAGCAGGGCAGTATTACCGCAGCGATTATTGACGATGTGATCGCCGGCGGTGTGCGCCGTTTCGACCGCCAGGGCGACGATTTCTACGACCAGATCTCCGTGTTGCACAAGGCGGTGCGCGGCTCGGATCCGGATGCAGCCCTGTACTGGTTGGCGCGCATGCTGGATGGTGGTTGCGATCCCCGCTATATTGCGCGCCGCGTGCTGCGCATGGCCTCGGAAGATATTGGTAACGCCGATCCGCGGGCGCTGCGCATCGCACTCGACGCCTGTGAAGTGTATGAGCGCCTCGGTTCCCCGGAAGGCGAGCTGGCAATTGCGCAGGCAGTGGTATTCCTGGCCTGCGCGGCGAAGAGCAATGCGGTCTACCAGGCTTTCAACCAGGCGACCGCCGACGTGCAGGAGGGCGGTTCGCTGGCAGTGCCGCTGCGCTTTCGCAACGCGCCGACCCGGCTCGCTAAAGAGCTGGGCCACGGCAAGGGTTATCGCTACGCGCACAATGAGGCCGATGGGTTTGTCGACGGTGAACGTTATCTGCCGGACGAGTTGCCGGATCGGGAGTACTATCAGCCGGCGCCGCGGGGGCTGGAGCAGGCGATCGGCGAGAAGCTGGCGGCGTTGCGAGAACGTAACAAGGCTGCCAGGCAGTCCAGTAAATAGTATTAGATACAATATCTTGTAAGATATTACTCATGTTAGATCCGAAGTTACTCCGGACCGACCTGGCAGCCGTTGCCGACAACCTGGCGCGCCGCGGCTTTGTCTTGGACCAGGCCGCCTATCAGGCACTCGAAGACCAGCGCAAAGGTCTGCAGGTGCGGGTGGAACAGCTCCAGAACCAGCGCAACGTGAAGTCCAAGTCGATCGGCAAGGCCAAAGCGGCTGGCGAGGATATTCAGCCGTTGCTGGCCGAGGTCGAGAGCCTCGGCGACGAGCTCAAGGCTGCCGACACTCAACTGGACGCACTCCAACGTCAGATCCGCGACCTGCAGCTGGACATGCCCAACCTGCTGCACGAGACGGTGCCCGACGGAACGGGCGAAGACGACAATCCGGAAATTCGCCGGTGGGGTGAACCGCCCGCGTTTGATTTCGAGCCGGCGGATCACACCGACCTGGGCGCTGGCCTGGGACTGCTCGATTTCGAAGCGGCGGCCAAAGTGGCCGGTGCGCGGTTTGCCGTGCTGCGCGGACCGCTCGCGCGGCTGCATCGGGCGCTGGTGCAGTACATGCTCGATGTGCATGTACGGGAGCATGGCTACACGGAGATCTATGCGCCCTACATTGTTAACGCCGCTGCGTTGACCGGCACGGGCCAGCTACCGAAATTTGCTGACGACCTGTTCGCGCTCGGCGGCGAGCACGAGTTCTATCTGATTCCCACGGCCGAAGTGCCGGTCACCAACCTGGTGCGCGACGGCATCCTGGACGCGGAGCAGCTGCCGCTGAAGATGACGGCGCACACCCCGTGTTTCCGCTCGGAGGCAGGCTCGCATGGTCAGGACACCCGGGGCATGATCCGGCAGCACCAGTTCGAGAAGGTCGAGCTGGTGCACATTGTGCGACCCGCCGAGTCATGGGACGCGCTGGAGGAGCTCACGGCAAATGCCGAAGTCGTCCTGCAGCGGCTGGAGCTGCCATACCGCGTGGTCAGTCTGTGCGCCGGCGATATCGGCTTTGGCGCGGCCAAGACTTATGACATCGAGATCTGGTTGCCCGGACAGCAGCGCTATCGCGAGATTTCCTCCTGCAGTAACTGTGTCGACTTCCAGGCGCGCCGCATGGGTGCCCGCTGGCGCAATCCGGACACCGGCAAGCCGGAACTGGTGCACACGCTGAACGGGTCGGGCGTGGCGGCCGGGCGCGCGCTGATCGCCGTGATGGAAAACTATCAGCAGGCGGATGGCTCCATTCGCGTGCCGGCTGTATTGCAGCCCTACATGGATGGACTGCAAGTCGTTACGGCGTGACGGATCCCGCGCGGCATGGCTCAGTGCGTGCATCGCGTTCGCCTGGGCGTGTGATTCCGACCCGGTGAACAAGCTCAGCTACCCGGACGCACCGCGCGTGGATCAACAGGACGTGTATCACGGCGTAGCTGTCGCCGACCCGTATCGCTGGCTGGAAGCGCTCGATGCCGCAGACACGCAAGCCTGGGTCGCCGCGCAGAACCGCGTCACCGAGAGTTATCTGCAGGAATTGCCGCATCGGCCGTGGTTCGAGGATCGCCTCGCATCCCTGATTGATTACGAGCGCTTCGGCGTGCCCGAGCAGCGCGCCGGCGTCTACGTGTTCGAGCACAACACGGGTCGTCAGGAGCAGGATGTGATTCGTGTCAGTGACGCCGCGGACAGCCTTGGGCGCATCGTCGTTGATCCAAACGCGATGGCGGCGGACGGCTCGATTTCCGTGCCGAGCTGGTCATTGAGTCCCGACGGTCGCTACCTGGCCTATGCGGTATCAGTCGGTGGCAGCGACTGGGACAGCTGGCGGATTCGCGATCTTGCCAGCGACACGGATCTGCCTGACCTGATTGAGGGCACGAAGTTTTCGGGGGTGGCGTGGCTACCGGACGCCCGCGGCTTTTTCTACAGCCGCTATCCGCAAGGGGACGGTGAGTACGATGATTCACAACAGGTACGGATCTATTTTCACCGGCTTGGGCAAACGCAAGCCGATGATCAGCTCGTGTACGAGGTCACCGATCATCCCACGCGCAACCCGTATGCCTACGTTTCGGAAGATGGCCAGTTTCTTCTGATCACGCTGTTCGACGGCTACGAGACCAGCGGCCTGTACTACCAGCGCCTGGTGGACGGCGAGCCGGACGGTTCGGTCGTGCGGCTGCTCGATGCCTGGGACGCGCGCTACCAGTTCATCGGTAACGACGATGATGAGTTCTTCGTGTTGTCGACGCGGGATGCACCAAAGGGCAGGGTAGTCGCCATCGATCTAGCCCGGCCCGACCCGCAGGATTGGCGGGAGGTCGTATCTGAATCCGACGACACCATCGAAGCGGCGTCGTTCCTGGGCGGCCAGTTATTCGTTGAAACGATCAGCGACGCGCGCGGGCGGCTGCGGCGCGCTTCGGTTGCCGGCGAGGATCTTGGCGATCTGGCGCTGCCGGGTATTGGTTCGGTCTCTGGACTAAGCGGGCGCGCGGCGGAAAAAGAAGTCTTTTTTGCCTATACCGATTACACCACCCCGTGGACCGTCTTGCGCCATGAGGTGGGGCAGGACGCTGCCACCGCGTTGCGCGAAAGCGCTGCTGGTCTCGATCCAGCCGGTTACACGACGCGCCAGGTGTTCTATGAAAGTCGCGACGGCACGCGCATACCCATGACCATCGTGACACCGGTCCATCGCAAGCTCGGCGAGCCAAGCCCGCTGGTGCTGTATGGCTACGGTGGTTTCAACGTGTCACTGCTGCCGGGGTATTCCACGTCGCGCGCCGCGTGGCTGCAGGCCGGCGGCAGCTATGCGGTGGCTAACCTGCGCGGTGGCGGCGAGTATGGCGAGGCCTGGCATCGCGCCGGTACGAAGCTGAACAAACAAAATGTCTTCGATGATTTCATCGCCGCGGCCGAATGGTTGATCGACAACGACTACACGACCCCGAAACAACTCACGATCTGGGGTGGCAGCAACGGTGGTTTGCTGGTGGCAGCCGCGGCACAGCAACGGCCCGATCTGTTCGCCGTAGCCGTACCAGCGGTGGGCGTGCTCGACATGTTGCGCTATGACCTGGCGAGCGCCAATGCGCGACAGTGGTCCAGTGACTACGGGCTCAGTTCAAATGCAGATGAATTCGCCGTGCTGTACGCGTATTCGCCGTATCACAATCTTGAAAACGGCGGCTGTTATCCGGCGACCCTGGTGATGGCGGATGCCAACGATGACCGGGTCGTGCCCTGGCACAGCTACAAATACGCGGCCGCTCTGCAACATGCGCAGGACTGCGCCAGACCGGCATTGATTCGGGTTGAGACCAACACCGGCCACGGCGCCGGTGCGTCGGTCTCGAAGATCATCAACGAATACGCCGATCAGTGGGCATTCGTCGCCGAGGTGACCGGGCTCGACCCGGCCGGCAGCTGAGTCTTACCAGGGCAATTCCTGGCCGTCGACATTGAAAAAGCGTCCGGCGCGCTCGGGTGTCAGGCCGTCGATCAACTGCGCCATGCCGGCCACGGACTCCGAGGGTCGAATCAGCTTGAGCTGACCACTCTGGATCAGCGGCATCAATGGCTTGAACACGTCCGGTACGGGATCGCCGGGTTTGAGATCCAGCACGCCCATCGTGTCGACGATGCCGGGGTTCAGGAGCCCCACGGTGATTCCCTTCGGCGCGAGGTCCATCGACAGTTCATGCACAGCGAAATGCAGTCCCGCCTTGCTGGCACGGTAGGCATATAGCCGTTGCCCGGGGCCTAGCAGGCCATGCGATCCGGCGGCGCTGCCGAGAAAGATGATCTTGCGAAGTTTGCTGGCCGCCACATTGTCCAGCAAGGCTTCCGTCACGCGCAGAGGGCCGATCAGGTTCACCTGCACACTACGGTTGAAAAAATCGTAGTCGAGTTGCCCGAACTCCTGCGGTGCCGGATCGCCGAGATAGGCCGCATTGTTGATCAATAGATCAATGGGTCGACCGTTGAGCCGTGCCACCAGCGCGGCGACCTGTTCCGGGTTGGTGATGTCGAGCTGTTCGATGGCCAGGTTGTCGTGCTCGGTGCTCAGCGCCTGTAAATCTGCCGCACGTGCCGGCGTGCGACAGGTGGCAATCACCTGCCAGCCTTGCTCGGTGTAATAACGCGCAAATGCGAAACCGATGCCACGGTTCGAGCCGGTAATCAGCACTGTGCCGGTCATCGGCCGGGCTTCATCCGTGGCGGTGGCCAGCCCAGGTAGCGCGCCGGCGATCAGCAATAGGGCTGTCAGCAGGCAAGCGAGGACAGTTCTGGACATGGCGCGCTCCGGGCATTACGAGCGCACCATCATAACCAGCAGCGCAACGAAAAGAATCACGCCGAGCAACGGGAGCAGGGCAGCGGTCCAGTCGCCTTGCTCGGCCTTGGGGCTGTTTTTGCTCCACCATCGGGCCGCGGGCCACAGCACGACGATGAACATGATCAGCAGGGCCGCCTGGCCGATTTTCATCCAGTCCAAGTCCATAACCTTCTCCCGCGCTGTATACAAAGACCCCGGCGCGAGGCCGGGGTCCTGGGCAGATAGCGCTCAAGGCTTATTCGTCGCCCATGATGCCCAGCAGACTGAGCAGGTTAATAAAGATATTAAAGATGCTCAGGTAAAGCCCGTAGGTGGCGAGAATATAGTTGGTCTGGCCACCGTTAATGATCCGACTTGTATCAAACAGGATGAAGCCGCTCATCAGCAGGATTACCGCGGCTGACACCACCATTGCGAGGGCGGACAGGCCGAGGAAAATGTTGGCAACCGCGGCGATCAGCACGACCATGAATCCGGCAAACAGGAAGCCGCCGAGGAAACTGAAGTCACGCTTCGCGGTCAGCGCGTAGCCGGACAGCGCCAGGAAGATCACGCCGGTGCCGCCCATCGCAGTCGCAATTGTCTCCGGCCCTTTCGGCAGGCTCAGATACACGTTCAACAGCGGGCCCAGGCCAAGACCGAGCAAACCGGTGATCGCGAAAATGACGCCGATCCCGGCGCTGGAGTTGACCGTCCGCGGCAGGACGAAAATGCCCATGATCATCGCCACGCCCACCGAAATGAGGTAGGTCATCGGCGGCAGGGCCAGCATCATGGAAATGCCGGCCGTGACGGCGCTGAACAGCAGCGTCATCGACAGCAACATGTAGGTATTGCGCAGCACCTTGTTGGTGGCCAGCGCACCCTGCTGAATCGCATCCTGCGGTACCGCCGCTACGGAACCCTGGCGGCGCATGTAATCTCTGTCAGACAGAGCCATGGATCATTCTCCTTGAGTAAATAGGACCTAACTGGTACGACATCGATTTTACCACGGAGTTCCCGGCTCGGTGACTGCCCCGAGGCCCTTGATTTTCAGGGCCTCCGCCTTGCCAAGGCGTGGGCTCCCCCGGACAATGGCCGCACCGCGGAGAGGTGGCTGAGTGGTCGAAAGCGGCGGTCTTGAAAACCGTTGTCCGGTAACCCCGGACCGGGGGTTCGAATCCCTCCCTCTCCGCCAGCGAATCGAGGAGGGGTCAGAGTTGCGACTCTGACCCCTGACTCATCCCCGGGCATGCGAAGAGTCGAACGGGCATTCCTGAAGATTGTGGGCGTGACGACGGCCGCTGTCGGTGCGTTCCTGGTCAGCTGGGAAGCGGTAACGATCTACTACCTGTGGACCGGCCGGATTCAAGCCGGCGAGGAGCACCCGCCGTTGCCGTTAGCTGCCGGTTTGTTCATCTTCGGCTTGGTTTTGCTGATCGCGGGTTACTGGGTGCAACGACGCACAATCGTTCGGAAGTAGCTGCCGATGCCAGCAATGTGTCGTAAATGCGAATTGGGTCTCAGAATCGCGCCAGAACTCGGCCTAGATTTTCACGTAATCCAGTGGAAGTGCATGGATGCGGCCTGGAGCGGAGGAGATCTCGGTGCAACACGGTTCAGAGTGGTGGTCTCAGTGCGCCTTTGTGCGTGATTTTTTCTTCGGCGAACACCAGAAAGTCGCGCACCAGGTCGCTGAATACCTGGCGAGGTACTACGTAGGGGACGCCATCGCTGAGCTGAGTCCGGCCACCGACGTTTCCGCACTTATCTCGGATTCGATTCGCCGGTTCATCAACCGGGATGACTTCACGCTGGTCCGGGATGACAACCTGCTCGACGAAGTTGATTTCACGCAGCACATCACGTTCAGAGAACTGGTCGAACTCGTTCACGACCAGCGGACAGGGCTCTAATCTCCGAGAACAAGATCGGTCCGCATCAGGACCGCGGCGTCAGCCGGAGCAGGCGACCACCGCGGTCATCTTCCAGCAGCCAGATTGCGCCATCCGGACCCTCGACCACGGCGCGAACCCGTTTGCCCATCGACCATCGATCGGCTTCCCGCGCTGTCGTGCCGTCAAATTCGATTCGAACCAATGACCGCGACGACAGCCCGGGTATGAATCCATTGCCGCGCCATGCGGGGAACAATTCGCCGTCATAGATCATGAGCCCGCCCGGCGAGATCACCGGGGTCCACGAAATTGCGGGCGCGACGAAATCGGGCCGCGTGTCGTGATTAGGGATGCGCGCACCTCTGTAATGGTTGCCGTCGGACACGATCGGGTAGCCATAGTTCTCACCACGCACGACCAGATTGAGTTCGTCGCCGCCGCGGGGCCCCATCTCGGTATTCCACAGCCGGCCCTCCGAATCAAAAGCGATGCCGAGTGGATTACGGTGGCCAAGGGACCATATCTGCGCGGTGACGCCGCCCTGCTTGCTGAACGGGTTGTCCGGCGGGACCGAACCGTCGTCCCGCAGCCGGATGATTTTGCCGAGATTGCTCGCCATGTCCTGGGCCGGGTCGAACTTCTGTCGCTCACCGGAGGAGATGAACAGATGGCCGTCAGCAGCAAACAGCAGGCGATGGCCATAGTGCCCGGCACCAGAAACCTTCGGTTCCTGGCGCCAAATGACCTGCAGACCGGTCAGCGCGCCCCCGTCCTGATGCAGATCCAGGCGCGCCCGGGCGACCGCGGCGCCGCGGGTGCGGCCGTCGCCAGCCTCTGCGTAACTGAGATACACGATGTTGTTCGCCGCGAAATCGGGATGCAGCGCAATGTCGCCGAGACCGCCCTGGCCGCCATGGTCGACTTCGGGCACGCCTGTAACTGGTAATGTCTGCTCACCATCAGGTGAGGCAATCAACAGCTGGCCTCCCATCTCGGTAACCAGCAACCGGCCGTCGGGCAGAAATGCCATTGCCCACGGTTCGTCGAAGCTGGCCACCTCCTGCACGGCGAAGGGCAGATCTTCGTCGGCGGTTGCACAGCCGGTGATCACCAGGCAGAGGAAACTCACGGCAATTCGTCTCATTATTAAATGTGCTCTATCGGTGTCTGGAACTTGTCGGCCGCAGGCCGTTTGCGGGCGCTCGTGCTACTCAGCCAGCGCCTGGAACTGGTACATCGCGCTCAAGATTGGCGATTGTCGAATGCCCCAGCGGCCAAACCATTCGTGGTACAGACGCTGTATCCGTGGCGAGCGGAAAAACTGTGCCAGCGCCCGGTCAGCTATAAGACGGAACGCCGCGTCGTTTTTGCGCACCATGAAGCCATAGGGCTCGAAGGAAAACACGTCGGGGGCGAGTCGGTAAGCGGCCGGATCCTCGGCGTTAATAATGTGCCCCGTCAGAATGGCCTGGTCGGATACGTAGGCGTCAACACTGCCATCGTCCAGTGCGGCCAGGCCCGCGTTGTGCGTGGTAACCGTTTGCAAATCGGCTTTGAACTCGTTGGTCGCAATGAACTCCCGCAAAGCAGCCTCGGTCGTCGTGCCGGCTACAACGGCAATCGATTTGCCGTTCAGGTCAGCGTTGTTGTTGATTCCGGTCTTGGCAAGCGACAGTGAGGAAGCGCCTGTAATGAGAGTCATCAACGTGAAGTCCAGCTGCTCGCGTCGCGCCAGCGTGACCGTCGATGCGCCACATTCGATGTCGACTTCGCCGTCGACGACCGCCGCAATGCGCTCTACCGGTCGGTTCAGCGGCACATAGTCCACGGTCATGTCTTCGAGCCCGAGCCTTTGCTGAACCGCATTTGCGATGACTTTGCAAAGCTCTATGGAATATCCGACGGGCTCCCCGGACGCATTGCGGAACGACAACGGCGGCGCATCAGGCACGTAGCCGATCGTGAAGCGTTCGCTTGCGGCGATGCGGTCGAGCGTTCCGCCAGGCGCCTGCGCCTGCGCCGGAGTCACCAAGACCAGCAGAAAACTGAATGGCAACAGGTATCTGGTCATGTCCGTTCACGATTATTGTCAAGAACCGTGTTTATAGCATTCGCCCGGTTGGGAAGAAAATGCGGCTCAGGCATCAGCGCGGACCGTTGCCGAGACAGGCTTGCGCCGTGGTCGGGGCAAGGTAGAAACCTTGGTACCCAAAAATGGGTGTATTGACAGCAGGTTCGACGACCTTGCTACGCTGAGCCTGGGAAAAAGAAAGCATCGTGGCTGCCGACGGGCAGCGACGATCCGAGAACACCATGTACAAGCTTCAAATCGCGCTTCTAATAATGTTGGTTGGACTTGGTCCGGCCAACGCGGTTGTCACCACCTTCGATGACCGCGCAGCTTTCGATGCCGCTGTCGCCGGCTTGATCATCGTGGACGACGATTTCGATACTGACATCGCACAAGCGCAGTCGATTGTTTTTGTCTCCGGTGTCGAGTCGATAAATGCCGCACCGCCATTGTCGTTCTTCACCGACAACAGCGTGACGGGCGGCCTGTATCGCAATGCGTTGGAGCGGACGAATGAGCCGGTCAATACCAGCATCACGTGGACTTTCCCTGTGCCAGTGACCGGGTTCGGTTTCGACGTCTTTCGGGCCGACAACACCGGCCTGCGGGTGACGATTGACGATGGCAGTGGTTCGCAGACCTTTCTCATCTACGACGTCATCATGGGCACTGGCAACGCTGCCAATGGTTTCGCCGGATTCGTTGGCATGGCGCCGTTCTCGACAGTCCAGTTCACCAGTGCGCCGGCCGACTTCGATAGTTTCGAAATGGATAACCTGACGTTTGCCAGCCCGATCCCGGTGCCGGCCGCGTTCTGGCTGTTCGGATCTGCTGTATTGCTGCTGGCGCGGCTGCGACGCTGAAAGCAGGTGCGCACCATGAAGCGAGTTTCGATACTCTGTCTGATCGCGGCGTTCGCTGCAGGAGGCGGCGTGCCGGTCAAGGCCGCGCCGATCAGCTTCACCACCGATGCGACCGCGACGCTGACGATCACCGGCATTTCACCGACACCATTGCCGGTGAATGTCTTCATTGTTAATGCCCCGTTGCCATCGGTTTCGCCACCGATCGAAGAGGTCGTCGGGAACGCGACAGTCATGACTGATGGTTCGGCCAATGGCATCGGCGACCCGGAAGCTCTGGGCATCGGCGACGGGTTCTTCAATGCGACGAGCGCCGCCGGGATGGCCGACGCACCGCCGTTTTCCAGTGCCTTTGCATTTAGCCTGGCGGGTGGCCAGATTCTGGTCGATAACGAAACGAACGACACCACGGTTACGGTGGATTTCCTACTGAGCTATACGCTGGCGGCCAGCGCAACCACTTTCGACGCGGCCACGGAGGACGTCTTTGCGTTCTCCGACGTCCAGTTGAATTGGGAACCCGTTAGCGGCACGTTTGATTTCTTTGTCGATACCGCAGGCAGCGATGACCGGTTCGGCGATCCGACCATGGTGGACGAAGGTTTCGCTTTCTCCGTGACCGTCGCGCCGGGGCAGGTCGGCAATGCATCGCTACAGACGGCGAGCAGCGGTTTTGCCGATGTCATCCCGGTTCCAGCCGCATTCTGGCTGTTCGGGTCCGCGCTGGGGTTGCTTGGCTGGATCCGCCGCTGGGGGCCACGGCGGAGCTAGCTGCCTGACGGTGAACTCCCGACGACTGCGCCACGGGCCGACAGTTCGCGCCGCACGGCCGCTTGCCGCTCCCGGGTGATTGGAAACCCGCGCAGGAATAGCGCGCCGATCGCCATCATCACGGCCGGCACGAACCCGTAGACCAGCATCAGGCGCGCCTGAATATCAGCCGTAATGATCTCGGCCGATGGCTCGTACCCAAACAGGGCGGGCAACGAGGTGCCCAGCACCACACCAAGCGCAACCGCCAGTTTGATCGTCATGCCCCAAACGGCGAATAGTAGTCCGGAGCGCTGCTCGCCAGCCTCCAGGGTGTCGACGTCAATCACATCGGCAGCAATCGAGTTCGACAGAAACAGGATTGACGCGAAGCTCGAACCGCGCAGGGCGACGACGATGATGAGCTCAGTAAGCTGTCCCTCGCGCAGGAAGACCAGTGGCAGGCTCAAGGCAGCGAGCCACAATGCCGCACCGATCAGCGCACGGTGTTTGCTGGTACGACGCGAGATCGCCAGCCACACGGGAACCGCGGCCAGCGTGGCGACGTTCTCGATCAGGATCATGAGCGGAAACCGAGCCTCGGCTGCCATCACATCCGCCAGCACCAGTCGGTGCAGCGTGCCCTGGATTACGATCCCGGACACGAAAAACATGACGCAGCCAATCATTCGCAGCAGGGCGGGATTCCGCGCGACGATTTTGAGGCCCTGCAGGTAGCTGCGCGAAGCGTGGGGAAAGCCCTCGGCCGGCGACTCGAGCACGCGCAGCAGCGCGAACGCGACCAGGACCGGTAAACCGACGGCTATCACCATCGCAATACCGCGCAACTGCGTCGCATCATCCGTGACACCCTGTGCCGCCAGCCACACCAGCGCGGCCAACAGCAGGACCTGACCGGCCGTCGACAGCCCTTCGCGAATACCGGTAATGCGCGAGCGTTCATCGTAGTCGGTCGACAACTCGGCGCCCCACGCTTTGTGGGGCAGGTCGATCATCGTGAAGCCGAGGTACAGCA
>JASJBD010000092.1 GCA_030066665.1 Gammaproteobacteria bacterium
CCGCCGTCGACGGCGTGAGTTTCGATATCCACGAGGGCAGCTGCTTCGGTTTGCTCGGGCCCAATGGCGCCGGCAAGACCACGACGCTGCGCATGATTATGGGGCAGTCGCCAATTACCGCGGGCACGCTGACCGTTTTTGGCTTGCCGATTCCAGGCGCCGTGCGCGAGATCCGACGCCGCACCGGCGTGGTACCCCAGCAGGACAATGCTGATCCCGATTTCACCGTGGCGGAAAACCTCCGAATGTACGCGCGCTACTTCGACCTGACCGGGCCTGTCGTCGCCGAGCGGATTCGGGAGCTACTGGAATTCGTCGAATTGACCGACCGTGCCGACAGTCCGCTGCGGGAGCTGTCGGGCGGCATGAAGCGGCGGTTGTCGATCGCGCGCGCGCTGATCAACGACCCGGAACTGATCGTGCTGGACGAGCCGACCACGGGTCTTGATCCGCAAGTGCGACGTATGATCTGGACCCGGTTACGACAACTCAAGCGGTCCGGGAAGACGCTGTTGCTCACCACGCATTACATGGACGAGGCCGAGCGGCTTTGCGACGACCTGGTCGTGATCGACCACGGCCAGATCATCAGTCATGGCCAGCCCGTGGAACTGATCACACAACACGTGGAGCCGCACGTGGTGGAAATTCAGGGCGATCGCCCGGCCATCGATGCGCTGATGGCGGACTGCCCGGGTTTGCGGCTCGAGACCGTGGGCGAGATGCATTACGCCTACAGTCACGATCTGCCGTCCGTGCTGGCGCGCCTGGAAAAGGCACCCCAACTGACTTACATGCACCGCCCCGCTAACCTGGAAGACGTCTTTCTCCGGCTGACCGGGCACGATTTGCGGGAATGAACGAAGGAACAAGCTAATGACTGCCGCGCAACTGACTTTGCCGAGACCACGCCAGAGTGCGTTCAAGGTCTGGTTCCGTAACCTGATGGTTTGGCGCAAGCTGATTGCGCCGAGCCTGTTCTTCACCTTTGGTGAGCCGTTCGTTTACCTGCTCGGTCTCGGCTTTGGCCTGGGTCGCTTTGTCGGAGAAGTGGAGGGCATGGCCTACCTGACTTTCCTGGCATCCGGGCTGGTCGCATCGTCAGCGATGAACACCGCGTCGTTCGAGGGGATGTATTCGGTGTTCACGCGGATGGTCCACCAGCAGACCTATGACGCGCTGCTGGCCACCCCGTTACAGGTCGATGACATCGTGGCCGGTGAAATGCTCTGGTGCGGGACGAAGGCGGTCCTGGCGGCCACGCCGATCCTTGCTGTCGCCACGATTCTCGGTGCTGTTGACGACTGGTCGGCATTGCTGGCCATTCCGCTGTTCTTCCTGATTGGCCTGTGTTTCGCGGGTCCGGCGGTGGTCGTTGCGGCCTTCGCGCCGAGCTACGATTTCTTCAACTACTACGTGACCCTGCTGATTACGCCAATGTTCATCTTCAGCGGCGTCTTCTACCCGGTGTCGACGCTGCCACAGTTTGCACAGACGATCGTTAACGTTTTGCCGCTGTCACATGCAATCGCGCTGGTGCGGCCGCTGGTTGCCGGGCAGGCGCCGGAGCAGGTGCCGCTGCACGTGGCAGTGCTCGTGACCTACGCGGTGGTCGGTTACCTGGCCGCGTCGATCTTCGTCCGTCGGCGGCTGATTCAATAACGCTAGCGGTGGTCCGGGTCTGCGACTATTATTCGCGGTCCTGACAATCCTGGGGGATACGCCGGTGATAACCAGAAGAATTATCGCCACCGCCGTGCTGCTGCCACTGGTCGCGCTGGCCAACGATGAGGGCACCATCGAGGAAATCCTCGTCACCGTTCAAAAACGGGAACAAAGCCTGCGCGACGTGCCGGTCGCCGTGTCCGCGTTCAGCGGCGAGTTCATGGACTCGCTCAGCGTCAGGGACTTTCGCGATGTGGTGACGCTGACGCCCGGTTTCAATGGCGCGACCGCGGACAGCTTCAACGATGCCCTGGCGATTCGCGGCATCTCGACCAACAACTTCGGCGTTGGTGGTGACGGGGCGGTGCCGGTCTTCGTCGATGGCGTATACGAGGGGCGCAATGGTGGCGCCATCACCAGCTTCCTGGACGTGGCCCGAACCGAGATCGTGCGTGGACCACAAAACACGCTGTTCGGCCGCAATGCCATCGGCGGCGCGGTCAGCATCATTACGAACAAGCCTGACCCGGAAGCCGTCAGCGGCAATTTCGGGTTCGGCATCGAGGAATACGAGCACTGGGAACTGGACGGCACGATCAACCTGCCGATCAACGACCGATGGGCGTTTCGGGGCAGCTTCGGCTTCGTGACCGAGGATGGTTACCTGACCAACCTGGCCGGCGGCAAGGACCTCGGCGAGTTCGAGAGCACCGCGGTGCAGGCCGCGATTCGTTATGCCGGCGATTCGGTCGACGCGACCCTGTCGGCCTTCTACGAAGAACGGGACGGTGACGGTTCGGCCTACTGGAGCACCGCGCCGCTGAACTCCAGTGGTGAATTCGACCTGACGAACACTGCGCCGCTGCCGGAAAACGCTGTCGTCAACGAGCAGCGACCGCGAGACTCCGCCGACATCCTGCGCCTGGCCTTGAATATCGACGTGGATCTGCCGGGTGGCCTGACCTTGAATTCGATCACCGGCTTCAAGACCTACGATTTCAACTACGTCGAGGACTACGATGCGACGTCGCGACTGGTGAATAGCTACACGCAGGACCAGGAAGTTGACTATTTCAGCCAGGAACTGCGCCTGGTGTCGGCGGACGGCGATCGCTTTACGTGGTTTGTCGGCGCCAGCGTCTACGCGGAGGACGTGAAGGCAGATTTCGCCGATCGCTATACCGAGGACGAGCTCTGCCGCGCGCTGCAGGTCACCGACGCGCCGGATTTCGACCTGAGCGCACGTGTGACCGGGTGCGACGACCCGATTTTCGAGGACTACTGGGAAGACGATATCGATCCGGCCGACCTGTTGGTCGACAAGCCGGAAGAGACCTTTGCCGATGGTGAATACTGGGGCTGGGCTATCTATGGCGACGTGAACTGGCGGATCGGCCGGCTCGACCTGACGGTGGGAGCTCGCTACACGTTTGACGAGAAGGAATACACTGCCTGCGTGCTCGATTCCGGCGGGGCGCTGGGTAACAACCTGATCTATTCGTTCTTCTGGACCGCTGACGAGCGTGCAGCCTGCTCGCAGCGCTCGACCGGCGCCGCGCCCGGCGGATTTGTCAGCGATAAGCGCGACTGGGATCGCGTGACGCCACGCTTCGCTGTGAACTTCGACGTGACCGACGAATGGACCCTGTACGGCAACATTGCGTCAGGCTACAAGTCGGGCGGCTTCAGCGATTTCGCGTTCGTCGATGTCAACGGGCAGCCGGTCGACGAAATCGGTCTGGCCGAAGCCGGCACGCGCCCGCAGCCGGTGGAAAAAGAGACCAGCCTGAGCTACGAAGGTGGCGTAAAGAGCCGGCTGTTCGGCAATACCCTGCAGGCCAACCTGGCGATGTTCGGCTACGAATACGAAGACCTGCAGATCACGTTCTTCGAAACCGGAGCGCAACGTACCGATACCCTCGATGAGGCCTCCGGCTACGGGGTGGAACTGGATCTGCAGTGGGTGCCCGGCGAGAACTGGGACATTTTCTTCTCGGTGGCCTACAGCAAGACCGAAGTCGACAAGGTCAAGGAGGATTTCGGCGGCTGTGACGCCTGCGAGGGTAACGAACTGCCGTTTGCGCCACGCTGGACCACGGGCACGGTTGTGACCTACAGCTTCCCGCTGAACAACGGCGCCAGTATTTACGCCACCGGTGTGCACACATTTCATGACGAAATGTTTGGTGGCCTGGACAACCTCGAGCTGGCCAAGACCGATTCCTGGAACCGGGTAGATCTGCGTATTGGTTACGACAGCGGGACGACCTGGTCGATTACGGCCTACGTTTGGAACGTCGGCGACGAGACGTGGTTCGAGCGAGGCTGGGAAAACGCCGACAGCGACAATTTGTTCGGCTACGGCAACGTGAACACGCGGGTATGGCCATCGAAGCCGCGCACCTTCGGTGCAAGATTCGACTACCGGTTCGGCGGGAACTGATTTCGCCGTTCCTGGACTTCGATTCGCAAGCCGCCCGGTGAATTAAACGAAATCAGCGGGCCGGCACCGAAAATCGCGTCGATATCGCCGTGCTCCGTCACCGCCACGCCATGCCGCGCCAGCCTGGTGCGCAGCCCGGCCAGATCATCGACCTGCCAGGTCACATGTAACGTACCGGTGGCCGGCGGTTTTGCCAGCGCATACCGGTCGGTTCCCTGCGTTCGCTGGTATTCGACGAGCTCGATGCGGCCCATCGGATCGCTCTCGGCGCCGAGCACATGGAAGACGAGGGCCGCGCCGGGTGGCAGACCGATCATCTTTTCGGTTTCCGGTCCGGCCAGCGCGAACTGCATGAGTTCCTCGAGCCCAAGTACCTGCGTGTAGAACCGGTTTTCGGTGTCCGCGTCTGCGACAACCGTGATCAGCGGGCCGATTCCCGCGTAACCGGTCGGGCTGAAAGGATATTCCTGACCGACGAGTTCCAGTAACACGATATTCGTGTCGTCGTGGCCCGGCATCTGCACTTCGCGAAACGTAATGCCGCCCGGCCCCGGCATCTCGGCCCAGTGCGAGCGAAACTCGAAGCCCCTGGCCAGCAAGTCGTCGTATTTCGCCGGGAGATCGGCAGTGTAGATGTCGAGGTTCTTCGGCACCCGATCGAACACCTCGGCGCCGGCACGGACCGGCGGGTCCGGATCGCGAAACTCGATGAAATGCACGGCGCCGGTATCGAGCCCCGGCGTGCGCAGCAAGGCCTGCCGGGCGATGCGGTCCGGCGCCAGGTTCCACAGCCCGCCCAGCGAGGCATCCGGACCGTCCCGCGTGGCGACGACTTCGAGGCCGAAGACGTCGCGCCACAGGCCCAGCACTTCATCCAGGTTGGCGACGCCAACGGTGACATGGGCGAACGCGCCAAGACCGTTGGTCTGCAGGGCCGGATCATTCCGGGTGGCAGCCAAAGATTCAGCAGGTTCGTCCGGCATCCCGCAAGCGGCGAGCGCCAGCGCCGCGAGGCTCAACAGGCCGCTGTGGGTCGACCTGACGGCCCGACGCATTCAGACGCTTTCCAAAATGGCGTTGAACGTCGCGCTCGGCCGCATTGCCTGGCTGGCGAGTTCGGGATCCGGGTGATAGTAGCCGCCGATGTCCACGGGTGCGCCCTGGGCGGCATTCAGTTCTGCGGTGATTTGTGCTTCGTGCTCCGCCAGCTGCGCGGCCAGATTCGCGAATCGCGCCTGCAATTCCGGATCCTGATTCTGTGCGGCCAGCGCCTGGGCCCAGAACATCGCGAGATAGAAGTGACTGCCGCGATTGTCCAGTTCGTTCACTTTGCGGGACGGCGACTTGTTTTGATCCAGGTACTCGCCGTTCGCCCGATCCAGCGCCTGGGCGAGCACCAATGCCTTGGCGTTGCCCGTCTTCTCACCGAGTTCCTCGATCGATACCGCGAGCGCCAGGAATTCACCGAGCGAATCCCAGCGCAGATGTCCTTCGGCGAGGAATTGCTGCACATGTTTCGGGGCCGAGCCCCCGGCGCCCGTTTCGTACATGCCCCCACCGGCAAGCATTGGCACGATCGACAGCATCTTCGCGCTGGTGCCGAGTTCCAGTATGGGAAACAGGTCCGTCAGATAGTCGCGCAGCACGTTGCCGGTCACGGAGATCGTGTCCTCGCCAACTAGCACCCGTTCCAGCGTTGCTCGCATCGCCTCGATCGGCGCCAGGATGCGAATGTCCAGTCCGCTGGTATCGTGGTCCCGCAAATAGCGCTCGACTTTCCCGATCAGGTTCGCATCATGGGCGCGATTTTTGTCCAGCCAGAAAATCGCGGCGGATCCAGTCGCGCGTGCCCGGGCGACGCCTAGTTTTACCCAATCCTGAATCGGCAGATCCTTGGTCTGACACATACGCCAGATGTCGCCGGTCTCGACGGCGTGTTCCATCAGCACGTGGCCGGCAGCATCGGTCACGCGGACGGTGCCGTCGGCCGGGATTTCAAAGGTCTTGTCGTGCGAGCCGTACTCTTCCGCTTTCTGAGCCATCAAACCGACATTGCTAACATTGCCCATCGTCGGCACGTCGAACGCACCATGCGCCTTGCAGAAGTCGACGACTTCCTGGTAGATGCCGGCGTAGCAACGGTCCGGAATCATGAATTTGGCGTCGTGCAACTGGCCGTCAGGTCCCCACATCTGACCCGAGGACCGGATCGCCGCGGGCATCGACGCATCGATGATCACGTCGCTGGGGACGTGCAGATTCGTGATCCCGCGATCCGAATTGACCATCGCGAGCTCGGGGCGCTTTTCGTAGACGGCGTCGATGTCAGCCTTGATCGCGGCCTGCTGGTCGGCTGGCAATTCGGCGATCTTTGCATAGACGTCGCCAATGCCGTTGTTGGGTTCCACACCAAGTTCTTCGAACAGCGCGGCATGGTTTTCGAACACGTCGCCGTAATATACGGTCACGCAGTGGCCGAACATGATCGGGTCGGACACTTTCATCATTGTCGCTTTCAGATGCAGCGATGCGAGCACGCCCTCGCTCTTGGCGGCATCGATTTCATGCGTGAAGAACTCCCGCAGGGCCTTGCGGTTCATCGCCGATGCGTCGATTACCTCGCCGGCGGTGACGGGCGTTGCATCTTTCAAGATTGTCGTCCGGCCGTCCGTCGTCGTCAGTTCAATGCGCACGTTGCCGGCCTGTTCGATCACACGGGATTGCTCGCTGGAAAAAAAGTCGCCGTCGCTCATGTGCGCCACATGGGACTTCGAGTCTGCGGACCATGCCCCCATCGAGTGCGGATTCTTTTTCGCATAAGCCTTGACCGCCGGTGCCACGCGGCGGTCGGAATTGCCCTGGCGGAGTACCGGGTTGACGGCACTGCCTAGGACTTTCGCGTACCGCCCCTGAATGTCGCGCGTCGTATCGTCCTCCGCTTCCTCCGGATAGTCCGGCACATCGTAGTCCTGTGACTGCAGCTCCTTGATGGCGGCGGTCAACTGCGGAATCGACGCACTGATGTTGGGTAACTTGATGATGTTCGCTTCCGGCTGCAACGTGACCTCGCCGAGTTCCGCGAGTGCATCATGTTGTTGCTGGTCCGGCCGCAGATTGTCCGGGAAGTTGGCAATGATGCGACCGGACAGGGAAATGTCGCGCGTTTCCACGTCCACGCCGGCGGCCGCTGTGAAAGCGCGAATGATTGGCAGGAAGGAATACGTCGCCAGGGCCGGGGCTTCGTCCGTGTGGGTATAGATGATCTTGGATTTATTCATGGGGGCGCGATTCTACAGGCGGTGCTGTCCGCGTCCAAGCGCGCGGATCCCTCTGTTCGAATAGCAGCATTGTCAGGCCAGTCGCGCTTCCGTACTATTCGCGGCGTCGAGACAATCAGCCCGCCGGGATTCACCACGTGCCCACTTCTTGTAACAGGCCGGCCGTAATAAGGCACAAGTGGCTGGTGGCAGGCGGATCACTGGCGCTGTACCTCAGCGCCCTGTTAACACCCTGTTATGCCGACCCCTGGATCGATCCCGGTGACAGTTCGCTGCGTCACGATATCGTGCTGCTCGCGGATGCCGGAATAATTGGCTCACCCGTGACGCAGTGGCCAATGTCCTGGGGAGATATCGAGCCGGACGAGTCATTATCCGAGCGGCCGCTCACCGCAGCGGAAATGGCGGCGTTGACGCGCGTGCGCCAGCGATTACGGGACGCGCGACGGATTGGTGAGTGGCGACTGAATTACAAAGTGGCCGGCGGTAGCGAGCCGTGGGCGGTACGGGGATTCGAAGACACACCACGGGCAGAAGCCGAGGCAGGCGTCGGACTGAAGTGGACCGGCGAGCGATTCGCCGTTCGGCTTAGCGGCGAGTACGCCCATGATGCGGCCGACGGGAAAGACTGGCGCCTGGACGGTTCCTACGCTGGGGTCGCCCTCGGAAACTGGATGCTGGCTGCCGCGATCACTGATCGCTGGTGGGGACCCAGCTGGCAGAGCAACGTCATTCTTACGAATAACGCCCGACCAATTCCAGCTTTTACCATTGATCGCAATTCCACGCGCCCGTTCGAGAGCAAGTGGTTGTCGTGGATCGGTCATTGGGACCTCGTGACGTTGTTCGGTTTCCTGGAAAGTCAGCGCGCGGTACCGAACGCCTGGTTCTTTGGCATGCGTTTCACGGCCCGACCCACTCGCTGGCTGGAAATCGGCCTGTCCAGGTCGGCCATGTGGTGCGGTGATGGTCGGCCCTGCGGGTTCGATACCTTTATCGACCTCCTGCTCGGCAAGGATAATGTCGGCGACAACATCTCGTCTGATGATGAGCCTGGCAATCAATTAGGTGGCTACGACATCCGTTTGACCGGCGCGGGCCTGGGCTGGCCTGTTGCATTGTATTTTCAGCGCATAGGAGAGGATGAGCAGGATTTCCAGCCGACATTGTTCCTGAACGTGCTTGGCGCTGAGTTTTGGGGTGGTTTCGCGAACGGTGCTTCGTACCGGCTGTTTGCCGAGTTGTCTGATACCTTGTGCGGCGGAAATCTCTTCGGCGGTGGTAAGCCCGATATCTGCTACAACCACGGCCTCTATCAAACCGGGATGCGCTACCGCGGCCGTTCCATCGGACACGCCGCCGACAACGATGCGAAGTTGCTCACGGTGGGGTCGGTGTTGAACGAGTCGGGCGAAGGTCGCTGGACCCTGACCGTGACGGGGGGTGAACTGAATCGCGCAGGCGACCGGGACGAACGGAATACCGTCACGCAAGACGCGGCCGATTACTTCAGCCTCAATCTCGTGCATCGACGCAGCCTTTTTTCCGGGGATCTGTATGCGGGGATAGGCTACGAGTCCATCGATGGTCTGCCGGAGGACAGTGCCGACGATCTGCGCGTGTTCGTCCGCTGGGCCGCCGGTTGGTAAGGGCCCAGCATCGGTCCGGGGTTGCGCGTTGCAGGCACCGAAATTAACATCCTCTCGAGAGTCATTGTTGCTCGCCTGGATGCATATCCAATCCGGAAAACGGCGCGGTTTTTCGGCTCCGGGGGTGAGCGGCGCATGCTTATCCGGGAGGCCAGAACGAATGCTCCGAACGACCGGTCGGCGGCTTACGATTGCGCTGACGGTCGCGGGCGCGCTGCTCACAGCGAGTGCACCCACCAGTCACGCCCAGCAAACCATGAGCAATGCTCAGCTGGAGGCCTTCCAGCAGTTGAGCGAGGAGGAACAGCGGGCACTGCTTGAGGGTCTCGGCAGTACCCCGCGATCGTTGCCGCCGTCTGCAGCGGAACCCGAAGTCGACACACTGCCTTTGCCGGCGGTCGAGCCGGAGCAAGAGATAGCAAAGGAGCTGCGGCTCGCAGCTCGCGGAACCCTAGTAATCGAAGCCCGGCTTCCCGTGGATGAACTGCCGGATGAAATTGTCGAGGAATTCGACGAGGACATCTATCGAGCACGGCTTTTGGGTGCGCGCACGTTTGAGCTGGATGACGACGGAATCCTGAATCTACCGGGCATCGCTTCAGTGCCGCTGGCCGGACTCACCGCCGAGGAGGCTGCCAAACGCTTGCTCGCGGAACCGCAGCTGCAGCAACTGGAGATTACAGTCACCATCCTGCCGCTGACGCCATTTGGCGACGACGCATTGGAGCCGTTTGGCTACAAGCTGTTCGCGGAACGGCCCGAAATGTTCGGTAGGCGGCCGGCGCGTGCGACACCGGTACCCCGGGATTATGTGCTTGGACCCGGTGACACACTGCGCATCCAGCTCTACGGCGAAGACAATTACGAAGTGGAGCTCGAGGTCTCGCCGGAGGGTACGATCAATTTCCCGAAGATCGGGCCGCAATCGGTTGCTGGGATGACCTTCGGTGAGATCAAAGAGCGCATCGAGCAGCGCACGGCGGAGCAAATCATCGGCACGCAGGCGGCAGTCAGCATGGGGCGCCTGAAAAACATCCGGGTGTTTGTCGTCGGCGATGTGAAGCGCCCGGGCGCCTATGACGTCAGCAGTCTGTCGCGGATTACCAATGCGCTCTATGCGTCGGGTGGTATCACCGAAGTCGGATCTTTGCGACGCGTGAAGCTCATGCGCGCCGGTAAGGCCGTCGCCACGCTGGATCTCTATGAATTGCTGCTGTCCGGGGACACGCGCAACGACCGGCAGCTGCAGGCCGACGACGTTATCCTGATTCCGCCGATCGGGCCCGCGGTGGCTGTCGCCGGTGAGATTTACCGCCCAGCCATCTACGAGATGGGCCGTGATCGGAGTCTGGAGGCAATCATTGATCGCGCTGGTGGCCTGCGTCCCACGGCCGACCGACGGCGACTGCAGCTGGAACGCATCAATGACGCCGGCGTGCGCGTGGTCGACACCATCGACCTGACTACCGGTGGTGGCAGCACCGTGCTGCGGGCGGGCGACACGCTGCGCGTCTTCCCCGTACTGGACGAGATCGACGACGCGGTCCTTGTGGCAGGGCACGTGACGCGCCCGGGTCGCTACGAATGGTCTCCCGGCATGCGGATTGCGGACCTGCTACCGACCGAGCAGTTCCTCAAACCCAAGGCCGATCGCGGCTATGTACTGATCCGGCGTGAATCTGGCCCGGACCGACGCACCGTGGTGCTATCCGCGGATCTCGACAAGGCACAGGCCATGCCCGGCAGCCCGGCCGACGTAATGCTCGAACCGCGTGACCAGATTTCCGTGTTTGAGCTGGGCGTCGCCCGCAGCGCGACGATTGCCGCAATCCTCGATGATCTCAATGCCCAGGCCAGCCAGGCCGAACCATTCCAAGTAGTGAGCGTCGGCGGGCAAGTCGCCGCGCCCGGCGAGTACCCGCTCGAACAAGACATGCGGGTCAGTGACCTGCTGCGAGCCGGCGGTGGTTTGCAACCCTCCGCGTACGTTGCGACCGCCGAACTGACGCGTTTCCGAATCGGTGCCGCAGGCGCGCGCGAGACGGAACTCATTCAGGTCGACCTGACCGCGGCGCTCAGCGGGGATCCGTTCGCAAATGTGTCACTGATGCCCTACGACATCTTGATCATCAAGCAGATTCCCGATTGGGATGACCCCATAGAGATCGAACTGGTTGGTGAATTTCGGTTTCCCGGCGTATTTCCGGTGCGGCGTGGCGAGACTCTTAGTTCGGTTATCGAGCGTGCCGGAGGCCTCACCGAACTTGCATTTGTCGAGGGGTCCATATTCACTCGCGAGTTTCTGCGGGAGCGGGAAATCGAACAGCTGGCATCCTTGCGCACGCGCTTGCGGTCAGATCTCTCCGCGCTGGCGCTGCAGCGGGCTCAGACACCCGACGGCAACTCGGCTGATGCCTACAGCATCGGTCAGAGCCTGTTACGGGAGATGGAAACCGTCGAAGCCCAGGGGCGTCTGGTCATCAATTTGGCCCGTGTGCTCGCGAAACCCGGCGACCCGCTGGTCGATGTACTGTTGCGCGATGGTGATCGACTGGTCGTGCCACCGTTCAGTCAGGAAGTGACAGTGCTCGGCGAAGTGCAGTACTCGACGTCGCACCTCTATCAAAGTGGTTTGAGTCGCAAGGACTACATTGACATGAGTGGCGGTCTGACGGTGCGCGCTGACAAGAAGCGGATCTATATCGTGCGAGCCAACGGCGCAGTGATGACTGGCAGCGGATCCGCCTGGTTCCGCCAGGGCCAGACAGTTCAACCAGGCGACACCGTCGTGGTGCCACTGGATACGGATCGGCTGCCGACGATCACGCAATGGGCATCGATCACGCAGATTCTGTTCAATCTTGCGATCGCGGCAGCCGCCGTGAACTCATTCTAGCGCCGGCTGCTGGACCAGCGAGGATCAATTCGAGGGCTCGATCCCAAGCGGCGTTGACGGCCCGCGCCGGGTCAGCTGTCAGAACGCCGATTCAGCGGATCCCATCGATCCGGCCCGCATCTAAAACGACATTGGCAGGCGGACAGGATCCTGCTGGTGCTTGTGTTGCCGGCGCCGGTAGCCTAAATTGGAGTGGTCTGGCCGCAACGCGCCGCAATATAGCTTCAGAGTTGTGCGGCCCAGGGCCACGCCAGAGTCGCGCTGACGGGCAAAACGGACCCTAGGGAGGTCGAGCGGACATGCAGCGAATGCGCAGGCGGCTGATTGCGTTGCCCCGTCCGTTAAAACAACTGATTCTTATCGTGGCCGATACCGGCGTTTTGCTGCCGGCATTGGCACTATCCATGTGGATTGCAGCCGACAACCCGGCGTCGGCGTTCATCCACGGCTACCTGCAATTCCCCCTGGCAGTTCTGGTAGCGCTGCCGTTGTTCGCTCAGGCCGGAATCTATCGGACGATCATTCGGTTCCCGGACAGCCAGTTGTTGTTGACTGGTTCGGCGGTGTTGGTCGGAACCGCAATCGTCATGGCCATCGCGAATAAGTGGGTGACTGCTCCCGGATTCCAGCTGCCTCACAACACCTTGCCGCCATTCGTCGCCTTGTCATTGATGGGCATCGCAGGCAGCCGCCTGCTGATGCGCGCCCTGTTGCTTGGTCACTCGCAAGAATCGACTCGCCCGCGTACACCGGTAATCATCTACGGCGCCGGCGATGCGGGTATGCGGCTGTTGTCGCTGTTGGGGGAGGGCGCGCGCTTCCGCGTCGTCGCAGTGATCGACGACAATTCGGACTTGCATGGCCGGCTGCTGAACGGTGTGCGTATCTGGTCGCCGGCAACGCTCCCGCGCCTCGCGCGGGAGCTACGGGTGCGGAGAGTACTGCTGGCCATGCCGTCGGTGTCCCGGGCGCGCCGGCAGGCCATAATCGACCAGCTGGTCGATCTGAACGTGCGCGTCCAGACGGTGCCTGACATTGCCGATATCATCAGCGGTACGGCCCGTGTGGACGATCTGCGCGAAGTCGATGCGCTCGATCTGCTCGGGCGGGATTCGGTGCCGCCCGATGCTGAGCTGCTGGAGGCCTGTATCACCCGCAAGTCAGTGTTGGTCACTGGTGCCGGTGGCTCGATTGGTTCCGAGCTATGCCGCCAGATTATACAACTCAGGCCGGAACGTCTTGTCGTCCTGGACATGTGCGAATTGGCGCTTTACGAGATCGACCGCGAGCTGCGCTCGATCATCGACGCGCGCGACTTCGACGTTGAACTCGTCACCTTGCTGGGCTCGGTGCATCATCGCCCGCGGATGCTTGGCGTCATGCAGGCCTATGCCGTAAGCACCGTCTATCACGCCGCCGCATACAAACATGTACCGATCGTGGAACAGAACATGGTCGAAGGCGTGCACAACAATGTAATAGGAACATGGCATGCGGCCGAGGCCGCGGCGGCCGCGGGCGTGGATACTTTTGTCCTGGTGTCGACCGATAAGGCGGTCATGCCGACCAGTGTGATGGGCGCGACAAAGCGGGTCGCCGAACTGGTTCTGCAAGGCATGAATCGAAGGCAGACCAATACGCGCTTTTGCATCGTCCGTTTCGGCAATGTGCTGGATTCATCCGGTTCCGTCGTACCATTGTTTCGTGATCAGATCCTGCGTGGCGGGCCGGTGACCATTACGCACCCGGATGTTACGCGCTACTTCATGACCATCCCGGAGGCTGCCCAGTTGGTCATTCAAGCGAGTGCTCTTGGTGAGGGCGGCGACGTTTTCGTGCTGGACATGGGCGAGCCTGTCAGTATTCAGGAATTGGCTCGGCGCATGATCCGATTGATGGGTCTGTCAGTTCGCGACGAAACCAATCCATCCGGCGACATCGCGCTGGAATACACTGGTCTGCGACCGGGCGAAAAACTCCATGAGGAGTTGCTTATCGGGAACAACGTTTCCCGAACGACACATCCCATGATTCTGCGCGCGATCGAAGAATCGCTACCTTGGGATGACACGCTGAGTTTCCTGCAGGCGCTGCTCGCAGCTGCGAATGCTCTGGACTGTGAACGAGTCACGGCTCTATTGCGTGACGCGGGCACCGGTTACCAGCCGCAGGAGGGCGAAGTCTTCGATTTAACGTGGTCCGCCGTACGCGCCGGAACGGGTGCCGTAGAATATGCGGCCAACTTGCAGGCAATGACCGAAATATCGGATCGTAACACTCCGACGCTTGGTAACTCAGAAGAACTAACAAAACTTACCGGTTAGCTGTCGACTCGGCAGCTGTTGCCAAAAGAAAATTGCTGGATCCAAGAACTTCCAAGTTCCGGAATGCAGACCGGCGTAGCCGCGCCATGACCGTGCCGGATTTCAGTTGCCGTTTGTGCGGTGGCCGGCGCTTGTATTACTACTACGCTTTGGGTCATCGGCAGGAATACATCTATTACAAATGTCCCGATTGCCAACTTGTCAATTATGATTTGTCAGCAGGCTTCAGTCAGGAGCAGTACACGGCAGAATTCGTCGACCCGAAGGATGACACCGCACGATTCAACGCGGACAAAGACCAGACATTCGATTTCATTCGCAAGAACCTGCCCGGTATCCGCTCAATGATCGACATCGGCTGCGGCTTTGGACGCTTGTTATACCGCGCGCAGCAGGTCGGCTGGCGCGTTAAAGGCATGGATTTGTCCGAATCTGTCGCGCGTGCAGTCTCGCAACGACTGGGTGTCGAAGTTCAGGCTGGTGACTTCCTCGAGATACGACCCTTCCCGAATGAGCGTTTTGATCTTGTCTGTTTGAGACACGTGCTCGAGCATTTGCCTGATTCGGTCGGTGCGATGGAGAGAATCAGTGATCTGCTCAAAACCGACGGGTACGTCCTGCTGGAAATGCCGAATATTGAAGCCCTCGACAAGCGGTGGAAAAGGTGGCTGGTTGACCTGGGACTGCACCAGCGCAGATTCCAACCCGACTTCGAGCCCGGCCATTGCAACGAGTTCTGTCGGGACTCGATTGAGTTCTTGCTGGAGCGGACGGGATTCCAGATGCTGCACTGGGAGACCTATGCGCTATCGCCGCTAAAGAATTTCTTCTATAACAGGGTGAAAGTTGGCAACAAGGCTCGGGTGCTGGCGCAAAAGAACCTGTCCGTTTGAACCGCCGCGAGGTGAGTTAATTGGCAGCAGTCAACGCAGCCGGGCACATCGCAACGGATGACTTTGTCAGCCGGCCTTTCTGGGAGTCGCGGTTCGAGTCGCTGGCGGATTTTGGATGGCGCCGGTACTGCACAAGCTTCAGGAGATGGTCCCAATGGCTCAGAGTGAACCAGCCACGGTGATCCCGCCCGAGACGTCGCTGCGCATCCGCCGCGTATTCAACGCAACCCGTGAGCGGATCTTTCGTGCGCTAATCGATCCTGCTGAATTGAGCCAGTGGTTCGGGCCGCAGGAAGTCGAAACCCGCGACGTCAAAGTCGACCTGCGCCCCGGTGGTCTGTACAGCCTGGTGATGCATGAAGCCGACGGCACCGTCTATCCACTGGCGGGCGAGTACCGACTCGTCGAGCCGCCAGGCCGGCTCATGATGACGTGGGTCTGGGGGCACGGCGTGCTAGAAGGCGTTGAAACGCTGGTGACTTTCGAGCTGCGCGAAGTCCGTGACGGCACTGAATTGACGCTGACCCACGAGCAGCTGCCGACGATCACAGCGCGTGAGAAGCACGGGGACGGCTGGAGCAGCTGCTACGACAAGCTCGCGGAGTTTCTGCGCGACTAGGCCCCGACTCGCGCATCTGGTTCAAGCCCATGCAAATCTATGGCTTCGGCTTCAGTATCCCGACCGCGATAACATTTTGACCGTCGTCCACCTGGAACAGGAACGTGTCATTTACGTTACTGGTATCCAACGCGCCTAACCCACTGTATTGCCCGTTCGACGGCCCGCAGTTGCTCACCGTCAGCGTTACTTCATACACGTTGAAATCTGCATCGACAATCGTGACCGTGCCGGTGAACGTGCAGCCAAGCACGTCGGAACCGGTAATGTCGCCATTGGCATCGATCGTATAGGTGCCAAACGGATTGTCGTTTTCGTCGAAACTGGTCCACGTTCCTTCGAGCAACGCCAGAGATGAGCTGCGCTCATACAGTGGCAGGTAGGTGAGGGTGAAGTCACCCATCTCGCCCGTTGATGCCGTCCATGTCCCATTGAGCGTGGTGCGCTCGTCCACGGTGCCGTCAACGGTGCCCATGGCCGTCGCCATGCCGTTGCTGAACTGAAGTCCCGGTGCCGCCCAGATTTGCACATCCCCCGACACATCATCGCCACTGGTCGTCAGGGTGCCGGTCAATTGGCTGGCGGCCTGATTGATGATCAACGCCGGATCGGCCGGGATCAGACGAATGCGGCCGTCTTCCGTGACGAAGGCCAGCACGGTGAAGACCATGCCGGGTTCCAGTTCGTTGGTTGCTGTACCTTCCCAGATACCGGCAACTGACGCATCGACGACGAACGTGCCGCCGCCACCGCCGCCACCGCCGCCGCCGCCGCCACCGCAGGCAGCGAGCATCAATGCGGTGAGGATCGCGAGCGTCCGCAGAAAATGAGAAATACGGGTCCTTCCGACTCTAGTGAGATCCATCGTCGCCTCCGATTATCTGGCGATCTTTTTGTTCTGTGTTGTGCCAGGCGCGATCGCGAGATTCAGGCGTCACGCGAGCCGGCCTGTCCTAAATATGAATGATACAGGCTAACAGCTGGAAAAATCGAAACGCATCGAATCTTACAGAATCTCTGGAGTAGGGCTGGAAGTGTGTGGTGGGCCCGGTAGGACTCGAACCTACGACCAAGGGATTATGAGTCCCCTGCTCTAACCAACTGAGCTACAGGCCC
>JASJBD010000089.1 GCA_030066665.1 Gammaproteobacteria bacterium
CTGAATTTATTGGCTGTCCTGCCGGATCATACCGCAAGCCTGCGCTGAAGCGCGATTCCAGGCATGGTGGAACTACACGTCGAGCCGGAAAACGTCACCGTCGCGCCGCACATGCCCCGCCGTCGGCGTCGCGAAATGCGTGCCGGTCACAAGGACCGGCGTATCCGCGACGCTTTCGAGCAGCGCCCTACGCGTCGCACAGGCTTGCTCCGGGTTGACGTCCGGCGTGCTCGTCCAGTCCGGCCGTGCCATCTGACAGGGATGATGCATGACATCGCCGGTAATCAGCGCCTCTTCGCCCTGTGACGCGATTCGGACGCTGACATGGCCCGGCGTGTGCCCCGGCGTCGGCTCGAGCCAGAGCTCGTCGTCGACGGCGTGGTCCATCTCGACCAGTTGGGCCTGCCCGGCCTCGATCACCGGCAGCACGCTGTCCTCCCAGGGCCGGCGATAAATGCTGTCCGGGTCTTCACGGTGATGGGATTCCCAGTACGATAATTCATCGAGCGCAAACAGGTAGCGCGCATTGGGGAAGGTCGGCACCCAGCGACCGTTGTCCAGCATCGTGTTCCAGCCCACATGATCGCCGTGCAAGTGTGTGCAACAGACATAGTCAATGTCGGCGGGCGTCAAACCGGCCTGCGCGAGGCGCTCGAGGTAGGGCCATTCCTGCTGATGCCATTCCGGCAACATCGGGCGGTCCTTGTGATTGCCAACACACGTGTCGACCAGTAGCACGCCGGCCCGGGTACGCACCACCAGGCTGTGAAACGACATCAGCAACAAGTGAGTCGCGGGATCGACGAATCTCGCGTCGTTGCCGGTCCGCGTCCCGGAGATGTCCTCGCGGGTAACCCCGGTCAGCAGAAATTCCGGCTCGCGCTCCGGCCACTCGAACTCCAACACGCGGACAATTTCAAACGGTCCCGGCAAGTGCATTCGGCTAGACTAACCTATTGGAGACGGGAACGGCATCGACGATGAGTCAAGCAATCTATAAGAAACCCTGGCCCGGCATCGTGGCATTCACCGTGGCTTTTTTCAGTCAGTGGCTCGGCCACAGCGCGTATATGGCAGTTCACGAGGCTTTCGAGGCCTATCAGTACTGGATTGCGTTCGGCATTGGCGCCATCGGCTGTTGGATCGTCTGGCAGGGAATCGATCGGCCCGAGGGACCGGCAACCTGGTTGGGGCTGTTGGGTGGTCTGCTGATCTGGGTCGGTTGGTTCGAATTTTCTTTCAGCGGTTTCGCCAAACTGTACGCCGTCGAGGGCTTCCGCGTCGATGACCTCTACACGACGACGCCAGGCTCGAACATGCTGCAGGCGACGATGCCCCTGATGGTTGGCTTGTTCTTCATCTATGGCATGTTCAATCGGAATACAAAATGCAATTTCATGCGCTGGTTCCACCGCAACCTCCGTTTCAGCCCCGGCATGCCCGTCCGGAATAACCAGCGAAACTTCGCGCGGATCGTCGCGCTGGAGATAATTTTCGTTATCTGGTTCTGCTATTTGTTCTGGCTGTATACGTTTTTCCTCGGCGTCGACAGCCCACTGGTCGCGGGAATTTATCTTGTTTGGAGCGCCTGGGCGATTTACCTCCTGTGGAAACTGGTCAAGATACCGCGTGTAGCTCATGCAGTGCGCTACGGGATTCCGGTCGGCGGAATCTTCTGGGCGACCTTCGAAATGCCGAGCTATTTTGGGGCCTACGACGAGATCTGGTTAAAGCCGTTCGAGTACCCGGTTACGACGCTGGCCGTGCTCGCTGTATTCGCTGGCTGTTTTGTCTATATTGCGCGCCACGATCGGCCAGGTATCGGCAGTCATGCCGCCACGGCATCGGCCTGATTCGCCCCGGCGAAGTCAGAAGATGTAGTCGCCAAGCACCTCGACGAGGTGATCGGACCAGCGCTCCGGAAACGGCTCCAGCAATTCCGGCGAGCGATCGAAATCCGCGTCGAAAACCTCTTCGATGAGGCGCTGCACCGCTGGCGCATGCGGCGTTGCGACGTTCATCTCGCGATTGATCTTGAGGCTCAGCCGATCGAAATTCGCCGAACCCAGGCAGGCCCAGCCATCGAACACCGCCGCCTTCACGTGTGACATGCCCGGGTAGATGAAAACCCGGATACCGTGCTCGAGCATGGTGTTGGCGGCCAGCGCATTATCGCGAGTCAGCGGCCCACGATCAGTCACCATCGGTACTATCACCCGCACATCTACGCCACGGTAGCGGGCACGAATCAGTTCCTGCAACAGCACGTCGTCGGTGAAGTAGGCGTTCTCGACATAGATGTATTGCTGCGCACGGCGCATCGCCTCGCGCTGGACTTCGAAGATTTCCGACTTGGCCGGTCGCGTGTGCAGCAGGCGGATCGGATAGCCAGCCACGGCCAGGGGTTGTTCTTCACGACGCAGTTTGTGCAGGAACCAGCCGAGATCACCCAGGAAACCGGCATGGATCCATGAGTCGTCGAATTCCGACCGGATTTCCCAGACGATCGGGCCACGGATTTCGACCATCATGTCATGCCAGTCGTAGCGGTACTCGCGCGCGATGTTCATGCCGCCGACGAACGCCACTTCGCCATCGACGATGGTGGATTTCACGTGGTCACCGGTCAGCCAGGGATTAGGTGCTTGTCGCACACTCACGTCGGACTCGCTCTCGAGAAACAAGCGCACCGAGTCCGGCGCCTGGTAATCCGACGGCAGGCTCTTCTGCTTTTCCGCGGTGGAAATGATCGTACCAAGCCCATCCAGCAACACTTTGACCTCGATTCCCGCGGCTGCGCGTTCTTTCAACAGCTCACCGATGAAGGCCGCAAAATCGTCGTTGTCGAAAATGTACGTCCGCATGTGTATGGATTTCTGGGCCTGCTCGATCGAGTCGATCAAACGCGGGAAGAACTCGTCGCCATCCACCAGGTAATCCAGCGTGCCGGTCGATGACGGTCGTCCGGTGAATTCGTCCAGATATAGCTCCCAGGCACCGAGATCCATGCCACTGACGCGCGCCAGCGGTGGTACTGGTCCACTGGGCAGACCGCCGGTCGTGCCAGGCTTGGGCGGAGTCGTCACCGTGTCGCCAACCACAAACAGCAGGCGCTGCAGGGATGACAACGGCCGCACGGCCATCGCGGTCAGATGGCTGCGAGCGAGGTGACCGACCGTTTGTGTTACCGGCACCACGGGCGGCTCGGCGATCTTGCGGCCAGGCTCCGGCTCGACGCGCGCAAACGCCGCAATACCGAGATCGAGATTCACGTATAGAAATGGCAGGGAATACACGCCGGTGTCGCCAGTATTGAAGACGACCCGCCGGTCGGCAATGCTCTGCTCCGTCAGGAAGTTCTCCGTGAGCGGACGGCCGGAGGACACCAGATCAGCAACCGACAATATCGCGCTGATGCGGAAACCTTCAGGTCGCTCGCGCAACGGCAGCGAACCGATACTGTGATCGGGTTCCCGCCACAGGAAATAGTCGTCCTGGTTGAAAGTGACGACGATGCCGGTCTGCGGCTCGCTCGGCAGGACCGCATCGAACAGCCGCGCTTTTAGCGCATTCCAGTATTCCACCGGCAGCACCTGAACCGGAAAGGCGTCGGCCGGGATATCGGCCCAAGGCTCGGTCCGATGATATTCGAGCGGCAAAATGTAAGGCCCGGGAAAAGTCTCATCCGCGCGGAGATTCAGATCGATTCGCCGCGACCAGCTACCCCCCGAGTAATACTCCTTGTCGGCGGCCCGATAGCGCACGAAGAAACGGTCCGGCCCGCGAATGCCCTCGAGCGCAACGAGCTCGGTGCCGACCGGTGGCAGCTCCGCATTGGCGAACGCGGCGAAAACCGTTAACAGAGCAATAGAGCAGCAGGAGCGGCGCATGCTGCCGGTGATCACGCCACCGATAATCCAGCCCATCTCGCCGTATTCGCCACTGGCGTTACTCAAGCCCTTCCGACCAATGTTTGCCGACGTCCGTGCTGCCGTCGGCGGTCGCGCGGAGCATGCGCTTGATCCGCCAGGGTGTCATCGGGATCTCGGGCACCAGTGCGCCAACGGCGTTCTGCACCGCGGCCGCCACCGCCGACATGCTGACCACGATCGGGCCCTCGCCAACTTCCTTTGCCCCGAACGGGCCGTAGGGGTCGATGGTCTCGACCAGGCTGTAGTCCACTGCCGGCAGTTCATAGGTGCGAGGCAGTTTGTACTCCAGCCGGGATGGATTCAGGATCAGGCCGTCCTCGACCTTGCACTCCTCGTACAGGACCTGGCTCATCCCGGAAAACACCTGTCCGTCCAGCTGGCCTTCGACCGCCAGCCTGTTGATCGCCCGGCCAATATCGTGCGCAGCCCATACTTTCAGCACCGCGACTGCGCCGGTTTCCGGGTCGACCTCCACTTCCGCAATCTGCGCACCGAATGAAAACGCCAGCGCGCCAAAGGGTTTCGGCGAGTTGAAAAAACCTCGGCCCATCACGAACCGGCCCTCGACGCTGTGCAACGTCTTTGCGGCGACCTCGCCAAAGCTCATGACTTTGTCCGGGTCGCTGGCCGATTGGACCCGGCCGTGGCGAAACATGAGACTGGCTGGGTCTTCGTCGAGCTCGCGCCCGGCGATTACCGCGAGTTGCTCGCGCGCATCCTCGCAGGCTGCCTTTACGGCATTGCCGGTCGTAAACGTGCCGCGCTGCGCAAACGCACCCCAGTCGAACGGCGTGATATCGGAGTCGCCCTGCACGACGCGGATCTTTTCCGGTTCCGTACCGAGTACCTCGGCCGCAATCATGCACATGACGGTGTGCGATCCCTGGCCCATGTCCGGGATACCGGTGTACAGGGTAACGACACCATCGGCCGCGATTTTGACCATTGCCGCGGACGTGTCATTGTCCGCGCCCTTCGATCCGGAGGCCTGCGCACCGATGCCGATTCCAATGCCGCGATACTTCGGCAGCTTGCCGTGCTTGTTGCGCCAGTCCGACCGTTCGACCACGGTCTCGATGCACTCCTTCAGGCCACAGGATGCGAACACGCTGCCGTCCGGTGACTCGTAACCGGGATCAACCGCATTCTTGAGCTGCAGCTCGGCGGGATCCATCCCGAGCACCTCGGCCACGCGCGTGATGTGCTGCTGCCAGCCGGCGCTCATGCGTCCCATGATGCCACCGTGATGGGAACCCTTGGGCACCGTGTTCGTGAACACGAAGCGGCCCTTGTAACGCACACCAACGGGTTTGTAGAGCCAGTTCAGGTAAATCGACGGCAGCCACAGGATCATGGCCCACTCGTCGTGGCCGCCGGCATCGAAGGTGATGTCCGCCTCGAGCGCCTTGATCGTGCCATCATGGGTGACACCCGTCCGGAATTTGTAGAGCGTTTCGCCAGACGCGCGGAACATGATGAATTCCTCGTCTGCAGTCGCTTTGATCTTCACCGGCCTGCCGGCCTTGCGCGACAGCAACGCCGCCACGAAATGATGCGGCTTGGGGCGCCCCCGCCCGGTAAACGCGCCGCCAATATTGCGATACACGATGCGGACCTGGCTTTCGGCCAGACCAAAACCGCGGGCGAGCTCCATCTGGTAAAGCGGTGCGCCCTGCGTCGGCGTATACAAATGCAGTTTTTCCGGATTGGAGAAATCCGCCAGCGCCACATGAAGCTCGGCCAGCGTGTTGTGCTGCATGGGCGTGCGAAATTCGTCCTCGATAATCCGGTCGCTCTCGGCAAAACCGCGATCCGGATCGCCCCAGTCCTGGTCCATGGTCGGCCCAATATTGCCCGGTGCCCGCTCATGCAGGCACGGGGCATCGTTCTTGAGCGCCTGACGCACCGTGGTCACGTTCGGCAGTGGTTCGTACTCGACTTCGATCAGCTCCAGCGCTTCCTCGGCCGTCAGCAGGTCCACGGCAGCCACCGCGGCAACTTCCTCGCCGACGTAACGCACGACGTCCTGCGCCAGGACGTGCTGATGCTCGCTGAACATCAGATCCGGTGCATCGCGGTTCGTCACCACTGCCTTGACGCGCGGCAGCGCTTCGGCGCGGCTCGTGTCGATGCGTGCGATGCGGGCATGCGGCTGCGAGGACCGCAGGATCTTGCCGTACAACATTCCCGGCAGGCGAATGTCGTCCGTGAATTCCGAGCGGCCCGTGACTTTGTCGAAACCGTCGACGCGTGGCTGGCGGCGGCCGATGATACTCAGCTGTTGTTCAGGTTTTGCCGCCATTCAGAACGCGTCCCGCAGGTCGGCAAGTTCGTAGTAGGTCTGCATGTAACCACCGACCTCGCCTTTCAGAAAAATGAAATCGCCATCCGTGGTCGTCCAGATATCGTAGTCCGGGTGCTCACCGGCCATCCCGGTAACCGACACAAACCGATAGTGCCACGCGTCAAATTCGCCCGCCTCGATGCGGATGCGCTCCTCACCGTCGAACACCATATTGGCGTCGACACGCGCCAGCATCGGACCGGTCGCACCACGATGATCCGGCGACGACAACACAGCGGTCACCGGCTGGATCTCGCCCGGGCGGCCGCGATCCACGAGCTGCGTTGCCCAACCGTCGTTTTGAATGGCATGGCCGCCAAAGAAGCTGGCGGCGCTGGTGAGATCCATGCGCTGCGACATCCGTCCATCCGGCGCGGTCAGCGTTTCGCACTCCGCAAATCCATCATCGAAGCGGAACCAGCCGGACCCGTGGAACGCATCGCCAACGGTAATGCGCACGAACGCGTCGGCCGGCCGCCAGTCAGGATGGAGATTGAGCTGCACGAACCGCAACACGCTGGGCCGATCGTCGATTTCCGAATGCGCCAGCAGGGAGCGCCGCCCGTCGTCGTGTTTCACGAGTGTCCAGCGCTCCCGGCCGCGCTCCTCGCCGACACGATCCGGTTTCTTCGACGTGTAACGCAGCAAACCGCTGCGCACCCGGTGATCGCGCTGCAGATATTCCTTCAAGACTTGTACTTGGCGACGTTGCGGATCGCTTCCTTCACCTTGATATGGCCGGTACAGCGGCACAGTACGCCGGCCATGCCGTCATTGATGTCGTCCTCGGACGGATCGTCGAGGGTGTTCACGATACCCTGCGCGGACATGATGACGCCCGGTGTACAGAAACCGCATTGCACCGCGCCGTAATCGATAAATGCTTGCTGAATAGCAGCCAGTTTGCCACCGGCCTCCAGGCCCTCGATCGTCGTGATGGCTTTGCCATCCCATTCCAGCGCGGGCGTAATGCAGGACAGGAAAGCTTCACCGTTGTCGTTATTGATCGTGCAGACACCGCAGGTCCCGGTCGCGCAGCCTTCCTTGGTGCCGGTCAACCCGAGCTGGCCGCGAATGACGTCCAGCAGCGTTTGCCGGGGCGATACCAACAGCTCGTGGCTATCGCCATTCACCGTCAGGGTCATGACCTGGCGTTTCGTCGTCATGGCGTCGCGTCCCGCAGTTCCCGGAGGGCCTGTCGCACCAGCGAGCGGGCGAGGCTGCTCTTGTAAGCGGCCGGCGTGTACAGGTTGGTCAGCGGTCCGAGTTCGTCGCGCGCCGCGGCCGCCGCAACGTCAATCGCCTCATCGGTCAATCCGCGCGTCTCGATGATTCTGACCGGTTCCTGTAAAGACAGCGGTCGCGTGGTGAGGCAGCCCAGCACGATTCGCAGGCCGGTCACACGCTGTCCGGCAACCTCGCCGCCGGCAGCAATCACCGCGTAGGAGAAATCATTGCCTTTCCGCGCGGTCTCCTTGATGAAGACCGTCCGACCGGATGGCGCGGGCAAATCAATAGCGACGAGTAACTCATCAGCGTCGCGAATCGTGTGCGTGACGCCGTCGTCGGTATAGAAGTCCGTTAAGGGCAGGCGGCGCTCGCCATCGACGTTGGCCAGTGTGATGTCTGCATTGAGCGCGATCAGCGCCGGCGCGATATCGGACGCATTGAGCGCCACACAGACGCTGGCGGACTTGATCGCATGGCAAACAGCCACACCGTTTTTCAGGCAGGGGCCTTTCGCCTGGCGCCACTCGGCTGTCTGGTTGGTGTACCAGCAGCGGGTATCGAGACACAGATTGCCGCCGAGCGTTGCCATGTTGCGCACATGACGGGACGCCACGGCACGACCGGCCGTCACGAGCGCCGGGTAAGCCGCCACGCGAGGCTCGTGCTCCAGGTCGGTCAGCCTGATGCCCGCACCGATGCGGATCCCGCCAGCCGTCGTATCTGCGACGCCCTGTAACTCCGCCAGGTCACGAACACTCAGCAGGATGTCCGGTTGAAACAAGCGGCCGCGCATGTTGTAAACGACGTCCGTGCCGCCCGCGATCAGTTTGATTTCGCCGGATGCGCTCCGCAGCAGCGCAAGGCTATCGGCCAGGGTGGCCGGTTTCACGAATTCATGATCGGGCAGATGCATGCCATCAGTATCTTTGAGGTGGCCACCGCCGGCCAGTCGCGCTGGCAGCCGCGCCTCCCTGTGGTCAGGCCATTAATCAGACGATCGGTCAGACAGTCGGTCAGACAATCGGCCCGGCAACATTCTTTTCAGCACACCATCCTTGCGCACGTACTGATGCCACAGTGCACCGATGATGTGCAGACCGAGCACTGCTGCACCGAGCTTCCAGTAGAAGCGGTGCATTTCAGCGAAGGTTTCGTAAGCAAAACGTGAGCCTTCCGGTACCTGCGGCACGATCCGCGGGACACTGTCCCAACCAAAGAAAAAGATCGGGAATTCACCTTCGTAGGCCGATAGCGCGGCCCAGCCGGTGAACGGATACAGGAACATCATCAGGTAGAGCACGACATGGGTAAACCGTGCCAGCCAGCGTTGGTAGCTGGCCAGCGACAGCAATTCCGGAGTCACGTTCTGCAAGCGCCAGCTGAGTCGCAGCGCCGCGAGGATCATCACGGTGAACCCGATCGTGTGATGCGCCATCGAGGTCTGCAGCACGAGCGGCAGTCGATCTTCACCATACGTCTCGGTGTAATGCTCGTAGACGTCGACCATCCAGAATCCCAATGGGATCTGGATCACGACGAGGGCCACGATAGCCCAGTGAAAGAAACGTGCGGCCGAGCCCCAGCGATCCGGTTCGTTGCGCAGGCCCATGGCAGCGGTCTAGAAAATGCGGCCGCCGATCGAAATACTGCCGCCAACGCCGGTACCGCCCCAGCCACCGCTGAAGCTCGACACGCCAACGCTGCCATACACGCGTGGTTGCTCGCAGCCGGACAGACTGGCAATCAACGCCACTAGCACGAGGATTCTCAGTAGCCGGAGATATTTCGCCATCGGGTCACTCCGTCGTTGCATCGGTGACCGCGCTCATTCGTGACGCGGACGGTTCCCAGGTCTGTAGTGCGACGCCGGCACCGGATGGATCCAGGACCAGTGCAACCTGGCCGCCCAGATCGCGTTCCTCCGGCGGCAGCAAGACCCGCCCGCCCAGTTCCGTCACCCGTGCCGTCACCGCCGCCGGGTCTGCGACACGAATATACGTCACCCACACCGGGTCAATTGTGGGAGCCGGTCGCTCCATGATGCCGACACGGGCACGCTCGCCGGTCTTCAGATAACGGTAACTGCGTTGGTCATCGACTGGCTGATTGCCAGCGCGAAAATCGGCCAGCTGCTGGTAGAAAACCGTCGCCTGCTCGACATCACCCGTCCACAGTTCGTCCCACAGAAAGCCACCCAACGGCGGCGCACGATCAACCGGATCGCCATCGCGGCTCTCGACCAGCGCCAGCGCCGCGCCCTGGTCGTCTTCTATCAGTGCCAGGCGGCCTCGCTCCATCATTGCCGTTGGCGGCGTCAGCACTTTGCCGCCGGCTTGTTCGACAGCCGTCACAGCTGCATCAATATCCGCGACCGACATCAATACGACCCACTGCGACAGGCTGGCTTTGTCAGCCTCGCGCGTCTCCAGCCGATTCAGATCGATCATGCCGCCGATCAACTCGCCGCGGTGGCGAATCAGACTGTAATTGGCGGTCTGCCCGAAGCCGAAGTTGCTGCTCAGCTGTTCGAATTCCCAGCCGAACAACTCACCGTAAAAACGCCGGACCGCTTCGGGCTCGTGAGTCAACAGATCCCGCCAGATGATCTTGCCGGGCAGACGTTCTCCCGTGGGCTGCTCCGTCACGGCCGGCAGATTGACCGAGATACTGGCGCAACCAATGAGCAACGCCAGTGCCGCCACCGTAATGAAAGTGCTGATAGTTTTCATGAATGCACCCCGTCCAGCGGGCCATACCATATCACTGCTGCCGGATCGCAAACGCGACGATGGCGTCCGACAGTTTCGTGCCGGCCAGCGCGTTGCCACCGGCAGCAATGACAATGAACTGCCGATCATCGACCATAAAGGTCATCGGCACGGCCATCCCCGGCGCGGGAATGCTGCGCTTGAGCAGCTGCCGGCCGTCGGTGAGGTCGAAGGCGCGAAAGTTCGCGTCCATGCCCGAACTGATGAAGACCACGCCACCCGCAGTTACCAGTGGACCGCCGACTCCCGGGGAGCCCCAGGCGCTGGCATCCGGGACGTTGACACCGAAGCCACGGGCCTGACCCAGCGGAATCTGCCAGCGATGCTGGCCGGTCTCCATATCGATGGCCGTGAGCGTCCCCCAGGGGGGCGCCGTGCAGGGCAGTCCCAACGGCGACAGGAACGGTTTGGTCCGCACCCACCACGGCGTGCCCCGCAATGGCAACGAGCGGTTGAAATAGTCGGTCGACACCGTTTCGCTGCCCGCGTCTTCGGGCTGAAATAGCTGCACCCGCGTGGCCAGGTTCTCGGCGCGCACCAGCAGCAGGTTCTCGCCCGGATGGTAGGCAACCGAACCCCAGTTCGGTCCGCCGCGGATCGACGGCTGAATTATCGAGCCCATGGTGCTCGGCGGTGTAAATAGACCGTCATAGCGGCTTGCCGCAAAACTCCGGCGGCACCAGTCACGATCAAACACGGTCAGGCCGAACATGTCGGCGTCCGTCAACTGCTGCGGCGTCACCGGTTCTATCCCGACGCTGCGCGGCTGGCTCGGCGCCGACGTCTCGCCCGGGATATCCGAGGCGGGTGCGTCCTGGTCCTCGATCGGGAACACGGGCTCGCCGGTCTCCCTGTCCAGCACGAAGATATCGCCGGTCTTCACGGCCTGAATGGCGACCTCACGGCTGTTGCCGTCCTTGCTGATGGTCACCAGCAGCGGATGGCCCGCCAGGTCATAGTCGAACAGGTCGTGGCGAATCAGCTGGCGATGCCAGCGCGGTTTGCCGGTGCGAATATCCAGCGCGACAACAGCGTCGGCATAGGCGCTGCCCGCACCCCGGTGACCGCCGAAGTAGTCTGTCGACAGGCTGGTGGTTGGCACAAACAGTAGACCCCGCGATGTGTCGACACTCATCGTCGACCAGACATTGCCGCCGCCAACCGTGTCGGACAGTTCCGCGGGAACCGGGTTGAACGACCAGCGCAACGCGCCAGTGCGGACATCGAACGCCCGTAAAATCCCGTCCTGCGCCGCGGCCAGGGTGTCATCCATGGCCGAGCCGGTAATCACGAAGTCTTCGAATACCACTGGAGGCGACGTCAGCGACCACCAGCCAGCCCCGCGGTTGTCGAAATCGCGCGCGGTATCGACGAAGCCAATATGGCCGGCGCCAGCACCGAAATCAGCGCACGGCTGGCCGCTGTCCGCATCCAGCGCCCACAGGCGGCCCATCATGTCGCCTTTGAAAATGCGTCGCTGGCAGCCGCGCGTGGCGTCAGCCTCGGCGGCATCAGACCAGTAAGCCACGCCGCGACAGGCTCCCGGGATCAGCTGCTTGTCGCCCGATACCGCGAAGCCGTCGAAACGCCACAGTTCCTCGCCCGTGGCAGGATCCAGCGCAATGACCTTGTTGAGCGGCGTGCAGTAATAGAGGCGTCCGTTGACGTGGATCGGCGTCACTTCGTAGTTGGTGCCGGACAGGCCCGGCGCCTCGATCAGGTCGCCGGAGCGGTGTTCCCAGGCAATCCGCAGCTTTTTCGCATTGCGCCGATCGATCTGGTCCAGGGGCGAATACTGGCTGCCGCCGGGGTCGTTACCGAACGCCGGCCAGTCTCCGGCGAGGACCCCGCCGGTCGTGGCCAGCAGCAGCCAGGAAATCAGGATTCGCGCTCGCACCGCGGGACCTTAGGCCGGGTCCCGCGGCCTGTCAAAACCGGAATTGTGGACTCGTTCAACTTAATTCCGGCCGGGATCAGCTAGCGTCGCTGGTCGGACCGCTCTTTTCATTGCTTAGAAGGCTCATCACGGCATGCAGGCAACCGGCGACAGCAGCTCACGTTTCGACTACGAGGCCCAGATCGCTGACGGATTTCGGCTGCTGCGCTTCCGTCGCGCCCTCGAGACCGAGTTTCGCCATTATCGGCGCGATCGGAACATGGGTCAGCTGCGCGCGATGCTGTGGCTGGGCTTCATCTTCGGCCTCTGTTTCGTTGCTCTCGACTACTTCCTGGGCGAAATCGGGTTCAGTGACAACGGTGTCTGGCAGCGCACGGCAATCAGTCACCCGCTGATTCTCGCGATGATCGGGGCGACGTACCTGCCCGTTCTACGGCCGTGGTTAGGCCCGATGGGCATTGTGCTGGGTGTCTCGATCGCGGCCAGCTCGATGTTCCTCGGCTCCGTCGCGCAACTACAGAACATTGGCACGGCGTTTACGGGCGTGCTGATATTGACCTTTTATGTGTACCTCTTTATCGGCCTGCGGTTCTGGCCCGCACTACTTACAGCCGTGTCCATTCTTGCCATGGTCATCATCACGTACATGATGCGTGGCGCTCCGGCCGCGACGTTGATCTACAACACCGTGTTCCTGGCCTTCGCCAATGTGATTGGTGCCACCGGCCTCTATAACCTCGAATACAACCAGCGCCTGTCTTTTCTCGAGGCGCGCATCCTGGAAAAAGTCGCCAGCCTCGATCACCTGACTGGACTCGTGAACCGGGAGCATTTCGACCGGTACTTCGACGGCATGTGGCGCCACTGTCTGCGCACGAAGGAACCGCTGTCGGTGGCATTACTGGATATCGATCACTTCAAGAACTACAACGACACCTACGGGCACCAGGCGGGCGACGAGTGCCTGCGCAAGGTTGCCCAAGAAATCGCCAATGCCTGTCGCCGCCCGCTGGACATGGCGGCACGCTATGGCGGCGAGGAATTCGTGCTGATCCTGCCCGGCGCGCGTGCGGATCATGCGCACCTGACACTGTCGCAGGTCGTCAGTCACGTCGAGGCGCTGAATATCGAACATCGCAATTCGGACACTGCGCCACGAGTGACGATCAGTGCCGGCGTGGCGCAGCTGACGCCGCATGAAACGGAGCACAGCCCGCAAGGTCTGCTGCAACTCGCGGACGAGGCGCTGTACACCGCCAAGAGCAAGGGCCGCAATCGGGTCGTCGTCGCTCGCGAGGATCGCGAAGAGTCTCTGCTGACCGGGATCTTCAGCCGCAGCGTCGACGGGCGCCTGCAGCGCACCGCCTGAACATCGGACTCAGGTCTGGGTCCACGGCAGGCCGGATACCTTCCAGCCATTCACGCTGTTGCGATGCTGGTGCTCGTCCAGGTCCCCTTCGAAGCCTTCGGCAATGTTGTACGCGGCCGTATACCCGAGTTCCGTACATTGCATCGCGGCCACTTTCGAGCGCCCGCCGGACTGGCACATAAAGTAAATCGGCGTATCCCTGGCTACGCCACGCTGTTCAAGCGCTGCCTGCAGCGCCCCGGGAAAACCGGGTTCCTTGCCATACATCGACACCCAGTCCAGGTAGAGCGGCTCCTGTCCAATGGATGACAGGTCCGGCCTGCCAATCAGATTCCACTCGACCTGGGTCCGGACATCGACCAGCACCGCGGTGGGATTTTCGGTCAGTACCTCCCAGGCATCGCGCACCGCGACATCGCCGGCATAGGGGCCGTCGGGCATCTCGAAAGCCGGTTTGCCATCTGCCATCGGGTATCGACCCTATTGAAACAGATCGTCGGCCGCCGCGTGATCCGGACCGTCGTCCGTATCGTCCGGGGCTCCGTCGTCACCGAACAAGGACGCCAGCCCGGCGCGCGCTTTCGCATCGGCGCTCGCGAAACTCGGGTCATGTGCTGCCGGATTCGGCTTGAAATAGTCGCAGAAATTCGCGCGGGCTTTTTCCTTGACTTCCTCGGCGTCGTCTTCACGGCATTGTTTCGTCACGTTCGGATCAAAGTGGATGCACATTCGACACACATGCAGTTGCACCGCGCAGTGCGGACACTCGTCCAGTCGCGCCAGCGGCAGGGTCAGCGCCTCCAGCGATGCACCACAGCGGTAACAGTGCAGGATCTCGCTCATGCAGCCTGTTGAGCGCGGATTTCTTCCATCTGCTGGCGAATGGACTTCGCCGGCCGGCCCGCGGCGGCTTCATAATCCGACGGCACGTCATACGCGCCACGGGCAATGCACTCGAAGCAACCGGTGAGCATGCGGGCCACTTCCTCGCCGCGGGACGCAATGCTGGGCTCGGCCATGAAGCGTTCGATGTTTTCCGCAATGCTGATTGGCTCGTAGCGCACGTGCAAACCGAAGACCTCGTTCGCGAGCCGGATCAGGTCCGCCTGGGTCTGGTTTTCGCCAGTCAGGTTGTAGATCCGGCCGTGTTTATGATCATCCGCGGCCAGCCGCGCGATTGCGTAGGCCAGTTCATCGATGCTGAGATAACCACAGCGGCCATCACCGCCATTGTTCTTGTAGACGCCGCCGGTACTGTCAGCCTTGATGATATGACCGAGGTCGAGATCGAGGTACAGCGCGTTACGGGCGACCGCCCACTTCAGCCCCGAATCTGCCAACGCCTGCTCGGTAATGCGATTGATGCGGGCAGCATCCGCGAACATCGTCGCGTCCTCGTCACCGTTGCCGATCACGCTGGTATAAATGATGCGATCGACCCCGGCAGCATGCGCAGCGGCGATCACGTTGTTGTGCATCGTGACCCGGTCCGTACCGGTCGTCACTGGCGCCGAAATCATCACGACCGTGTCGATGCCCTGCAGCGCTGCGGTCATGCCGTCCACCGAGTTGTAATCCCCGGCCTGTCGCGTGATCCCGTCGATGTCGATGCGCGTTGGATCACGCGCCACCCCGCAGACCCGGCCGGCGCCGACTTCGTCGACGAGATAGCGCAGAATGGCGTGTCCCAGGCGGCCCGATGCGGCAGTGACGGCAATCATGGGCAGATAGTATCAGCGATAGGGCTGGACGTTGCCCTTGCGAATGGAGCGCCGCATCTTGCGGGCGATATAGCCCGCCATCATTCGCGCCCAGGGGCTAATCGATACCTTCGTGTAGTACTCCGCATCCAGCCAGTCCCGCGCCTGCCAATACCGGTAATTCACCGAGCCCTTCTGATTGCGGGTCATATTCTGCATGGCGCGAAAATTCATCAGGGCGCCAAACTTCGGCGAACCCAGTTCGCCCTTGTTGATTTCGTCGATAAACAGCTGCGCAATCTCGCGCGTCACGGCGTCGACCTTCTCGAGATAACGCGGTTTCTTGAGCTGCGTGCTGGAAATACCGAGCCGGGTCACGACATCGCAGCCCCAGGCCGACGCTGTGCCCTCGAGAAAATCCAGCACCTGGGTATGGCCACCGCCCGAAGCCGTCGCCGTGACAACGGCCTTCTTGCCAAAGAAACTCGGTCGGTTGCGCTTGTACATGAAGTACTCGCAAAAATTCTTGATCAACCCGGTCATTGCGAACGTATGGATGGGCGAGCCGAGAATCAGTCCGTCGGCCGCATCCATTTTTTCGGCAAGCGGCCCCACGATCGTGAACTGCGGACAGGCGTGCTCACCAACGTTTACGCACGACAGGCAACCGTCGCAGAACGGCAGGCCTGTATCCAGAATAAAGACGTATTCGAAATCGACCGGCTGGATCTCGGCCATCCGCGCCTCGATCTGCCGGATGATCTTGTAGGTCCAGCTTTCCGCGTTGCGAGGCGAACCAATGAATACGAGTATATGCAGCGGCTGGCTGCCGCCGTCCGATCCGTCCATCCGACGATTGTCAGATGGAATCTAGGGCCGTGATACGGCGGGTGGTGTCCCCCTCCCCTCTGCGGACAATGCGGTCGCGGAGCGCTGCAGTAGCCAGACGATGCCGGCCATCAGGAACGTGCCGATATACATGATTGCAGGCAGCCGCGGCAAACCGACCAGGCTGTCAGGGAAGACGAGGAAGAAACCCGCCATGAATCCGATCAACGGCGCGGCGATCAGCCACTTGCCGCGGGTCGACAGACCGAGTCCATGGAGCTGCGTGATCAGGAATACCGCCACGCCGCCGAACAGGAACATGGAAACCGGGGTGACTTGTCCCGTCTGCAGAATCGTATAGGCCACGATTGCCCCGTGAATCACGAATACTGTCTCGAGGAACATGGTCCACCAGCGATTCGTGTGGAAGCGCGTGAAAAACAGGCTGCCCTGCAACAGCAGCAGGAACATATAGGCGAAGCCAGCCAGGTGGCCCGCAGTCAGCTCGATCGGGTGATACCAGAAGACATAGATGATCGCCCACGAGAAGTAGTAGCCGTGGTAGCGACGCACCGCATCGCCGGTCGCATTCAGCAGGGGCACCGGCTTGCCGAAGAACAGACCGCGACGGCGATTCTCCATCAGCAGAATCAGCATCAGCATCAGGACGACCGACATCATGGACGTGGCTTCGTGCACATCCTGGGCCAGACCGTCATAGAAAATTTTGGTCTGCGCGATGTGCAGTAGGATGAAGCCGACGTTGATGGCGATTGCCCAAACATTGAACCAATGCAGGCCAAAGATGTAACGCGGCCGCGCGTGACGCGCCTGCGCGATCAGGTACCACATGGACAACTGGTGTGCGACGTACGGCAGCCAGGCCGACAGCCGTGACCAGACGGTCGCATCGGAGCGCTGCCAGTAGTACCAGAAGTTGCCGCGATCGGGCCCGATGTTGACGCCGTCGCTGTAGGGGCCGAACAGCAACACCAGTCCGAACAGCGCCGCACAGCCGACAAGGCCCCACCAGGCCTTGTAGGGCAACGG